>NZ_JBCHKV010000005.1:0-396126 GCF_039023525.1 Mycobacterium sp. 050272 | reverse complement strand
CAACCGCAACGCACGTTGACGAAACTCCGGCGAATACTGGCGGGGCATGTTCTCGATCCTCCTACAAAGATCGGAACAAAACCTGGGGCGGTTCACAGATGCGGTCAACGACATAACAACATCCTCGCCACCGAGTACGACAAATCCCGGCCGCTCAAAGCCGCACCGCACCCACCTCGCGTCCCTATCCACAGTCACGAATTTGTCCACAGACCCTGCCGACCATCGGCCGTGGTTAGCCATGGCTCGTCGGTGGCTCGGCGCTCAATGGGCAGCAAGCAAAGAGCGCTATCTGAGACACCTGCGAAAGGAAATTGAGCCCATGTTCGAAACACCGCTGACCGTGGTCGGCCACATCGTCAACAACCCCGAGCGTCGACAGGTAGGCACCCAGGAGGTGATCAAGTTCCGGGTGGCCAGCAATTCTCGACGCCGGACGGGTGACGGCAGCTGGGAGCCGGGCAACTCGCTGTTCATCACCGTCAATTGCTGGGGAAAGCTGGTCACCGGGGTCGGGGCCGCGCTGGGCAAGGGCGCGCCGGTGATCGTGGTGGGCCACGTCTACACCAGCGAGTACGAGGACCGCGACGGCAATCGCCGTTCGTCGCTGGAGATGCGCGCTACATCGGTCGGCCCGGACTGCTCGCGGGCGATCGTGCGCATCGAAAAACCCGGCTACACCGGTCCCGCTGTGGAACCGGCGGCTGCTAACAGCGCGGAGGAACCGGCCGACGTGGACTCGGTCGGATCCGGCGACGGCGCCGAGAACCCCAGCGCGCTACCTCTGTCGGCTTAGCGGGCGGGCCGGGCATCCCGGGCGATGCATAGGATGGTCCGCGAGATCATTCTCGAAGACCAGAAAGGCACAACCCCGGCATGGCTGAGTTCATCTACACGATGAAAAAGGTCCGCAAGGCGCACGGCGACAAGGTGATCCTGGACGACGTCACGCTGAGTTTCTTCCCGGGCGCCAAGATCGGTGTCGTCGGCCCCAACGGCGCCGGTAAGTCGAGCGTCTTGCGGATCATGGCCGGACTGGACAAGCCGAACAACGGCGACGCGTTCCTAGCCAACGGTGCCACGGTCGGCATCCTGCAACAGGAGCCCCCGCTGAACGAGGAGAAGACCGTTCGCGGCAACGTGGAAGAGGGCTTGGGCGAGATCAAAGTCAAGCTCGACCGCTTCAACGAGGTCGCCGAGCTGATGGCCACCGACTACTCCGACGAGCTGATGGAGGAGATGGGCCGGCTGCAAGAGGAGCTGGACCATGCCGACGCGTGGGACCTCGACTCGCAGCTGGAGCAGGCGATGGACGCGCTGCGCTGCCCGCCGCCCGACGAGCCGGTGACCAATCTGTCCGGTGGTGAGCGACGCCGGGTGGCGCTGTGCAAACTGCTGCTGTCCAAGCCCGACCTGCTGCTGCTCGATGAGCCGACCAACCACCTGGACGCCGAGAGCGTGCAGTGGCTCGAACAGCATCTGGCCAGCTATCCGGGCGCGATCCTGGCCGTCACCCACGACCGCTACTTCCTGGACAACGTCGCCGAATGGATCCTGGAACTCGACCGCGGCCGCGCCTATCCCTACGAAGGCAACTACTCGACCTACCTGGAGAAGAAGGCCGAGCGGATCGCGGTTCAGGGCCGCAAGGACGCGAAGCTGCAGAAGCGGTTGCAAGAGGAACTGGCCTGGGTGCGCTCCGGCGCCAAGGCGCGACAGGCCAAGAGCAAGGCCCGGCTGCAGCGCTACGAAGAAATGGCCGCCGAGGCGGAAAAGACGCGCAAGCTCGATTTCGAGGAGATCCAGATCCCGGTCGGGCCGCGGCTGGGCAATGTGGTGGTCGAGGTCGACCACCTGGACAAGGGCTTCGAGGGACGCACCCTGATCAAGGATCTGTCGTTCACCTTGCCCCGCAACGGCATCGTCGGCGTCATCGGCCCCAACGGCGTCGGTAAGACCACGTTGTTCAAAACGATCGTCGGTCTTGAGCAGCCGGACAGCGGCACGGTCAAGGTCGGCGAGACCGTCAAGCTCAGTTACGTGGACCAGAGCCGCGCCGGCATCGATCCGAAAAAGACCGTCTGGGAAGTCGTCTCCGACGGGCTGGACCACATCATCGTCGGCCAGACCGAAGTCCCGTCGCGGGCTTACGTGTCGGCGTTCGGATTCAAGGGTCCCGACCAGCAGAAGCCGGCGGGTGTGCTGTCCGGTGGTGAGCGCAACCGGCTCAACCTCGCGCTGACCCTGAAGCAGGGCGGAAACCTGATCCTGCTCGATGAGCCGACCAACGACCTCGACGTCGAAACACTGAGTTCGCTGGAGAACGCCCTCGAACAATTCCCCGGCTGCGCGGTGGTGATTTCGCACGACCGCTGGTTCCTCGACCGCACCTGCACGCACATCCTGGCTTGGGAGGGTGACGAGGACAACGAGGCCAAGTGGTTCTGGTTCGAGGGCAACTTTGGTGCATATGAGGAAAACAAAGTCGAACGACTCGGAGCCGAAGCCGCCAGGCCGCACCGGGTGACGCATCGCAAGCTGACGCGGGACTAGTGTCACCTTTGCCAGCAGCCCCGCAACGATGCGCCCGGTTCGGTCGCCGAGATGTGGGGTGACTGCGCGTAGTGCCAACCGTCCTGAGTAGGGAGCTAACGGCATGACGATCGGTTCCGGACCGAAGCAGGCAACCATCCCGTGGACCGCGTTCGCCACGATGTCGGACGTTCCTGACTGGATCTCCAAGGCCTACGTCGAGACCTATCGCGGCCCCCACGATAAAGAACCCGGAACGCTCGAAACCGGCGTCATCGACCTGACCATCCCGGCCACCATCCTCACCCCGGCGTTGCTGAGCGCCCACTACCGGCTGGGCCAGCACCGACCGCCCGGCGAGAGCTGCGTGGCGGTCTACCCTCCCGACGATCCCGCGGGCTTCGGGCCCGCGCTGCAGGTCGTCACCGATCACGGCGGCATGCTGATGGACTCCGTCACCGTGCTGCTGCACCGGCTCGGTGTCTCCTACTCCGCGCTGATGACCCCGGTATTCGATGTGCAGCGCAACCCGGCGGGCGACCTGGTCAGCATCGAACCCAAGGCGCCCGGCACCCCGCAATACGTCGGCGAGGCGTGGATCCACATCCAGTTCGTGCCCACCGTCGACACCAAGGCGCTCGCCGAGGTCGAGAGGGTGCTGCCCAAGGTCCTCAGCGACGTCCAACAGGTGGCCGCCGACGCCGCGGCGATTATCGCCGCCCTGAGCAACCTGGCCGCGGATGTCGAAAACAACCCTGGCGGGCGGTTCACCGCGCCCGACCGCGAGGATGTCGCGGCGCTGCTGCGCTGGCTGGGTGAGGGGAACTTCCTGCTGCTGGGCTACCAGCGGTGCCGGGTGCACGACGGTCTGGTTTCTGGCGACGGGACCAGCGAGCTCGGCGTGCTGCGCAGCCGGACCGGTTCTCGCCCGCGACTGACCGACGACGACAAGCTGCTGGTGTTAGCCCAGGCCACCGTCGGTAGCTACCTGCGCTACGGCGCCTATCCCTACGCCATCGGGGTGCGCGAATACGTCGACGGCGGCGTGCTCGAGCACCGCTTCGTCGGGCTGTTCACCGTCGCCGCGATGAACGCCGACGTGCTGGAGATCCCGTCGATCTCGCGCCGGGTCCGCGAGGCCCTGGCGATGGCCGACAACGACCCCGTCCACCCGGCTCAATTGATCCTCGACGTGATCCAGACCGTCCCGCGTTCGGAGCTGTTCACCCTCAGCGGCGAACGGCTATTCACGATGGCAAAAGCCGTGGTGGATCTGGGATCCCAGCGCCGGGCGTTGTTGTTCGTCCGGGACGACCGGCTGCGCTACTTCGTCTCCTGCCTGGTCTATGTGCCCCGCGATCGCTACACGACGGCCGTGCGGTTGCAGATCGAGGACATCCTGGTCCGCGAATTTGGCGGGACGCGACTGGAATTCACCGCACGGGTCAGTGAATCGCCTTGGGCGCTCATGCATTTCATGGTGCGGCTGCCCGAAGATGCGGGCCCGGTCGACGTCTCCGAAAAGAACCGGATGCGAATCCAGGCCCTGATCAGCGAGGCCGCGCGCACCTGGTCGGACCGGCTCGTCGCCGCCGCACCCACGGGAGCGATCTCGCACGCCGACGCCGAGCACTACGCCGGTGCCTTCTCCGAGGCCTACAAGACCGCGGTGACCCCGGCCGACGCCATTGGCCACATCAACATCATCAACGAGCTGACCAGCGATTCGGTCAAGCTCGTGTTCACCGATCGCGGCGAGGAAACCGCGCAGCTGACCTGGTTCTTGGGTGGGCACAGTGCCTCGCTGAGCCAGCTGCTGCCGATGCTGCAGAGCATGGGTGTTGTCGTGCTCGAGGAACGGCCGTTCACGGTCATGCGGCCGGACGGATTGCCGGTCTGGATCTATCAGTTCCGGATCTCGCCGCACCCGACCATCCAGGTGGCGCAGACGCAAGCCGACCGCGACGCGACGGCACAACGATTCGCCGAGGCCGTCACCGCGATCTGGCACGGGCGGGTCGAAGTTGACCGGTTCAACGAGTTGGTGATGCGGGCCGGGCTGAGCTGGCAGCAGGTCGTGCTGCTGCGTGCATACGCAAAGTACTTGCGGCAAGCCAACTTTCCCTACAGCCAGTCCTACATCGAATCGGTGCTCAACGAGCATCCCTCGACAGCGCGATCGCTGGTGCGGCTGTTTGAGGCGCTGTTCGATCCGAGCGGATCGGCGACGAGCCGCGACGCGCAAACGGCCGCCGCCGCCGTCGCCGCGGACATCGACGCGTTGGTCAGCCTGGACACCGACCGCATCCTGCGTGCCTTCGCGTCACTGGTGCAGGCCACGCTGCGCACCAATTACTTTGTGACGCGCGAGGGTTCGGCACGGGCCCGCAACGTGCTGGCGATCAAGCTGGATGCCCAACTGGTCGACGAGCTCCCGCTGCCGCGGCCCAAGTACGAGATCTTCATCTACTCACCGCGCGTCGAGGGTGTGCACCTGCGGTTCGGCCCGGTTGCCCGTGGCGGGCTGCGCTGGTCGGACCGGCGCGACGACTTCCGCACCGAGATCCTGGGTCTGGTCAAGGCGCAAGCGGTCAAGAACGCCGTCATCGTTCCCGTCGGAGCCAAGGGCGGTTTCGTCCTCAAACGCCCGCCGCTGCCCACCGGCGACGCCGCGGCCGACCGCGACGCGACCCGCGCCGAGGGCGTCGCCTGCTATCAACTCTTCATCTCCGGATTGCTGGATGTCACCGACAATGTCGACCACTCAACCGGAAAGGTAAGCCCCCCACCGCAAGTGACGCGCCGCGACGGCGACGACGCCTATCTGGTGGTCGCCGCGGACAAGGGCACCGCGACCTTCTCCGACATCGCCAACGACGTCGCCCACTCCTACGGGTTCTGGCTGGGCGATGCCTTCGCCTCCGGCGGATCGGTCGGCTACGACCACAAGGCCATGGGGATCACTGCCAAAGGCGCCTGGGAAGCCGTCAAACGACACTTCCGCGAGATGGGCGTCGACACCCAGACCCAGGACTTCACGGTGGTGGGCATCGGCGACATGAGCGGTGACGTGTTCGGCAACGGCATGCTGCTGAGCAAGCACATCAGGCTGGTCGCCGCGTTCGATCACCGGCACATCTTCTTGGACCCCGACCCTGACGCGGCCAGGACCTGGCCGGAGCGCCAGCGGATGTTCGACCTGCCGCGCTCCAGCTGGGAGGACTACGACAAGTCGCTGATCAGCGAGGGCGGCGGGGTATACAGCCGCGAGCACAAGTCGATCCCGATCAGCCCGCAGGTGCGCCTGGCCCTGGGCATCGACGACGAGGTCACCGAGATGGCCCCGCCCAACCTGATGAAGGCAATCCTGCTCGCACCGGTGGACCTACTGTTCAACGGCGGTATCGGTACCTACGTCAAAGCCGAATCCGAGTCCGACGCCGATGTCGGCGACCGGGCCAACGACCCGGTGCGGGTCAACGGAAACCAGTTGCGCGCCAAGGTAATCGGCGAGGGGGGCAACCTCGGCGTGACGGCCCTGGGCCGCGTCGAGTTCGACCTCGCGGGTGGGCGGGTCAACACCGACGCGCTGGACAACTCTGCCGGCGTGGACTGCTCCGACCACGAGGTCAACATCAAGATCCTGATCGACTCGCTGGTCACGGCCGGCAAAGTTCACGCCGACGAGCGCAGCGCGCTGCTGGAATCGATGACCGACGAGGTCGCGAAACTGGTGCTCGCCGACAACGAGGACCAGAACGACCTGATGGGCACCAGCCGCGCCAACGCCCCGAGCCTGCTGCCGGTGCACGCCATGCAGATCAAGTTCCTCGAAGAGAACGGCGTCGACCGCGAACTGGAAGCGCTGCCGTCGGAAAAGGAGATCGTGCGGCGCACCGAAGCTGGTCTCGGGCTGACCTCACCCGAGCTGTGCACGCTGATGGCCCACGTGAAGCTGCTCCTGAAAGCGGAGATGCTGACCACCGAACTGCCAGAGCAGGACGTCTTCGCGTCGAGGTTGCCACGCTATTTCCCGACGCCGTTGCGGGAGCGATTCACCCCGGAGATCCGCACTCACCAGCTGCGCCGCGAGATCGTCACGACGATGTTGATCAACGACATGGTGGACGCCGCCGGTATCAGCTACGCGTTCCGGATCACCCAGGACGTCGGGGTCGGGCACATTGACGCGGTCCGCACCTGGGTGGCCACCGACGCCATCTTCGGGATCGACGAGATCTGGCGCGGTATTCGCGCGGCGGATATCCCGGTCGCGCTCTCGGACCAGATGACGCTGGATACCCGACGTCTGATCGATCGGGCCGGACGCTGGCTGCTCAACTACCGCCCGCAGCCGCTGGCCGTCGGCGCCGAAATCAACCGCTTCGCCGCCAAGGTCAAAACGCTGACCCCCCGGATGTCGGAGTGGCTGCGTGGCGACGACAAGGCCATCGTCGAACAGGAAGCCGCAGCGTTCGCCGCCGAGGGTGCGCCGAAAGAGTTGGCCTACCTGGTGGCGGCCGGTCTGTACCGCTTCAGCCTGCTCGACATCATCGACATCGCCGACATCACCGATACCGAAACAGCCGACGTCGCGGACACGTATTTCGCGCTGATGGACCGGCTGGGCACCGACGGCCTGCTCACCGCGATATCCGCCCTGCCCCGATACGACCGCTGGCATTCCTTGGCGCGCTTGGCAATCCGCGATGACATCTACGCCTCGCTGCGGTCGCTGTGTCTCGACGTGCTCGCGGTGGGGGAGCCGGACGAAAGTGGGGAAGAGAAGATCGCGGAGTGGGAGCACATCAGCGCGTCCCGGGTGGAGCGGGCAAGGCGAACGCTCACCGAGATCTATGCCAGCGGCGCCAAGGATCTTGCAACGCTGTCGGTGGCCGCGCGACAGATCCGCCGCATGACCCGCACCAGCGGACGGGGGACTTCCGGGTGACCGTCGGATTCGTCGCCCAGGTGCCGGTGCGCTGGTCGGACATCGACATGTACCAGCACGTCAACCACGCCACGATGGTCACGCTGCTGGAAGAGGCGCGGGTTCCTTTCCTCAAACCGGCGTTCGAGGTCGATATCTTGGAGATCGGGCTGCTGATCGCCGACGTACGGGTCACCTACAAGGCGCAGCTGAAGTTGGTCGATTCGCCTCTGCAGGTGACTATTTGGACCAAGCAGCTGCGGACTGTCGATTTCACGCTCGGCTACGAGGTACGTTCGGTCGGCGCCGACCCCCAGTCCAAGCCGGCCGTCATCGCCGAGTCACAGCTGGCCGCGGTTCACATCCAGGAGCAGCGGTTGGTGCGCCTCTCGCCACAGCATCGGGAGTACCTGCAACGGTGGCTGCGCTAGCTGACCGCGGATTGTGGCTGGGCCCTGCATCGATGGCGGCCCATCGATCCGACCTGGCTGCGTTCGTCGATCGTGCTCTGCGCCTCGACGATGCCGCGGTCGTTCGGTTGCGGACTCGCGCACCCGGCTTGCTAACAGCTTGGATGGCAACGGGTTTCGACGTGCTCGCCAGCCGGGTAGTGGTAGGCCGGGTGAGCCCGGACGACATGACGGTCGCCGCGGACGGATTGGGCCGCGGGCTGTCGGCGATGGATGACACCGGCTACGTCGACCCGGGTTTCGCAATGGACTCGTCGTGGCGCAGTGCACTGCCGCCGGAGTCCGGCTTCACCCACCTCGACGACGTGCCGGCCCAGGTGATGCTGGATCTGGCGCAAGAAGGCGCACGACTGGCCAGGGAGCACAGCAGCTCGCACGGCCCGCCGGCCTCGCTGCTCGACCAGGAGGTGATCCGGGTCAGCTCGGCCGACACCAGCGTCGGGCTACCGATGCGTTGTGTGTTCGCTTTGACCGCAATGGGTTTCCTGCCGCAGTCAAGGGATGCAATCGACGCGAGTGAAATCATCCGGGTTCGCACCCTTCCGGCCTGGTTGCGTCTGGACGCCCGCTTCGGATCGGTCTACCGCCGGCGGGGCGAGGCGGCGATGGTGCTGCGCTGAGTGAAGCGTGTCAGGTCCGGTACAACAACCACAACGGCAAGACGGCATCCAGGTAATCCATAAACTTCTTGAGCCCCACCCGGTATTGCCCGAATCCGTATGGATCTTCGGCATATTCGGGAAAACCGATGCCCAGCCCGAAGAGTCCCGGGGCAAGGATGCCGTTTCTCCTGTTGTAATCCAACAGGCCCCACTGCGGCGTCTCGGGCAGCTTTCTGCGTTCGAAACCGACGGTGTAGACCACGCGATCGCATTGCGCGAGTTTGTCGTCGAATTCCGGGCTTGATACCCAGCATCGGTCCAGCCGTTCCGGATAGACGCCGTCGATGTTCTCCCGCGCCCACGCGGCCGCCTGGCCTTTGAGGCCGGTATCATCGAACAGAATCCAATCATCCAGGTACACAGCGTATTTCAGCGGGCTCTGGTAGAAGTTGATCACCCGTTCGACCGGGTGGCGCAGCAGATTCGGCAGCACGATCATCGACGAGTGTGACGAGCCGAAGACGGCCACCGTCGCGCCGTCGAGCGACTGCTCGGCCAGCCGGTCGGGATCCAGCGCGACCTCGACGTCGATCTCCCGCAGGCCGGGATATGCAAGCTTTTTGGGCGCCGCGCCGACGGCGAGGATCACATTTTCGGAGACGATCTCTTGTTGTCCGGTTTCAATTCTCCATTGCCTGTTGCCCAGAAAAAGCGAGGTCGCTGTGGTCTGAAAGACGTGTACCCGCTGGCGCAGGTGCGTGGTAATCCACACCAGCGGATCGGCCACCAGGTCCAGCGCGCACGTCTGGCCCGGCTTCACATCCCGCAGCGGTAGCGGCGGTGCCTCCGAGAACCGAAATGCCGCAGAGCCGTTCAGGAAGTGCAGGAAGGTTTCGGCGATGGTATTACTCGACACCGCCCGCCACTTCTGGCCGAGATCGCCTGCCGCAAAAGCGGGATCGATCCAAGCGATCTTCTCCGCCGCGATGCCCTGATCTAAAAGCCTTCCCACCGCGGCAATTCCGGCGGGGCCGGCTCCGATCACTGCCCACGCATACGCTGCCATGTAACACATATAGGCCAGCGCGGGCCGCGGCGCGAATCGGCCCCCGGTGGAAGGCTAGACCAACCAGGCCGCCGCGTCGGCCGGCAACTGGTCGTCGACCAACGGTGCACTGGCGAAAATGAGTTCACCGGCTGGCAGTGCCATCGGACGATCTCCGGTATTCAGCGCGCACACCAGGCCGCCTGGCCGCCGGAATACCAGCGCATCGTCGGTTGCCGTCAGCCACTCCAGCTCGACGCCGTCGAATTCGGTGCGCTCCCTGCGCAGTTTGAGCACCGTGCGAAAAAACGCCAACGTCGAATCGGGATCCGCGTCCTGCTTTTCGACCGTCAGCGACGCCCAGTCGGCCGGCATCGGCAACCAGGTGTCGGGCGAACTGGAGAACCCGAACGGGGGAGTGTCGCCCGACCACGGCAGCGGAACCCGGACCTTGTCGCGGCCCCGCTCGGTGTGCCCGGACCGTTCCCAGGTCGGGTCCTGCAGCGCCTCTTCGGGCAGGTCCAGCACGTCGGGCAGCCCGAGCTCCTCGCCGTTGTAGATGAACACCGTGCCGGGCAGGGCGAGCATCGCCATCGCCATCGCCCGCGCCCGGCGCAACCCGATTTCGCCGCCGCCGTAGCGGGTGACCTCACGGTCGATGTCGTGGTTGGACAGCGTCCAGGTCGGAACGGAGTCATAGATGGCGGTGGCCTTCAGCGAGTTCTCGACGGCGTCGTGAATTTGGTGCGCGTCGAAGGCGACCTTGGTCAACCGGAAATTGAAGCCGAGATGCAGTTCGTCGGGCCGCAGGTACTCGGCCCAGAGCATGTTGTCCAGCACCCACACTTCGCCGATGGTCACCGCGCCGTCGTATTCGTCGACGATCTTGCGAATCTTGCGATGGATGTCGTGTACGGCCGGGTTGTTGAAACGCGGGTCGTCGTCGCGGTGCGACAACACCTTGACGGCTTCCTGCGCGTCGGGCAGGCCGGCCGGCTTGGCCATCCCGTGTGCCACGTCGATGCGGAACCCGTCCACCCCACGCTCCAGCCAGAACCGCAGCGACGCCTCGAAGTCGTCGAAGACCTCGGGGTTTTCCCAGTTCAGGTCCGGCTGGTGGGTGTCGAACAGGTGCAGGTAGTACTGGCCGGGTTTGCCGTCAGGCTCGACCACCCGCTCCCAGGCCGGCCCGCCGAACACCGACGTCCAGTTGTTCGGCGGCAGTTCCCCGTCGGGTCCCTTGCCGTCGCGGAAGTAATACCGCTCCCGCGCTTCGGTGCCCGGGCCGGCGGCCAGCGCGGCCTGGAACCACGCGTGCTGGGAGCTGGTGTGGTTGGGCACCACGTCCATGGTGATCTTGATGTTGCGCTCGTGGGCTGCGGTGATCAGCCGTTCGATCGCCGGCATCCCGCCGAACAGGGGATCGATGTCACGCGGATCGGCGACGTCGTAGCCGTGGTCGGCCATCGGCGAGACGGTGACCGGGCTGAGCCAGATCGCGTCGATGCCCAGCTGCACCAGGTAATCCAGATGGGCGACGATGCCGTCGATGTCCCCGACGCCGTCGCCGTTACTGTCGGCGAAGGACCGTGGATAGACCTGGTAAAAGACCGCGTTCGACCACCATGCTGCGGGGCTCATATTGCTCCGTTCGGTTGCGAGGTATCTACAAGGGCGAATTGACGAGTGAGTGAGCTGCCATTTCCAGATAGTTGAGCAGCTCTCGGCGATGCTCGTCGTCGAGAGTGTGTGCGTCGATCGACGCGACGGCGGTGTGCATGCAGCGCAACCACGCATCGCGCTCGATCGGGGTGATCCGGAACGGCACGTGACGCATCCGCAGTCGCGGGTGCCCGCGCTGGTCGGAATAGGTGCGCGGGCCGCCCCAGTACTGCTCGAGGAACATGCGCAGCCGCTCTTCGGCGCCCTGCAGGTCGTCCAGCGGATACAGCTCACGCAGGATTTCGTCCTCGGGGACCTGGGCATAGAAGCGCGCCACGATCGTTTTGAAGGTCTCGGCACCGCCGACGGCGTCGTAAAAGGACTGTTGTACCTGATCCATCACCCCCCATTGTGGTGCATCGGCAAGCCGGCGCAGTCAAACGGGCGGAGTCGCTCCTGCTGTTCACCGGTTCGACACGGCGTGCACCAGCAATTAGGCGTGCGATTGGCGACGAATCATGGTGGACTATCGGCGGAGGATTTATGGCGCAGGGCAAGAGACGCCGCAGCCACCGAAGTTCAGGGGCCGCGGCAGGGCTGACCGGACCCACACCCGCGTCGTCTCTCCATAGCGTCGATACCCATCCGCCCAACCGGCACGAAAGCGCTTCCATCTGGAGCCGCCGCCGGGTTCTGCTGCTGAATTCCACCTACGAACCGCTGACCGCGCTGCCGATGCGGCGCGCGATCGTGATGGTGATCTGCGGCAAGGCCGACGTGGTGCACCACGACCCATCCGGGCCGGTCATCCACTCGGCGAGCGAGTCGATCCCGGTGCCGTCGGTGATCCAGCTGCGGACCTACGTCCGGGTTCCCTACCGGGCCCGCGTCCCGATGACCCGCGCGGCCCTGATGCACCGCGACCGCTTCTGCTGCGCCTATTGCGGAGCGAAAGCCGACACCGTCGACCACGTCGTGCCGCGCAGCCGCGGCGGCGGCCACTCCTGGGAGAACTGCGTCGCCTGCTGCTCGACCTGCAACCACCGCAAGGGCGACAAGCTGCTCGCCGAGCTCGGTTGGACACTGCGCCGGGCGCCGCTGCCGCCGACCGGGCAGCACTGGCGACTGCTGTCCACGGTCAAGGAAATGGATCCGTCCTGGGTCCGATACCTCGGCGAGGGCGCGGCCTGACGGCCAATCTCGTGTCCAAGCGCGCCGCGGGATCACTCGGTGGGATACGGTTTCCGTCGTGAGCGCTATGGAGATTCACCTGTACTTAATTGGAATCCCGGCGTTGCTGGTGATCGTGCTGGCGGCGCTGATCTGGTCGCGCAAGGGGCCGCACCCGGCGACTTACAAGATGTCCGAGCCGTGGACGCATCCGCCGATTCTGTGGGCGGCCACCGACGAATTCGTCGGCCACTCGCACGGACATCACGCATCGGAATTCTCAGTCGGAGGTGGCGCCAGTGGCACATGGTGAGGTAGCGACGAAGGCCCCGGCGGAACTGCCCGCCGGCTTTGCGATCACCTCCAGCGGACGGGTTTCCGGCGTCACCGAGCCCGGTGAGCTGTCGGTGCATTACCCATTCCCGATCACGGACCTGGTCGCGATCGACGACGCCCTGAAATACGGCTCGCGCCAGTCGATGACGCGGTTCGCCATCTACATCGGCGACCTGGGCAGCGACACCGCGGCCCGGGCGCGCGAGATCCTGGCCGACGTGCCGACGCCCAACAATGCGGTGCTACTGGCCGTTTCGCCCGACCAAGCGGTCATCGAGGTGGTCTACGGCTCCGAGGTCCGCGGACGCGGTGCCGAATCGGCCGCCCCGCTGGGCGTGGCCGCGGCCTCGTCGGCGTTCGAGCAGGGGCACCTGGTCGACGGCCTGGTCAGCGCGATTCGTGTGCTGAGCGCCGGTATCAGCCCGGCCTAACGGCTAGGCACCGTCGAAGAGGCGGGCCCGCAACGCCCGCTTCACCCCGGCCTGGCCCTCCAGCACCAGGCGGCGCAGCGCCGGGGGCACCTCGGAGTCCGGCGCCGACAGGAACTCGTCGGCGGCGGCGATGCCCTCCTCGCTGATGTTCCAGGACGGGTACAGCCCGATCACCACCGTCTGCGCGACCTCGCTGGAACGCCGTGCCCAGACGCCGGGAATGGCCTGGAAATAACGCGCCGTGAACGGCTTGAGCAACTCACCCTGGCCGGGCGCCGCGAATCCCCCGACGATCGAGCGCGCCGACGTGTTGGCCACGGTGTCGTCTTCGACCACCGTGATGAACGCCTGCTCCTTGACCTCGAGCTGGGGACGGGCCGCGGCGGCCTGGGCGCCGTGGCGCTTGCCGGTCGCGGTCGGGTCGCGTCGCACCTCGGCGTCGATGAACGGCGTCTCGATGCCGTCGGAGTCGATATCGCCGGCGGTGGCCAACGCGGTCACAATGCGCCAGCGCAGGTCGGTGTCGATCTCGAGGCTCGCCAGGCCCAATTCGGACGGATCCCGATCGAGCAGATCGGCCAGCACCGCGATGTGCCGGTCAGAAAGCACCGACGAGCACAGCGTGTTGACGAAGGCGAGCTGGTGATCCGATCCCGGTTCGGCAGCCCGCGCCAGCGCCAGCACCCGGTCGGTGAACTGCGGCCAGCCGTGCTCACTGGCCCAGCCCGGCTCGGCGTAGGAACCCAGCGCGGTCTGCGCCTGCATCAGCAACCGTTGTGCCACACCGACTTCCGTCTCGGCCTGCACACCGCCGGAGACCAGCGCGACGAAGTCGCGGGCCCGCAGCTCCGCCTCGCGGGTCATCTCCCACGCGGCCGACCACACCAGCGAGCGGGGCAGTGGATCGGCGATGTCGGCGATGCGCTCCAGCGCGGTCCGCAACGACTGAGTATCCAGGCGAAGCGAGCAGTAGGTCAGGTCGTCGTCGTTGACCAGAATCAACTTGCCCGACGAAACGCCAACCAGCCCAGGCACTTCCGTCTGTGGCCCGTCGACGTCGAGCTCCTCCCGGTGCACCCGCACCAGCTTGCCCGCGCCGTCGTCGTCGTAGATCCCGACGGCCAGCCGATGTACCCGGGTCTCACCGGCCCCCGGGGCCGCGCCGCTCTGCGTCACCACGAAACGAGTGAACTTCCCGTCGGCATCGGTGTCGAATTCGGGCCGCAGCGTGTTGAGCCCGGTGGTTTTCAGCCACTGCTGTCCCCAATTCGACAGGTCGCGACCGGAGGCCTGCTCCAGCGCGGACAGCAGGTCGCTGAAGGTGGCGTTGCCGAAGGCATGCGTGCGGAAGTAGTCGCGCAGGCCGGCCAGGAAGTGCTCCAGCCCGACGTAGGCCACCAGCTGCTTGAGCACCGAAGCGCCCTTGGCGTAGGTGATGCCGTCGAAGTTCACCTCGACCGCGTGCAGGTCGGGGATGTCGGCGGCGATGGGATGCGTCGACGGCAACTGGTCCTGGCGGTAGGCCCACGACTTCTCGACGGTCGCGAATGTCGTCCAGGCTGAGGTGTATTCGGTCGATTCGGCCTGACACAGCACCGACGCGAACGTCGCGAACGACTCGTTGAGCCACAGGTCGTCCCACCACGTCATGGTGACCAGGTCGCCGAACCACATGTGCGCCATCTCGTGCAGCACCGTTTCGGCGCGCCGCTCGTAGAAGGCACGGGTGACCTTGCTGCGGAAGACGTAATCCTCCAGGAAGGTCACCGCCCCCGCGTTTTCCATTGCGCCGGCGTTGAATTCGGGAACGAACAGCTGGTCATATTTGCCGAATGCGTATGGCACCCCAAAGTTCTTGTGGTAGAAGCCAAATCCCTGCTTCGTCTCGGTGAACAACCGCTCGGCGTCCATGTGTTCGGCCAGTGAGGACCGGCAGTAGATGCCCAGCGGGATCTCGCCGTGCTCATCGCGGTAGGAGTCGGTCCACTGCGAATACGGGCCCGCGATCAGCGCCACCAGATAGGTGCTCATCCGCGGGGTGACGGCAAAGCTGTGCACGCCGTCCTCGACCGACGTGGTGGCGCCGTTGGAGATCACCTTCCAGTGCGCGGGCGCGGCCACCCGAAGGTCGAACGTTGCCTTGAGGTCGGGCTGGTCGAAGCAGGCGAACATGCGCTTGGCGTCCGCGGTTTCGAACTGCGAGTACAGGTAGGTCTCGTTGTCGACCGGGTCGACGAAGCGATGCAGTCCCTCGCCGGTGTTGGAGTAGCGGCAGTCGGCGTCGACGACGACCACGTTGCGGTCGGCCAGTCCCCGCAACGGGATGCCGGTCGACTCGTCGTATCCCGAGACGTCCACGTCGCGCCCATTGAGGGTGGCGCTGCGTACGGTCTGTGCCGACAGGTCGATAACCGTGTCGGCGCCGGCGAGTGCGTCGAACACCACGGTGGTGGTGGAGCGGAAGGTTCGTTCGCCGGGCCCGCCTTTGCCGTCGGTGACGTCGAGGCTGATCTGGTAGCTGTCGACGGTGATCAGAGCCGCGCGTTCGACGGCTTGGTCGCGGGTCAGGTTAGGAAGGGCCACCCGTCCAACTTAATAGCGTCGCGCGCTCACAGTGCGCAACGGGAACACGCGCGCGGCGACTACGGTTGTCCACAACGGTGCTTTAACCGTTTCCGATCTCTTGCGAGAGGACTGCGCAATGTCCGAGAAGGCCCCCGCGAACAAGGCCGATTTCTGGTTCGACCCGCTGTGCCCATGGGCATGGATCACGTCGCGCTGGATCCTCGAAGTCGAAAAGGTTCGCGACATCGAGGTGAACTTCCACGTGATGAGCCTGGCAGTGCTCAACGAGAACCGCGAAGACCTGCCCGAGCAGTATCGCGAGAACATGAAGCGGGCCTGGGGCCCGGTGCGGGTGGCGATTGCCGCCGAGCAGGCGCATGGCGCCGAGGTGCTGGCCCCGCTCTACACCGCGATGGGCACCCAGATTCACAACAAGGGCAACAAGGAACTCGGCGACGTCATCAAGCTGGCGCTCGACGAGGTCGGCCTGCCGGCCGAGTTGGCCGCCGCCGCCGACAGCGACGCCTACGACGAGGCGCTGCGCAAGAGCCATCACGCCGGCATGGACGCGGTGGGCGACGACGTCGGAACGCCCACCATCCACGTGAACAACGTCGCGTTCTTCGGGCCGGTGCTGTCGCGGATCCCGCGCGGCGAGGAAGCCGGCAAGCTGTGGGACGCCTCGGTGACCTTCGCCGCCTACCCGCACTTCTTCGAGCTCAAGCGGTCGCGCCACGAAAAGCCCGAGTTCGACTGAGCCGTCTGGCGCCGGGCGGCGTGACCCCGCGCGTTGCGTCGCCCGGGCCGCCGGGTAAGGATTGCGGTCATGCGCGTCTACCTGGGTTCAGACCACGCTGGATTCGAGCTCAAGCAAGCGGTCATCGACCACCTCAAACAGACCGGACACGAGCCGATCGACTGCGGCGCCTTCACCTATGACGCCGAGGACGACTACCCCGCCTTCTGCATCGACGCCGCGAGCCGCACGGTGGCCGACCCCGACAGTCTGGGCATTGTGATCGGGGGATCGGGCAACGGCGAGCAGATCGCCGCCAACAAGGTGCCGGGCGCTCGGTGCGCGTTGGCTTGGAGCGTCGAGACCGCGTCGCTGGCGCGTCAGCACAACAACGCACAGCTGATCGGCATCGGTGGTCGGATGCACACCGTGGACGAGGCGCTGACATTCGTCGACGCCTTCCTCACCACGCCGTGGTCGAAAGCCGAACGCCACCAACGGCGTATCGACATTCTCGACGAGTACGAGCGCACTCACCAGGCCCCGCCGGTGCCCGGCGCGCAGGCTTGAGGTGCCCGAAGGGCATACCCTGCACCGCTTGGCCCGGTTGCACCAACGGCGCTTCGGTGGCGCGCCCGTCGCCGTGTCCAGCCCGCAGGGCCGCTTCGCCGATGCGGCGTCCGTGGTCGACGGTCAGGTGCTGCGCAAGTCCAACGCCTGGGGCAAGCACCTGTTCCACCACTACGCCGGGGGCCCGATCGTGCACGTGCATCTGGGTCTCTACGGCACCTTCACCGAATGGCACCGCGGCGACGACCTTCCCGAACCGGTCGGACAGGTGCGGATGCGGATGGTGGGCGCCGAGTTCGGAACCGACCTGCGCGGCCCGACGGTGTGCGAGGTGATCGACGAGGCTCAGGTCAATGACGTCGTCGCGAAGCTTGGTCCCGATCCGTTGCGCAGCGACGCCGACCCGGCATGGGCGTGGAACCGAATCACGAAGTCCCGCAGGCCTATTGGTGCGTTGCTGATGGACCAGGGCGTGATCGCCGGGGTGGGAAATGTGTACCGAAGTGAGCTGTTGTTCCGTCATCGCATCGATCCGTACCGACCCGGGCGAGGGGTCGGTGAAGCGGAGTTCGACGCCGCATGGACCGATCTGGTCGCGTTGATGAAAGTCGGATTGCGGGGCGGCAAGATCGTGGTGGTGCGCCCCGAACACGATCACGGCCCACCGTCGTATGCACCCGACCGGCCTCGCACGTATGTGTACCGGCGCGCCGGCGAGGCGTGCCGCGTGTGCGGCGGGCCGGTCAGCACGGCAGTCCTCGAGGGCCGCAACGTGTTCTGGTGCCCGAACTGCCAAAAGTGACGGGTTCGAATTATCAGGAAACCCGCCGCCGCCTCCCGGATGGCACCCCTGATTCACGTCCGTCGACAACTGCGCCCTGCCGGCATCTGTTCGGCAGGGCGCGGTTGTCTCGGGTGACTCAGCAGACGTCGACACCCAGCACGGTGTACACCGCGTTGGACAGGGCGAGGCTGCGTGGGTCCGCGTTGGCCTTGGTGGCATCGAAGCGGTTCGCCACATACGCGTAGCCGATGCCGTGCTCCAGGTCGACGAACCCGAACGAGCCGCCCAGCCCGCCGTGACCGAAGATGCGCGGGTTGGGCCCGTTGACGCACCGCTGGTTGAGCATGTAACCCAGGCCCCAGCCGTGGTCGGCGACGCGGGGGCCGAGCACCAGGTCGTTCTCCAGCCCGCCCTGCGATACCCGGATCAGGTCCATGTGTTCGCGGCTGAGCAGCTTCTCCTGGGCGAGCGCGTTGTAGAACGTGGCCAATCCCAGGGCCGACACCTGCCCGTTGGTGCCCGGGAATTCGAGCCGGCGCCACAGCTCGAGGTCGTAGGAGCTGACCTCGTCGTCGGGCGCGAAGCCCATGGCGACCGCCAGTCCCGCCTTGGGGTGGTCGCTGAGGGCGGTCGGGTCGCTGGGGATATGGGTGAGCAGGTCGCGCATATGCGGCTTGTTGACCCGCTCGGCGCAACGCCGTTGCTCGGCGTCGGACAGGCCGATGTGGACGTCGGCGCCCAGCGGCTCGGCGATCTCAGTGCGCAGGTACTGACCGATCGTGCGGCCGGTCGTGCGGCGGAAGACCTCACCGCAGATGAATCCGAAGGTCGTCATGTGGTAGCCCTGCGCGGTCCCTGGCTCCCACCACGGTTCGGCGGCGGCGATCTGTGCGCAGGCATAGTCCCAGTCGGTGACCTGCTGCCAGCTCATCGGCACCCGCGGTCCGATGACGCCGGATCGGTGGCTCATCACCATGGCCAGCGTGATGTCCTGCTTGCCGGCTTGGCCGAACTCGGGCCAATAGCGTGCGACCGGCGCGTGCAGGTCCAGTTCACCGCGGTCGATGAGCTGGTGCACACAGGTGGCCGACAAGCCCTTGGTGCCGGACAGCACCGTGGTCAGTGTGTCTTGCTCCCAGGGCCGCGTGCCGGCCGCGTCGGCCCAGCCGCCCCAGAGGTTCACGACGAGATCCCCGTCGACCCACACCGCGACGGCCGCGCCTTGCTCCAGACGCTCGGCAAAGTTGCGCTCGAACGCGTCGCGGACTCCCGCGAAGTCCGGCGTGCATGAGCCCTTAATGTCCACGTCCAGTTTCAGGTCGCTCATGGCGCCTTTCTGTGGAGCACTACTTACCCGGAGCGGGCGACGGGAATCGAACCCGCGTAGCTAGTTTGGAAGACTAGGGCTCTACCATTGAGCTACGCCCGCATGTATTAGTCGAGCGTGACTGTATCTGGCGGCGAACATCAAATCTAATCGACGCGGCCTTGTGACCGCTTCGTTAGGTCTGCGAGGCCGTTGGTGGGCCGACGCCGCCGCGCCGTAGGATCGCGAGGTCAGCGCGGGGTGTAGCGCAGCTTGGTAGCGCATCCGCTTTGGGAGCGGAAGGCCGCAGGTTCAAATCCTGTCACCCCGACCACGCGCCGCACCACCGAAAACAAAGAACGAGGAGCACATCCGTGAAGAGCAGCGTCGAGCAGTTGAGCCCCACCCGGGTGCGCATCAACGTGGAGGTGCCGTTCACCGAACTCGAGCCCGACTTCCAGCGCGCTTACAAGGAACTGGCCAGGCAGGTCCGGCTGCCCGGGTTCCGGCCCGGCAAGGTGCCGATGAAGTTGCTGGAGGCACGTTTCGGCCGCGAGGAGATGCTCGACCAGGTCGTCAACGAGGCGCTGCCCACCCGGTATGGACAGGCGGTCACCGAAACCGAGGTGCACCCGATCGGCCGGCCCGAAATCGAGGTGACCAAGAAGGAGTACGGCGAGGACCTCGCGTTCACCGCCGAGGTCGATGTCCGTCCCAAGATCACCCTCCCGGACCTCAGTGCGCTGAAGGTGTCGGTGGACCCGATCGCGGTCAGCGACGACGACGTCGACGCCGAGCTGCAGTCGCTGCGGGCCCGGTTCGGCACCCTGACCGGAGTGGACCGTCCGGCGGCCGACGGTGACTTCGTCTCGATCGACCTGTCGGCGACGATCGACGGCGAGGAGGTTCCGGGCGCCGCCGCGCAGGGCCTGTCGCATGAGGTTGGCTCCGGCCGGCTGATCGAAGGCCTCGATGACGCGATCGTCGGGCTGTCCGTCGAGGAGTCCAAGGAATTCACCGCCAAGCTGGCCACCGGCGAACACGCTGGCAAGGACGCGTTGGTGACCGTCACCGTCAAGACGATCAAGCAACGCGAACTGCCCGAGCCGGATGACGAATTCGCGCAATTGGCAAGCGAATTCGACACGATCGAGGAGTTGCGCAGCAACCTGCGCGATCAAGTGGCCAACCTCAAGCGCGCCGAGCAGGCGGGCAAGATCCAGGAAGCCGCGATGGATGCCCTGCTCGAACAGGTCGAGGTGCCACTGCCGGAAGGCATCGTCGCCGAGCAGTTCGACAGCGCCATGCACGGCGCCATCGACAGCGTCAACCATGACGAAGCCAAGTTCGTGGAGGTGCTTGCCGAGCAGGGCAAGACGCGCGAAGAGTTCGAGACCGAGACGCGCGCCGCGGTCGAGAAGGACGTCCAGCGCCAGCTGTTGTTCGACGCGCTGGCCGATGAATTGGAAGTCCAGGTCGGCCAGGATGACCTGACCGAGCGACTGGTGGCCACATCGCGGCAGTACGGCATCGAGCCGCAACAACTGTTCTCCTACCTTCAGGAAAACAACCAGCTGCCGGCCATGTTCGCCGATGTGCGGCGCGGTCTGGCGATCGCCGCGGTGGTGTCCAAGGCGACCGTCACCGACACCGACGGCAACACCATCGACACGAGTGAGTTCTTCCCGGACCGCACGAAGAACGACGCCGAAGCCGAGGACGCTACGGACGCTGACGACGCGGCCGAAGAGTCGAGCGAGGAATGATCCGACCGTGACGCTGTGAGCGAACGCGCCCGTTTCGGGGGTGCGTGGCCGCGAAACGGTGCGCTTGGTTGGTTAGTGTCGTCAGTACAGATCGCAAAGAAAGCAGGTAACCCAGTCGTGACTGATATGCGTTCGAATTCGGTGGGCCTCAACCTCACGGACTCGGTCTATGAGCGCTTGCTCTCCGAGCGCATCATCTTCCTGGGTTCGGAGGTGAACGACGAGGTCGCCAACCGGTTGTGCGCGCAGATTCTGCTGCTCGCCGCCGAGGATGGCGACAAGGACATCAACCTCTACATCAACTCCCCGGGCGGATCGATCAGCGCGGGCATGGCGATCTACGACACGATGGTGCTGGCGCCGTGCGATATCGCCACCTACGCGATGGGCATGGCCGCGTCGATGGGCGAGTTCCTGTTGGCGGCGGGGACCAAGGGCAAGCGCTACGCGCTGCCGCACGCCCGCATCCTGATGCACCAGCCGCTGGGTGGGGTGACCGGTAGCGCGGCCGACATCGCCATCCAGGCCGAGCAGTTCCACGTCATCAAGAAGGAGATGTTCCGGCTGAACGCGGAGTTCACCGGTCAGTCGATCGAGCGCATCGAGGCCGACTCCGACCGCGACCGGTGGTTCACCGCGCAGGAGGCCCTGGAATACGGCTTCGTCGACCACATCATCACCCGCGCCGCCCACATCACCAATGGAGAAGCCCGATGAGTTTCCAGAACCCCGAAACCCAGCCCCAGGCGCGCTACATCCTGCCGTCGTTCATCGAGCACTCGAGCTTCGGCGTCAAGGAATCCAACCCCTACAACAAGCTGTTCGAGGAACGCATCATCTTCCTCGGCGTGCAGGTCGACGACGCCTCGGCGAACGACATCATGGCGCAGTTGCTGGTGTTGGAGTCGCTGGACCCCGACCGCGACATCACCATGTACATCAATTCGCCCGGTGGCGGATTCACCTCGCTGATGGCGATTTACGACACCATGCAGTACGTGCGCGCCGACATTCAGACGGTGTGCCTGGGTCAGGCCGCCTCGGCCGCGGCGGTGCTGCTGGCCGCCGGCACGCCGGGCAAGCGGATGGCGCTGCCCAACGCGCGGGTGCTTATCCACCAGCCCTCGCTGCAGGGTGTGATCCAG
The DNA here is from genome assembly GCF_039023525.1 of Mycobacterium sp. 050272. Lineage (NCBI taxonomy): Bacteria > Bacillati > Actinomycetota > Actinomycetes > Mycobacteriales > Mycobacteriaceae > Mycobacterium > Mycobacterium sp. 050272. The sequence continues at coordinate 374,076 of NZ_JBCHKV010000005.1, read as the reverse complement.
GGGCAGTTCTCCGACCTGGAGATCCAGGCCGCCGAGATCGAGCGGATGCGCACGCTGATGGAGACCACGCTGGCCCGGCACACCAACAAGGAGCCCTCGGTCATCCGCAAGGACACCGACCGGGACAAGATCCTGACCGCCGAAGAGGCCAAGGATTACGGGATCATCGACACCGTTCTCGAGTACCGGAAGCTGTCCGCTCAAACGGCATGAGTTTCCGCCCAGCGTGCACTCACTGCGAATCTCGGCTTGATTTCTCGCGCTGAGCGCACACTCGGCGAACATCGGCAATGTCCTTCGGCCCGACCTGGCAGCATCCGCCGACGATGCGCGCGCCGGCGGCGATCCACTGCCGGGCGAGCTCGGCGGAGAACCGCGACGTTCCGGTCCAACTGTGACCGTCCCATTGTTGGCCGCTGTTCGGGTAGACGATCACGGGCTTGCCGACGGCCGATGCGAGCTCGATGGCTGCCAGCACGTCGTCGGGTGCGCAGCAATTGACACCGACCGCGACGATCTCGTCGACCCCGGCAGCCACCGCGAACGCCTCGGCGAGCGGTTGACCCGCACGCGTCGCCGTCCCGTCGATGGTGTAGCTGAGCCAGGCCGGCACGCCGACCGTACGCACCAAGTCCACTAGCGCCTCGGCCTCGTCGGCGTCCGGCACGGTTTCGCACGCCAGCACGTCGGCGCCCGCAGCGGCCAGGGCCTCCAGTCGCGGCCGATGCCAGCGCCTCAGTGCCGCAACCGAGAGGCCGTAGCGGCCGCGGTATTCGGATCCGTCGGCCAGCATCGCGCCATAGGGCCCGACCGAAGCGGCGACGAGAAGGCCGGCGGCGCCGGTCGCTTCGCGCGCCACCCGGGCGAGTTCGACACTGCGGCGCAACAATTCGGCGGAGCGGTCGCGGTCAAACCCGCGAGCCGCAAAGCCCTCGAACGACGCCTGATAGCTGGCGGTCGTCGCGATCGCGGCGCCGGCCCGAAAGTAAGCGGCATGCACCGCGACGATTTCCTCCGGGGCATCGGCCAGCAGCCGCGCCGACCACAGCGGGTCCGACAGGTCGTGACCGCGTGCTTCCAGCTCGGTGGCCAGGCCGCCATCGCTGATCAGGACCGATTCGTCCGCCCTGAAAATTCCCCCAGCCAATCCCACCTGGCCACTGTATGGTGGTGGCCTGGCAACCAGCCCGTTTGGTGTTAGCAGCCTCGGTGGGGTAACGACCGCGACACGCCAAAGACACGGAAAGCGCGTCTGCGGCAGTGACGGGGGTTGTCGGGCTATATGTTTTCGGACAGGCATGAATACCACCGACGCGATTCGGCGCTAATGGTCGCGGCGGGCCCGATCCAACGGGTAGCGTCGGGGGAATACATGCGGCACGTTAAAAGACGTACGGCAACAGGAAGTAGGCACTGAGGCACCATGGCGCGCATCGGAGACGGCGGTGATCTGCTGAAGTGCTCGTTCTGCGGAAAGAGTCAGAAGCAGGTCAAGAAACTCATTGCGGGCCCCGGGGTCTATATCTGCGATGAGTGCATTGATCTTTGTAACGAGATCATCGAAGAGGAGCTGGCTGACGCCGACGACGTCAAGCTCGACGAGCTCCCCAAGCCCGCTGAGATCCGGGAGTTCCTCGAGGGCTACGTGATCGGGCAGGACACCGCCAAGCGCACCCTGGCCGTCGCGGTCTACAACCACTACAAGCGAATTCAGGCCGGCGAAAAGGGTCGTGACTCCCGGTGCGAGCCGGTCGAGCTGACCAAGTCCAACATCTTGATGCTCGGCCCCACCGGTTGCGGCAAGACTTACCTGGCCCAAACCCTGGCCAAGATGCTCAACGTGCCGTTCGCCATCGCCGACGCCACCGCGCTGACCGAAGCCGGTTACGTCGGTGAGGACGTCGAGAACATTCTGCTCAAGCTGATCCAGGCCGCCGACTACGACGTCAAGCGCGCCGAGACCGGCATCATCTACATCGACGAGGTCGACAAGATCGCCCGCAAGAGTGAGAACCCGTCGATCACCCGCGATGTCTCCGGCGAGGGCGTCCAGCAGGCCCTGCTGAAAATCCTGGAGGGCACGCAGGCGTCGGTTCCCCCGCAGGGCGGCCGCAAGCACCCGCACCAGGAGTTCATCCAGATCGACACCACCAACGTGCTGTTCATCGTCGCGGGTGCGTTCGCCGGTCTGGAGAAGATCATCTACGAGCGCGTCGGCAAGCGCGGCCTGGGCTTCGGCGCCGAGGTTCGTTCGAAGGCCGAGATCGACACCACGGACCACTTCGCCGAAGTGATGCCCGAGGACCTGATCAAGTTCGGTCTGATCCCCGAGTTCATCGGCCGGCTCCCGGTCGTCGCCTCGGTCACCAACCTCGACATGGAGTCGCTGGTCAAGATCCTCTCCGAGCCGAAGAACGCGTTGGTCAAGCAATACACCCGCTTGTTCGAGATGGACGGTGTCGAGCTGGAGTTCAGCGACGACGCGCTCGAGGCGATCGCCGACCAGGCGATTCACCGCGGCACCGGTGCCCGCGGTTTGCGCGCCATCATGGAAGAGGTGCTGCTGCCGGTGATGTACGACATCCCGAGCCGCGACGACGTCGCCAAGGTGGTCGTCACCAAGGAGACCGTGCAGGACAACGTCTTGCCGACGATCGTGCCGCGCAAGCCGTCGCGCACCGAGCGCCGCGACAAGAGCGCCTAACTAGGACTCGGGCACGCCCGTACCGTCCAGCGACGCAGTTCCGCGCCGACTGGCCCGTTCGCTGGATCTGCTTAATTTCCTGCTGGCCGACGTGCGCGACGGGCTGGGGCCCTATCTCTCGATCTACCTGCTGCTGACCCACCACTGGGACCAGGAGTCGATCGGCTTCGTCATGGCCATCGGCGGTGTCGGCGGCATTCTTGCGCAGGCGCCGGTAGGTGCGCTGGTCGACAACACCACCGCCAAGCGAGCCCTGATCATTGCCGGTGCCTCGACCGTCACCGTCGCGTCGCTGGCGATGCCGATCTTTCCCGGCTTTTACTCAATATCGGCGCTGCAGGTCCTGACCGGAATCGCCGGCTCGGTATTCGCGCCGGCATTGGCCGCGATCACCCTGGGCATCGTCGGGCAGGGACGGTTTTCGCGCCGAATCGGCCGCAACGAGTCGTTCAACCACGCCGGAAACGCCACGGCCGCAGCCATTACCGGGGGGCTGGCCTACTTCTTCGGACCGGCGGTGGTGTTCTGGGTGCTTGCCGCGATGGCTGCGGCCAGCATCGGCGCGACCCTGGGCATCCCGCGCGATGCCATCGACCATGACGTCGCCCGGGGCATGGATCACGTGCCCGGTGCGGAGCACAACAAGCCGTCACGCCCGAGCGTGCTGTGGCACAACCGCAGGCTGATGATCTTCGCCGCCTCGGTCGTCGCCTTCCATTTTGCGAACGCCGCGATGCTGCCGCTGGTCGGCCAGTTGCTCGCGCTGCACAACAAACAAGTCGGGACCGCGCTGATGGCTCTCTGCATCGTCGCGGCGCAAGTGGTGATGGTGCCGGTTGCCTATCTGGCCGGCGCCAAGGCCGACTCCTGGGGACGAAAGCCGCTCTTTTTGTTCGGATTCGCGATTCTGACCGCTCGCGGCTTTCTCTACCCGCTGTCGGGCAATTCGTATTGGTTGGTCGGTGTACAGCTACTGGACGGGGTGGGTGCCGGCATTTTCGGGGCGCTGTTTCCTCTCGTCGTGCAAGACGTGACTCATGGAACGGGCCGATTCAACCTCAGCCTGGGAGCGATCACAGCGGCGACGGGATTGGGTGCCGCGGTGTCGAATTACGCCGCGGGCGCCATCGTGGTCGCGGCCGGCTACAACGTCGCCTTCTTGGCTCTGGGCGGCCTCGCCGGTGCGGGTTTCGTGCTGTATTTGCTCGCGATGCCCGAGACGGCGGTGCGTGCACTACGTGCTGGGTAACGATTGATTACGGCGGACAAACGCATTGGCAACGACGTGACCAAGACCACAGTTTTGTGTCGTACTCGTCGGTAGCCCTTGCTGACTACGTGTTTTGCTTAAGATATTGGTAAGTACGCGTAGCCGAGGACGTCCTTGTGACACGAAAACCAGTGCAATAATTGGTACTACGAGTCTCATACAACCGTAAGTGCGTGGGACTCGCTTTGACGGCGCGTAACCTGAAACTTCGGCAGTGTGCCTGTCCGGTTAACAAATGGAAGGCGGAGACGTGGATTTGAACGGCAGTGGAGCCGGATCAGATTCTCATGGCGGGTCCGCGGACCGTCAACGCCTGGAACAGGTCGTCATCCGATTCGCCGGCGATTCCGGCGACGGTATGCAGCTGACCGGTGACCGGTTCACCTCGGAGGCCGCGCTGTTCGGCAACGACCTCGCGACCCAGCCGAACTATCCCGCCGAGATCCGCGCCCCCGCAGGCACATTGCCCGGGGTCTCGTCATTCCAGATTCAAATCGCCGACTACGACATCCTGACCGCCGGCGACCGGCCCGACGTGCTAGTTGCGATGAACCCGGCCGCGCTGAAGGCCAACATCGGTGACCTGCCGCGCGGCGGAATGGTGATCGCGAACTCCGACGAATTCACCAAGCGAAACCTGACCAAGGTCGGTTACGTAGCAAACCCGCTGGAGACCGACGAGCTGTCCGACTACGTGGTGCACTCCGTCGCGATGACCACGCTGACGCTCGGCGCCGTCGAGGCGATCGGCGCGTCCAAGAAAGACGGACAGCGCGCCAAGAACATGTTCGCGCTTGGACTGTTGTCGTGGATGTACGGGCGGCCGATCCAGACCAGCGAGAACTTCATCAGGGAGAAGTTCGTCCGCAAGCCCGACGTCGCAGAGGCCAATGTGCTCGCGCTGAAGGCGGGCTGGAACTACGGCGAGACCACCGAGGCCTTCGGCACCACGTATGAGGTGTCCCGGGCGACCCTGCCGACCGGCGAATACCGTCAGATCTCCGGCAACACCGCGCTGGCTTACGGCATCGTGGCGGCCGGCCAGTTGTCCGGCATTCAGGTCGTGCTCGGCAGCTACCCGATCACTCCGGCGTCGGACATCCTGCACGAGCTGTCCAGGCACAAGAACTTCAATGTGATCACCTTCCAGGCCGAGGACGAAATCGGCGGCATCTGCGCCGCGATCGGCGCCTCGTACGGCGGCGCGCTGGGTGTGACCAGCACCTCCGGGCCGGGTATCTCGCTGAAGTCCGAGGCGGTCGGCCTGGCCGTGATGACCGAACTGCCGCTGCTGGTCATCGACGTGCAGCGAGGCGGACCGTCGACCGGCCTGCCCACCAAGACCGAGCAGGCCGACCTGCTGCAAGCGCTCTATGGCCGCAACGGCGAGTCACCGGTGGCGGTGCTGGCGCCGCGGTCGCCGTCCGACTGCTTCGAGACCGCCCTGGAGGCGGTGCGCATCGCGGTGTCGTACCACACGCCGGTGATCCTGTTGTCCGACGGCGCGATCGCCAACGGCTCGGAGCCGTGGAAGATCCCCGACGTCTCGACGCTGAAGCCCATCACGCACACCTTCGCCAAGCCCGACGAGCCCTTCCAGCCCTACGCGCGGGACCCGGAGACGCTGGCCCGCCAGTTCGCCGTTCCGGGCACGCCGGGTCTGGAGCACCGGATCGGCGGCCTGGAGGCCGCAAACGGTTCGGGCGCTATCTCTTACGAGCCGGTCAACCACGATTTGATGGTTCGGCTGCGCCAGGCCAAGATCGACGGGATCTCGGTGCCTGACCTGGAAGTCGACGACCCGACCGGGGATGCCGAGCTGTTGCTGATCGGCTGGGGCAGCTCGTACGGCCCGATCGGCGAAGCCTGCCGGCGCGCGCGGCGCAAGGGCATCAAGGTCGCCCACGCCCACCTGCGCTATCTCAACCCGTTCCCCGCCAACCTCGGCGACGTGCTGCGTCGGTACCCGAGGGTGGTGGCACCGGAGATGAACTTGGGTCAGCTGGCGATGCTGCTGCGCGCCAAGTACCTGGTCGACGTGCAGTCGGTCACCAAGGTGCAAGGCGTCGCCTTCCTCGCCGACGAGGTCGGGCGGCTCATCCGCGCGGCCCTGGCCGGGACCCTGGCCGAGATCGAGCAAGACAAAGCGATGGTCGCCAGAATGGCGGCAGCAACGGTTGGAGCTAACGCATGACGAGCGGGATCGCTGGCGACCTGGCGGGCACGGACCTCGGCTTGACTCCGAGGTTGAAGAAGAACGATGGTGTGCCCACCACCGATCAGCCGCAGAAGGGCAAGGATTTCACTAGTGACCAGGAGGTCCGCTGGTGCCCGGGCTGTGGTGACTACGTCATCCTCAACACGATCCGCAACTTTCTGCCGGACCTCGGCCTGCGCCGCGAGAACATTGTGTTCATCAGCGGTATCGGCTGCTCCAGCCGCTTCCCCTATTACCTCGAGACCTACGGGTTCCACTCGATCCACGGCCGCGCGCCGGCGATCGCGACCGGCCTGGCACTTTCTCGCGAGGACCTGTCGGTCTGGGTCGTCACCGGCGACGGCGACGCGCTGTCGATCGGCGGCAACCACCTGATCCACGCGCTGCGTCGCAACGTCAACATCACGATCCTGCTGTTCAACAACCGGATCTACGGGTTGACCAAGGGCCAGTACTCGCCGACGTCCGAGGTCGGCAAGATCACCAAGTCGACGCCGATGGGTTCCCTGGATCACCCGTTCAACCCGGTGTCGTTGGCACTGGGCGCCGAGGCGACCTTCGTCGGTCGGGCGCTGGACTCCGACCGCGCCGGGCTGACCGAGGTGTTGCGCGGTGCCGCCGAGCACCGCGGGGCCGCGGTGGTCGAGATCCTGCAGGACTGCCCGATCTTCAACGACGGCTCGTTCGACGCGCTGCGTAAAGAGGGAGCCGAGGACCGCGTGATCAACGTGCGTCACGGTGACCCAATTGTGTTCGGCGCCAACGGCGAATACTGCGTGGTGAAGTCGGGCTTCAGCCTCGAGGCCGCCAAGACCGCCGACGTGGCCGTCGAGGAGATCGTCAAGCACGATGCGCACACCGACGACCCGGCCTACGCGTTCGCGCTGTCGCGGCTGTCGGACCAGAACCTCGATCACACCGTGCTGGGCATCTTCCGGGATGTCTCGCGGCCCACCTACGACGACGCGGCCCGCGCTCAGGTCACCGCGGCCCGGGCCGCCACTGCGTACGACTCGGCCGCGCTGCAGTCTCTCCTGCGCGGGCGTGACACCTGGACCGTCGACTAAGGGCAGCGCTCGTGTCCGATGCAGTGTCCTTGGCCGCAGTAGTACTCGCCGGGGGCGAATCGCGGCGCATGGGCCGCGACAAGGCCACCCTGCCGGGCCCCGGCGGAGCCGCGACGATGGCCGAGTATGTCGTCGGTGTCGTGGCGCAGCGCTGCGAGCCGGTATTCGTCGTCGCCGCCCCGGGCCAACCGCTGCCCACGCTAGCGACGGCGCATGTCATCCGTGACGAGATCCAGGGACTGGGGCCACTGCCGGCAACCGGGCGAGGACTGCGCGCTGCCGCGGAGGCGGGTGCCCAATTCGCCTTCGTCTGCGCGGTCGACATGCCGCTGCTGACACCGGAATTGATCGACGAGCTGATGGCGCTCGCCACCAAGACCGACGCCGAAGTGGTCGTGCCCTGGGACGGCCGCAGCCACTTCCTGGCTGCGGTGTACCGCACCGCTCTTGCCGACCGCATCGATGCACTGGTGGCCGCCGGCGAGCGCAGGATGAGCGCGCTGATCGACGCCTCAGACGCCCAGCAGATCGTGCTGCCGGATTCGCGCGCGTTGACCAACGTCAACACCGACGCCGAGCTCCGCGCCCTGGTGCTCCCCGGCGCCTGACGCGCCTCGGCGAGTTTTCGCCATTCTTGAGATTAGTTATTCGGTTTCATCTCAATTATCGCGATAAAAGCATCGCTTTAATGCTCGACCAGTTAACCGTTTATTCATCCTCGTCTGTGATTCGAATGTAGTAAATATCCGGGTATTCGGCGCGTCGTTTCCGCATGTGCCGTAATCGGAGCCTGCCATGGGCAGTGGGTCACGTTGTGCCACAGCATGTTTCGAGTGCTGCTCGGCGTGCTGGCGGGACGGGTCGTCACCGGCGCGGTCGTGCGGGCAGTTGAAGAAGCGCGGTGGATTTCTCCAGCAAATTGCTTTGTGCAAATCAGTCGGCGCGCGGCACACGGTCTCGTCCTTGGCGCCAGGGACCGACGTGTCGGAGGGGCGCCGCAGCTCCTCCAGGCCGGAGTTCTCATTAAAGTCGTTGAAGCACTGCGTAACTCGGCTGAAACGTTTGTCGAGACGTGTTTACGCGATGCTGACGCCTGCCGCTGGGGCGCCCCGCGCTTGCGTCGACGAACGACGTTGTGGAAGAGCATGTTTCAGCCGCTAGCAGCGTATTTTTTCGGATGATGCGACTCGAGCTGAACCGATCAAGATCAATGATAGTGCGCCTGCCGATCGACCTCGATCGCGTCCGCCAGCGAGCGAACCGGCCGGTAGCTCGACCGTCCGGCAAACAGGTGGCCCAGCTCACAAAATGGGCGTGATTCGAGTCACGAAAACGCCATGATCTTGACCTGGGAGTTTGCGAAGAAAAGGCGTCGCTGACCTGCAGAAATTATTCTCTACTCACGTCGTGATCTGCTCGTTATTGTTCCGAGATATCGGCGTGTCGGATATGACGAACGCTCCGCCGTCCCATACGGTGCCTTTTAGCCCGAAAGGGGTTAAACAAAATTTAATCCACATACCCGTGTGTGAGCGAGGTTGCGGACGGCGATCGCCGTCCGACAGCCAGCGGCTTTGTGCCTGCTGGGCAAACCCTGCCCTCGCTGTCGTGCCGGAACGAGACGGCACGGTCCAGAGCACCTATTTCCACTTCACGAACCACCTAAACCCATCCGTGGGTTTGCTTTGGCGCGCGCGCTCGCGAAAGGAACGCTTTGAAAAACGTCCGTAAGACGCTCATCCTCGCTGCTATCACAGGTTCGCTGGTGACGCTTCCGTCCGCCACCGCGAGCGCGGATGTGCCCCCGCCGCCGGCTCCCGACGCCCCCGCTCCCGGCGCGCCCGCGCCGGCGGGCTTCGACGTTCCGCCGCCTCCGGCACCGGACGCCCCGCCGCCTGCGCCGGTGGGCTTTGACCCGAACGTCCCGCCGCCGCCGGCGCCGGACGCTCCGCCGCCGCCCGCCCCGGTCGGCTTTGACGCCCCGCCGCCACCGGCACCGGAAGCCCCGGCGCCGATCAAGGCGTACAGCGTGAACTGGGATGCCATCGCGCAGTGCGAGTCGGGTGGCAACTGGGGCATCAGTACCGGCAATGGCTTCTCCGGTGGCCTGCAGTTCACCCCGAGCACCTGGCGCGCCAACGGCGGGTCGGGTTCCCCGTCCGGCGCAAGCCGCGAGGAGCAGATCCGGGTGGCCGAGAACGTGCTGCACTCGCAGGGGATCGGCGCGTGGCCGGTCTGCGGCCGTCGCGGCTGACCTCACAGATCACAGAAAATGCCGGGCCTTTGTGCCCGGCATTTTCTGTTGGGCAAGCTGCGGTACGCGCGGCTGCGGAGCAGCCGATGTCGATCCGGTACCGTCGCGACGATGACCGCATCGGGGCGTGAATTCGACATCGTGCTGTACGGGGCGACCGGCTTCGTCGGCAAGCTCACCGCCGAATACCTGGCACGCGCCGGAGCCGGTGCGCGGATCGCCTTGGCCGGCAGGTCGGCAGATCGCGTGCGCGCCGTCCGCGACAGCCTCGGGGAGTCCGCGCAGTCCTGGCCGGTGCTGAGCGCCGATGCGGCGTCGCCCTCGACCCTGGAAGAGATGGCCGCTCGCACCCAAGTCGTCGTCACCACGGTCGGGCCGTACGCCCGCTATGGCATGCCGTTGGTGGCTGCGTGCGCCGCGGCGGGTACCGACTACGCGGACCTGACCGGTGAGGCGATGTTCATCCGCGAGGCCATCGATCTGTATCACAAGCAGGCTGCCGACAACGGCGCCCGGATCGTGCACTGCTGCGGATTCGATTCTGTCCCTTCGGACCTGACGGTGTACGCCCTGTATCGGGCGGCCCAAGACGACGGCTCCGGCGAGCTCGGGGATACCAACTTCGTGATGCGCGCATTGATGGGTGGGTTCTCCGGCGGGACGGTCGCGTCGCTCATGGGCGTGCTGCGAGCCGCGTCCAGCGACGCGAATGTCCGCAGCCTGCTTGTCGACCCGTACACGCTCAGCACTGATCGCGGCGCCGAACCCGAACTCGGGCGGCAGCCCGATCTGCCCTGGCGGCGGGGTCGCTACATCGCGCCGGAGCTGACCGGAGTATGGACAGCCGGTTTTTTCATGTCGTCCATCAACACCCGAATCGTGCGCCGCAGCAACGCATTACTGGGTTGGGCGTACGGCCGGCGCTTTCGCTACACCGAACACATGAGCCTGGGCTCGTCGCCGCTGGCACCGGTGGCGTCGGCGATCATGGCCGGGATCGGCAACGCGACGTTTGGACTGGGCAGTCGCTACTTGCGGCTGCTGCCGGAAGCGCTGGTGGACCGCATCACACCCAAACCCGGCACCGGTCCGAGCGAAAAAACGCGTGACCGCGGCTACTACCGGCTCGAGACCTACACCACTACAACCAGTGGTGCGCGGTATGTGGCGCGGATGGAGCAGCAGGGGGACCCCGGCTATAAGGCGACGGCGGTGTTGCTGGGGGAGTGTGGCCTGGCCCTCGCACTGGACCGGGACAAGCTCACGGACTTGCGCGGTGTGCTCACTCCGGCGGCTGCGATGGGCGACGTTTTGCTGGCCCGGCTGCCCGCCGCCGGCGTGTCGCTGCGGACCGAGCGGTTGGATTAAACCCGCTGCCACAACGGCTTTCGATCGGCACCGCATCGGACTAGTGTCCTAGGCGACCTGCCTGAACATCCGTGCAAGAGATGGTTCGTCGCGACAGACCACGCCGCACGAAGGAGCCAAGCGTCACAGCACGTCTGGGGCGATCTCCGAAGATTTCAGATGGTTTCGATTCCGTCGAGGGAGGTATGCCAGCTGCGACCGATTTTCAGTGGGCGCCCACTCACCGGGCACCGGCAGACGCGTCCGGCGTCATCACGCCGGACTAGATGATGAGAGGGAAAAGCCATGTCAGACACGCTAACTGAAGGACAACAGCTGCAGCGGGGGCAATCGCTCGCCTCCAAGAACGGGGCCTACACACTGACGCTGCAAGACGACGGCAACCTCGTGCTGGCCGCGCGTGGGGAAGCGCTGTGGGCGACGGCGACCAACGGCCAAGACGTGCAGCGCGCCGAGGTGCAGCCCGACGGCAATTTCGTCCTGTACACATCGGACAAGCCGGTATGGCACACCGACACCAAAGGCAAGAAGGACGTCCGGCTGGTGCTTCAGGACGACTGCAACCTTGTGCTCTACGCCGCGGACGGACCGGCGTGGTCCACCCACACCGAGACCGACGGTCCGCCACCTCCGGCGCCGGCCGCCGAACCCGCGGATGTGACGACCGACACGTCCGAGCCCGTCGCCGAGCCCGCCCCGGAACCGATGTCCGGTCCCGTCGGCGGCATTCCGGAGCCCGCGGGCGAGGCGCCCCCCGAGCCCGCGCCGCGCACCTACACCGTCGTATCCGGCGACACGCTGTGGGCGATCGCGGAGCGGATTTACGGTGACGGCAGCAAGTATCAGGTGATCGCGGACGCCAGCGGTGTCTCCGATCCAGACCTGATCCACCCCGGCCAGGTGCTCACGATTCCCTGATTGGGGCGGTGGCACCGAGAGTGACCGAGCACACCCGTGTTCGGGCGCTTACACGCGGGCCTGTCGCGGTTCCTAGAATTGACCGGTGACCGCCAGCCCCCGCTCCGCCGCCGACCTGCCCAAGTCGTGGGATCCGGGCGCGCTGGAGTCGGCCATCTACCAGAAATGGGTGGACGCCGGTTACTTCAAGGCCGACCCGACCAGTTCCAAGCCCGGGTACTCGATTGTGCTGCCGCCGCCGAACGTCACGGGCAGCCTGCACATGGGCCACGCGCTGGAACACACGATGATGGACGCCCTGACCCGTCGCAAGCGCATGCAGGGATACGAGGTGCTGTGGCAGCCGGGGATGGATCACGCCGGCATCGCGACGCAGAGCGTCGTGGAAAAGCAGCTCGCGGTCGACGGCAAGACCAAAGAGGACTTCGGCCGCGAGCTCTTCGTCGACAAGGTCTGGGATTGGAAGCGCGAGTCCGGCGGCGCCATCGGCGGCCAGATGCGTCGCCTCGGCGACGGGGTCGACTGGGACCGCGACCGGTTCACGATGGACGAGGGCCTGTCCCGCGCGGTCCGGGCCATATTCAAACGGCTCTACGACGCGGGGCTGATCTATCAGGCCGAACGACTGGTCAACTGGTCGCCGGTGCTCCAGACGGCGATCTCCGATATCGAGGTCGACTATCAGGAGGTCGAAGGCGAACTGGTGTCGTTCCGGTACGGGTCGCTCGACGACTCGCAGCCACACATCGTGGTGGCCACCACCCGGGTCGAGACGATGCTCGGTGACACGGCGGTCGCGGTGCATCCCGACGACGAACGCTACCGCCGCCTGGTCGGCACCACGCTGCCGCACCCATTCCTCGATCGGCAGTTGATCATCGTCGCCGACGAGCACGTGGACCCCGAATTCGGCACCGGCGCAGTCAAAGTCACGCCTGCGCACGACCCGAACGACTTCGAGATCGGGCTGCGTCACGAGTTGCCGATGATCTCGATCCTCGACACCAAGGGACGGATCGTCGATACCGGAACACAATTCGACGGGATGGACCGCTTCGAAGCTCGTGTCGCCGTGCGTGAGGCGCTGGCCGCGCAGGGCCGGGTGGTCGCGGAGAAGCGTCCCTACCTGCACAGCGTCGGGCACTCGGAGCGCAGCGGCGAACCGATCGAGCCCCGGCTGTCGCTGCAGTGGTGGGTCCGGGTGGAGTCGCTAGCCAAAGCCGCCGGCGACGCGGTGCGCAACGGGGACACCGTGATTCACCCGGCCAGCCTGGAACCGCGCTGGTTCGGCTGGGTCGACGACATGCACGACTGGTGCATCTCGCGACAGCTGTGGTGGGGCCACCGCATCCCGATCTGGTACGGGCCAGACGGCGAACAGGTCTGTGTCGGCCCGGACGAGACCCCGCCACAGGGCTGGACCCAAGACCCCGACGTGCTGGACACCTGGTTCTCGTCGGCGCTGTGGCCTTTTTCCACGCTGGGCTGGCCGGATAAGACTCAGGAACTGGAAAAGTTTTATCCGACAAGTGTTTTGGTGACCGGATACGACATCCTGTTTTTCTGGGTAGCGCGGATGATGATGTTCGGCACCTTCGTCGGCGGCGACGACGCGATCACGCTCGGCGGCTCCCGCGGCCCGCAGGTGCCGTTCACCGACGTCTTCCTGCACGGGCTGATCCGCGACGAGTTCGGCCGCAAGATGAGCAAGTCCAAGGGAAACGTGATCGACCCGCTGGACTGGCTGGAGATGTTCGGGGCCGATGCGCTGCGGTTCACCCTCGCCCGTGGTGCCAGTCCCGGCGGCGACCTGTCCGTCGGTGAGGATGCCGTCCGGGCGTCGCGCAACTTCGTCACCAAGCTGTTCAATGCCACCCGCTTCGCGTTGCTCAACGGCGCGCAACTGGCACCGGTGCCGCCGGCCGCAGAGCTGACCGATGCCGACCGGTGGATCCTGGGGCGGTTGGAAGAGGTTCGCGCCGAGGTGGATTCGGCGTTCGACAGCTACGAGTTCAGCCGGGCCTGCGAGGCGCTCTACCACTTCGCGTGGGACGAATTCTGTGACTGGTATGTCGAAGTGGCAAAGGTGCAGCTCGCCGACGGGCTCATCCACACCACCGCGGTGCTGGCCGCGGCCCTCGATACGCTGCTTCGGCTGCTGCACCCGGTCATCCCGTTTGTCACCGAGGAGCTGTGGCAGGCCCTGACGGGGGAGGAGTCCCTGGTCATCGCCGAGTGGCCGAAGCCCTCCGGTATCAGCCTGGATCAGGTTGCGGTGCAGCGTGTCAGCGATATGCAGCGGTTGGTCACCGAGGTTCGCCGGTTCCGCAGCGACCAGGGTCTGGCCGACCGGCAGAAGGTGCCGGCCCGGCTGGCCGGTGTCGAGGACAGCGGTCTGAGCACTCAGGTGTCCGCGGTGACGTCGCTGGCGTGGCTCACCGCGCCGGGCCCCGAGTTCAACCCGTCGGCATCGGTGGAAGTTCGGTTGAGCGGCGGCACCGTCGTCGTCGAACTCGACACCTCGGGCACCATCGACGTCGCCGCCGAGCGCCGCCGCCTGGAGAAGGACTTGGCTGCAGCGCAGAAGGAATTAGCCTCCACTGCAGCTAAATTGGGCAACACTGACTTCCTGGCCAAGGCGCCGGAACAAGTCGTCACCAAGATCCGCGACCGTCAGCGGGTTGCTCTAGAGGAAACCGAGCGCATCAACACCAGGCTGGCCGGGCTGCAATGACCGACGAGCCCGACTGGCTCGACGAACCTGGGCCCACCAGCTCTGCTCCGGCGCCGGATGCCGCTCCGACGCCGGACGAGATCGCGTCCCTGTTACAGGTCGAGCACCTGCTGGACCAGCGTTGGCCCGAGACGAAAATCGAACCGAGCCTGACCCGTATCAGCGCCCTGATGGATCTGCTCGGCTCGCCGCAGCTCGGCTATCCGTCGATCCACGTCGCGGGCACCAACGGAAAAACGTCAGTGGTGCGCATCATCGACGCGCTGCTGACCGCGCTGCACCGGCGCACCGGCCGCACCACCAGCCCGCATCTGCAGTCGGCGATCGAGCGCATCGCGATCGACGGAAAGCCGATCAGCCCAGCGCAATACGTGGCGACCTACCGCGAGATCGAGCCGTTCGTCCAGATGATCGACGCTCAGTCGCAGGCCGTGGGCGGTCCGGCGATGAGCAAGTTCGAGGTGCTGACGGCGATGGCATTCGCGGCCTTCGCCGATGCGCCGGTCGAGGTCGCCGTGGTCGAGGTCGGCATGGGTGGGAGCTGGGATGCCACCAACGTGATCAACGCGCCCGTCGCGGTCATCACCCCGGTCGGCATCGACCACGTCGAATACCTCGGTGAGGACATCGCCGGGATCGCGGGCGAGAAGGCGGGCATCATCACCAAGGCGCCAGAAGGTGCGCCCGACACCGTCGCGGTCATCGCCCGCCAAGTGCCAGAGGCGATGGAAGTGATTCTGGCACAGACTGTTTCGGCCGACGCCGCCGTCGCGCGTGAGGACTCGGAGTTCGCGGTGCTGAGCCGTCAGGTCGCAATCGGCGGGCAGGTCCTGGAGCTGCAGGGCCTCGGCGGGGTGTACTCCGACATGTACCTGCCGCTGCACGGCGAGCACCAGGCGCACAACGCGGTGGTGGCTCTAGCGGCGGTCGAGGCCTTCTTCGGCGCCGGTGCGCAGCGTCAGCTCGACGTCGAGGCGGTGCGGGCCGGTTTCGCCGCCGTCACGAGTCCGGGCCGGCTGGAGCGCATGCGCAGCGCGCCAACGGTTTTCATCGACGCCGCCCACAATCCCGCCGGAGCGGCCGCGCTAGCGCAGACCCTGGACAGAGAATTCGACTTTCGCTACCTGGTCGGGGTCCTGTCCGTTATGGCAGACAAGGACGTCGACGGAATCCTGGCCGCGCTGGAGCCGGCGTTCGATGCCGTCGTCGTGACCCACAACGGGTCGCCGCGGGCACTGGATGTCGAGGCGCTGTCGCTGGCCGCCCAGCAGCGGTTCGGGCCCGACCGGGTGCTGACCGCCGAAAACCTGCGCGACGCGATCGACGTCGCGACCGCGCTGGTCGACGATGCCGCCGCCGAGGGCGAAGCGGAAGAGTTTTCCGGCACCGGGATGGTGATCACCGGCTCGGTGTTCACCGCCGGGGCGGCGCGTACCTTGTTTGGTCGTGACCCCCAATGACCGATAGCGAGCAGAACCCGCCGCCGGCCGACCCCTGGAAGAGCTTCCGGGGCGTGATGGCAGCAACGCTGATCCTGGAGGCGATCGTGGTGCTGCTGGCGATCCCGGTGGTCGGTGCGGTCGGCGGCGGATTGACCTCGGTGTCCCTGGGCTATCTGGTCAGCGTGGCCGGGTTGCTCATCGTGCTGTCCGGAGTGCAGGGCAGGCCCTGGGCGATCTGGGTGAACCTGAGCGTGCAGGTCGTCGTCCTCGCCGGGTTCGCGGTGTACTCGGGCATCGGATTCATCGGCGTGTTGTTCACCGGGCTGTGGCTGCTGATCGCCTACTTCCGCGCCGAGGTCCGTCGCCGTCAGCGGCAAACACCGCCGGGCTGAGTCGCGATTCTTTCTGTACGCTGACCGCCGTGACGGAACGGACCCTGGTACTGATCAAGCCCGATGGCGTCGAACGGCGGCTGATCGGCGAGATCATCAGCCGCATCGAGCGCAAGGGCCTCACGATCGCGGCGCTCGAGCTGCGCAGCGTCAGCAAAGAGCTGGCCACGCAGCACTACGCCGAGCACGACGGCAAGCCGTTCTTCGAGTCGCTGCTCGACTTCATCACGTCGGGGCCGGTCGTGGCGGCGATCGTCGAGGGACCGCGCGCCATTGCGGCGTTTCGGCAGCTCGCGGGGGGTACCGACCCGGTGGAGAAGGCCATCCCGGGCACCATCCGCGGTGATTTCGGGCTGGAAACGCAGCTGAATCTGGTGCACGGATCCGACTCGGTCGATTCAGCCAAGCGCGAAATCGCGCTATGGTTTCCCGGCGCTTAGGCCCTTAGACCCACTCCCCGTCGCCGGGGTTCCAGGTCAGGCTCGTTTGGGCCCGCGGCGTGATGTGGGATACTGACTGCGGGTGAACGTCGCCGGACCGGCGTCAGACACCCGAATGAAGACTTAGACAAGCGCGACCATTGCCAGCTCGCAATGTTGCGCCGCATGTCAGGCCGACATTCAGCACGGTACCGAGTGGGTTCTAGCCGAGCCGCTCGGGGCAAGACCATCACAAGTCCGGGAGAAGTGACCCGGGTACATAGCGAAGCCCTCGCGTGGCCGCGTCGACAAGACGCGCCCGGGGGCTTGAGGAGAATAAGTGATAGACGGTGACCAAACTTCAGACAGTTCAACTGTGCCGGCCCAGGAGGACCTGCCGGACCGTTTGAGAGTCCATTCACTGGCACGAGCACTGGGAACGACCAGCAAGCGAGTGGTCGACGCGCTCAGCGCACTGGATGGACGCATCCGCAGCGCGCATTCCGGCGTGGACTACGAGGACGCGATTCGGGTGCGCGATCTGTTGTCGCCGCGGCCCCCGGAGAACTTCGTGGCCTTCAGCAGCGCGGAGGTCGCTTCACCTGGAGAAACCGCGTCCCGGACGACGGTCGAGAACGCGATCGACCGCCCCGCCTACATGCCGCTGTTCGTGGCGCCACAGCCCGTGGCGACCGACGTTCAAAGCCGCGCCGACGACGGCGTCGACACTGAGACCGACGATTCCGATGACGGTGACGACGACGAGGAACAGGCCGACCGGCCGGCTAACCGGCGGCGGCGCCGGGGCCGGCGGGGCCGCGGCCGGGGCCGTGGCGAACAGGGCGGGTCCGACCTGGACGACGACGGTGACGGCGAGCAGCGCGGCCAGAGATCCGCTGACTCCGACGACTCGGACGACTCCGACGATCAGGACTCGGACGACTCCGACGACGACAACGGCGCCGATGACGGTTCGCCGGACAGCGCCAACCGGCGTCGTCGCAGGCGTCGTCGTCGTAAGTCGGGTTCGGGTGACGACAACGACGACAGCTCCTCCGCGCCCGACGATCCGCCGAACACCGTGGTGCACGAACGAGCGCCGCGCGGCAAGGGCGGCTCATCCGATGACGGCAGGGGCAACAACGGCTCGAGCAATGCCGAGATCAAGGGCATCGACGGGTCGACGCGGCTTGAGGCCAAGCGGCAGCGCCGCCGCGACGGGCGTGACGCCGGACGGCGCCGCCCGCCCGTACTCACCGAGGCCGAATTCCTGGCGCGCCGCGAGGCCGTCGAACGGGTCATGGTGGTGCGCGACCGAGTCCGCACCGAGCCGCCGCACCCGGGTGCGCGCTACACGCAGATCGCCGTGCTCGAAGACGGCATCGTGGTTGAGCATTTCGTGACATCGGCGGCGTCGGCGTCACTGGTCGGCAACATCTACCTCGGCATCGTGCAGAACGTGCTGCCCTCGATGGAGGCGGCCTTCGTCGACATCGGTCGCGGCCGCAACGGCGTGCTGTACGCCGGCGAGGTCAACTGGGAGGCCGCGGGGCTGGGCGGGGCCGAGCGCAAGATCGAAAAGGCACTCAAGCCAGGCGATTACGTTGTCGTCCAGGTCAGCAAGGACCCGGTCGGACACAAGGGCGCCCGATTGACCACCCAGGTCTCGCTGGCAGGCCGCTACCTGGTTTATGTCCCGGGGGCCTCATCGACCGGGATCAGCCGCAAGCTGCCCGACACCGAGCGCCAGCGTCTCAAGGAGATCCTGCGTGAGGTGGTGCCGTCCAACGCCGGAGTGATCATCCGGACCGCGTCCGAGGGTGTCAAAGAAGAAGACATCCGTGACGACGTCAACCGACTGCAGGAGCGATGGGAGCAGATCGAGGCCAAGGCGGGCGAGACCAAAGAGAAGGCCGCCGGCGCGGCAGTCGCGCTGTACGAAGAGCCCGACGTGCTGGTCAAGGTCATCCGCGACCTGTTCAACGAGGACTTCGCCGGTCTCATCGTCTCTGGCGACGAGGCGTGGAGCACCATCAACGACTACGTGAATTCCGTTGCGCCCGATCTAGTTTCGAAGCTGACGAAATACGATCCCCCGCCCGTTGCGGACGGGCAGCCCGGGCCGGACGTGTTCGCGGTGCACCGCATCGACGAGCAGCTGACCAAGGCGATGGAGCGCAAGGTGTGGCTGCCCTCGGGTGGCACCCTGGTCATCGACCGGACCGAGGCCATGACGGTGGTCGACGTCAACACCGGCAAGTTCACCGGATCCGGCGGCAACCTCGAGCAGACGGTCACCAAGAACAACCTCGAGGCGGCCGAGGAGATCGTGCGTCAGCTGCGGCTGCGGGACATCGGCGGCATCGTGGTCATCGACTTCATCGACATGGTGCTCGAGTCCAATCGCGACCTGGTGCTGCGGCGGCTCACCGAGTCGCTGGCCCGGGACCGCACCCGCCACCAGGTGTCCGAGGTGACATCGCTGGGCCTGGTGCAATTGACCCGCAAGCGACTGGGAACCGGTCTGATCGAGGCGTTCTCGACGTCGTGCCCGAACTGCGGCGGCCGCGGGATCCTGCTGCACGCCGATCCGGTCGACTCGGCCCCGTCGAACGGGCGCAAGTCCGAGTCGGGCGGCGGCCGTCGCGGCAAGCGGTCGAAGAAGAATCGATCCGAAGAGCCCGCCGATCAGCCCGCCGTCGCCAAGGTGCCCGTGCATGCGCCGGGCGAGCATCCGATGTTCAAGGCGATGGCCACTCGCGACAACGGTGACGTCGAGGAGGCCGGCGAGGACGTCACCGAGATCGACGAGCAGACCCAGGTGGAGGGTGAGGGTCCCGCCGACCTGGAGGACACCGACTCCGATGCCTTCGAGGACGACGACACCGATCAGGACACCGACGACGTCGACGAGGAGGACTCGGTCGACGAGGATCTCGACGACGAGGATCTCGACGATGACGACGAAGACCTCGACGACGACGAGGATCTCGACCTTGACGACGAGGACGAGGATCTCGACGACGACGAGGATTCCGACGACGAAAACGGTTCGCCGAACGGGTCCGACAGCGACTCGGGCTTCGGACGTCCGCGTCGCCGGCGCGCGGCGGGCAGACCGGCAGGTCCGCCCATCCACGCGGACTGAACCGTCACGCGGCGGCGGGCACGATCGGCAGAAGACGGGCACCTCGGCGCTTTGGCCGGCCTCCGGCGCTGTGTGGAGTTAGCTAGAAGCTAAGATATGCCTGGAAGGATCGATTTGTCCGGTTGCTGACGCTGGTCTCGGGGGAGCGCGGATCCCGCTGCGGCGGGCCCGGGTGCTGGTTTGACCCTGTAGCCGCTGGTCACGTACCCTTGGACAGTTGTCGTCAAGCCGGGCAGCTGACTTCGGCGGACGACAGGCGGGAAATTCTCCCGCTCCCCAGACCCACCACGCGCATCGCAGTTGGTACGCGCGCGGAAGACGTGAAGAAGAGGCAGGAGCAACGATGGCGACCTACGCAATCGTCAAGACCGGTGGCAAGCAGTACAAGGTTGCCGTCGGCGACGTGGTCAAGGTCGAGAAGCTCGAATCCGACCCCGGCGCCCAGGTGTCGCTGCCGGTGGCGCTCGTGGTTGACGGTGCGACCGTCACTTCCGACGCTGCCGCGCTGGCCAAGGTAGCCGTGACCGGCGAGGTGCTCGAGCACACCAAGGGCCCGAAGATCCGTATCCACAAGTTCAAGAACAAGACCGGCTACCACAAGCGTCAGGGTCACCGTCAGCAGCTGACGGTCCTGAAGGTCACCGGAATCAAGTAGCGGGAGGCGACAGACATGGCACACAAAAAAGGCGCTTCCAGCTCGCGCAACGGTCGCGACTCCGCCGCTCAGCGGCTGGGCGTCAAGCGATTCGGCGGCCAGATCGTCAAGGCCGGCGAGATCATCGTCCGCCAGCGTGGCACCCACTTCCACCCCGGCGTCAACGTCGGCCGTGGCGGCGACGACACGCTGTTCGCGACGGCGGCCGGTGCGGTCGAGTTCGGCGAGAAGCGCGGCCGCAAGACCGTCAACATCGTCGCGGCCGGGCAGACCACCGACTGAGGTCGTCGCGCCCGTGCATGCGGGTAGCTGAGAGGACCCCCGATGCCTCGGTTCGTCGATCGAGTCGTCATCCACGCCCGAGCTGGCTCCGGCGGTAACGGCTGCGCCTCGGTTCATCGCGAGAAGTTCAAGCCGCTCGGCGGTCCCGACGGCGGCAATGGCGGCCGCGGCGGCAGCATCGTCTTCGTCGTCGACCCCGCTGTACACACGCTGCTGGACTACCATTTCCGTCCGCACGTCACCGCTCCCAACGGCAAGCAGGGGGCGGGCAGCAACCGCGACGGCGCGGCCGGTGCGGACCTGGAAGTCAAGGTGCCCGACGGCACTGTCGTGCTGGACGAAAACGGCCGGCTGCTCGCCGATCTGGTCGGCGCGGGCACCCGATTCGAAGCGGCCGCCGGCGGCCGTGGCGGGCTGGGCAATGCGGCGCTGGCGTCGCGGGCGCGCAAGGCACCCGGCTTCGCGCTGCTCGGTGAGCCCGGCCAGGCGCGCGACCTCACCCTCGAGCTCAAGTCCGTGGCCGATGCCGGCTTGATCGGCTTTCCGTCCGCGGGCAAGTCGTCGTTGGTATCGGTGATCTCGGCGGCCAAACCCAAGGTCGCCGATTATCCGTTCACCACGCTGGTTCCCAATCTCGGCGTCGTCTCGGCCGGCGAGCAGTCGTTCACCGTTGCCGACGTGCCCGGCTTGATCCCGGGCGCCTCGCAAGGCCGGGGCCTGGGGCTGGATTTCCTGCGCCACATCGAGCGATGCGCGGTGCTGGCGCATGTCGTCGACTGCGCCACTGCTGAGCCCGGCCGCGACCCGATCTCCGACATCGACGCGCTGGAAGCCGAACTCGCCGCCTACACTCCGACCCTGCAAGGCGATGCGGCGCTGGTCGACCTGGCCGAGCGGCCGCGGGCAGTGGTACTCAACAAGATCGACGTACCCGAGGCCCGTGAGCTTGCCGAGTTCGTCCGCGACGAGATCGCCGAGCGCGGTTGGCCGGTGTTCCTGGTATCGACGGCAACCCGGGAAGGGGTGCAGCCGTTGATCTTTGGGCTGCAGAAGATGATCTCGGAGTACAACGCCTCGCGCCCGGCGCCGGTAGCGCGACGCCCGGTGATCCGCCCGGTTCCTGTCGACGACAGCGGTTTCACCGTCGAGTCCGATGGCGAGGGCGGCTTCGTGGTCACCGGGGCCCGGCCCGAGCGCTGGATCGGCCAGACCAATTTCGACAACGATGAAGCGGTGGGTTATCTGGCCGATCGCCTCGCGCGCCTCGGTGTCGAGGAGGAGCTGTTGCGGCTGGGCGCACAGCCCGGCTGTGCGGTGACCATCGGCGAGATGACATTCGACTGGGAGCCGCAAACCCCAGCAGGCCAACAGGTTCCGCTGACGGGCCGCGGCACCGACGCACGGCTGGAACGCACCGAGCGCATCGGTGCCGACGAACGCAAGGCCGCCCGGCGTCGGCGGCGCGAACGCGGTGACGAGCTGTGAGTGTTCATCGCGAAGCCATCCGCACCGCTCGCAGTCTGGTCGTCAAGATTGGGACCAACGCGCTGACCACACCGTCCGGGGTGTTCGACGGGGGTCGGCTGGCCGGCCTGGCCGATGCGATCGAGGCGCGCATGAAGGCCGGCACCGACGTGGTCATCGTGTCCTCGGGCGCCATCGCCGCCGGGATCGAGCCGCTCGGATTATCCCGTCGTCCAAAGGATTTGGCGACCAAGCAGGCTGCGGCCAGCGTGGGCCAGGTCGCGCTGGTGAACGCGTGGAGTGCCGCGTTCGCACGTTACGGCCGTATGGTCGGGCAGGTACTGCTGACCGCACACGACATTTCGATGCGCGCCCAGCACACCAACGCCCAGCGCACCCTGGACCGGTTGCGTGCGCTGCACGCGGTGGCGATCGTCAATGAAAACGACACGGTGGCCACCAACGAGATCCGGTTCGGTGACAACGACCGCCTGTCGGCACTGGTGGCCCATCTGGTGGGCGCCGAGGCGCTGGTGCTGCTCTCCGACATCGACGGCCTCTACGAGGCTGATCCGCGAAAGACCAACGGCGCCCGCTTCATTCCCGAGGTTGCCGGTACGTCGGACCTTGTCGGTGTGGTGGCCGGTCCGGGCAGCGCGCTGGGCACCGGCGGCATGGCGTCGAAGATGTCCTCGGCGCTGCTGGCCGCCGACGCCGGGGTGCCGGTGCTGCTGGCCGCGGCATCGGATGCCGCGACGGCGCTCACCGACGCCGCGTCGGGTACGGTGTTCGCCGCTCGGCCCGCGCGGATGTCGGCCCGGCGGTTCTGGGTGCGATATGCCGCCGAGTCCGCCGGTTCTCTCAGCCTCGACGCCGGCGCGGTGCGCGCGGTGGTGCAGCAACGCCGCTCCCTGTTGGCCGCCGGCATCACCGCCGTGACGGGCCGGTTCTACGCAGGCGACGTCGTCGAATTGCACGGACCGGACGCGACCATGGTGGCCCGCGGCGTGGTCGCCTACGACGCGGCCGAGCTCGCGACCATGATGGGGCGGTCGACCTCGGAGCTGCCCGACGAGCTGCGCCGGCCCGCCGTGCATGCCGACGACCTGGTTGCCGTCTAGTACGCGGTCTTCAGATACAGTGTGTTCCAAATGATTTCGGCCAGGGTCGCGGCCAGCTCGGCGTCAAAAGATTCCGGCGCGCCGGGCAGATTCTGCTGGCACGCCCGCTCGGCCATCCACGTCAAAGCGCTGGCCGTGGTGGCGGCGGATAGCTCCGGGCGAATCGAACCGTCGGCCTGGCCCTCTTCGATCACCCGGGTCAATCGACCGGTGATCGCGGTCAACAGATTGCGGTACGTCGCCCCGACCACCGGGTCGTAGCCCGACATTTCGTTGAGCGCGATGAGCACCGGCTGATGGCGCCGATAACTGGCCACCAGGCTCGTCATCGCCGCGCGCACGTCGGCCGGATCGTGGCGCCCCGCCACGCTCCACCACCGATTCGCGCTGTCAGCCAGATCGGCGAACACCTGTCCGGCGAGCCGGCGCAGCAGATGACCCTTGTCCTCGAAGTAGATGTAGAAGCTCGCCCGCGAAATCCCGGCCTCGGTCGACAGCCGGTCCACGCTGAGCTCGGTGAAACTGGCCCCGCCACGCATCAGTCGCTCGGTGGCGTCCAGCAGGCGGCGCTCCATCTCCTCGCGCCGCTGCTGGCGCGACTGCTCGCGCTTCGGCTGCGGCGTGCGGGTGACCGAGGGCATTTGCCGAGCATAACTGACATTTCAACATCTTGACTAGACATAGTGTCTAGGCATAGTGTTCCCCGCAGTTTCATGACGTGATGGAGGGCAAACGATGGCAGTACTGACCGGGCAGTCCGGCCGCCCACGCGCCTACGACGCGATTGACCTGTCCTCGCGCGAGTTCTGGTCGACGACGGCGGCCGACCGCGAGCGCTCGTTTGCTGTGCTGCGGGCCGAGCGGCCGGTGAGCTGGCATCCTCCCGTCGAAGACGCCCTGATGCCGGATCCCGACGACCCCGGCTATTGGGCGGTCACCCGGCGCGCGGACATCGCCACGGTCAGCCGCGACAGCGAGGTCTTCCTGTCCGGCAAGGGGGTGATGTTCGAAAGCATTCCGGTGGAGCTGCTTGAGGCGTCCCAGTCGTTCCTGGCGATGGACCCACCGCGGCACACCAAGCTGCGCAAACTCGCCCACGCCGCATTCACGCCGCGGCAGGTCCGCCGCATCGAGGAATCGATCCAGGCGAACGCGAAGGCGATCGTGGAGGAGCTCCGCGACGCCGGCAGCGGAGCGGATTTCGTCGACCTCTGCGCCAAGGAGCTGCCCATCCGCACGCTGTCGGACATGGTCGGCATTCCCGAGTCCGAGCGGGAGCGCATGGCACATGCCACCGATGCGCTGGTGTCGTGGGCCGACCCCGACTTTCTCAATGGGCGCCCCGCACTGGAGGTCATCTTCGAACAGCAGATGTACCTGCACCAGGTCGTCGGCACGCTCGCCGCGCAACGCCGCGAGCAGCCGGGCGAAGATCTGATCAGCAGCCTGGTGCATGCCGAGGTGGACGGCGACCGACTGACCGACGCCGAGGTGGCCGCGTTCTTCGTGCTGCTCTCGGTGGCGGGTAACGACACCACCCGTCAGACCATGAGCCACACTATGAAAGCGCTCACTGATTTCCCGGCCCAAAGGGCTTGGCTGCTAGCCGATTACGAGAACAGGATCGGCGTGGCGGTCGAGGAGTTCGTTCGCTGGGCGACCCCGGTCATGACCTTCCGCCGCACGGCGGCAACCGATTTCGAGCTCGGCGGCCAGAGAATCGCCGCGGGTGAGAAAGTGGTGATGTTCTATTCGTCGGGTAACTGGGACACCGATGCCTTCCAGCATCCGGATCACTTCGACCTGGGCCGCAGCCCCAATCCTCATGTCGGATTCGGGGGCGGCGGACTGCATTTCTGCCTGGGTGCCCATGTGGCGCGCGCACAACTGCGCGCCTTCTTCGGTGAGCTGCTGAGTCAGCTGCCCGACATTCAGGCAACCGAGGCGACGTACGTGGCGGGCAACTTCGTGCACGCGGTGCGCAGCCTGCCCTGCACGTTTTAGTGCAGGGCCAGCGGCGCCGGCGCACCGCCTAATTCCGAGGCGAGTAGCACCAAAAGCTCCGAGCATCCGCCGTCGAGTTTGACGGTGGCCAGGTTGTCACCGCGGGTGGGTCCGCGGTTGACGATGGCGACCGGGATGCCTCGTGCGGCAGCGTGCCGCACGAATCGGTAGCCGGAGAATACCGTCAGCGACGAGCCCGCGACCAGCAGCGCGTCGGACTCGTCGACTAGCGAAAAGGCTTGTGTCACAGTTTCTTTAGGAACGCTTTCGCCGAAATAGACGATGTCGGGTTTGAGCATGCCGGTGCAGCGCGGACAGTCCAGATACTGAAATGACGTGGTATCGGCGACGACGGCGTCGGCATCGGGCGCCACCGCCAGGCCTCCGATGGCCTCGGTGCGTTCGATGAATCCCGGGTTGAGTGCCTCGAGTTCGTCGGCCAACGCGGCGCGGCTCATGGTGCCCCCGCAGCTCAGGCAGATCACCCGTGCGTAGGTGCCGTGCAGATTGATCACGTTGTCACTGCCGGCCTTGGTGTGCAGCAGGTCGACGTTCTGGGTGATCACGCCGGTCACCACCCCGGCAAGCTCCAGCGCGGCCAGCGCCCGGTGCCCCGCATTCGGCTGCGTCGCGTCCATGTGCCGCCAGCCCACGTGGTTGCGTGCCCAGTACCGCTGGCGGAACGCCGGATCCGAGGTGAACTGACGAATCGTCATCGGGTTGCTTGGCGGCGAATCTGGCCCTCGGTAGTCGGGAATGCCCGAGTCGGTGGAAATCCCCGCGCCGGTCAGCACCGCGACCCGGCGTCCAGCCAACATCGCGACCAGTTCCGGAGATTCAGGTCGGCCAGGCACGTATTCGAGAGTACGGGTTGATCGTGCGGCGACGTCCGCGCTAGTGGGGTACTCGATTACGCATCCCGGTAGCGCGGGTGCCTACCCATACTTGACGCCTCGGCACGGAAAGGCGGGACGATGACCGAATCCCAGTCCCCGCGGGTGGAAACCTGCGACCTCTGCATCATCGGAGCCGGCATCGCCGGGCTGAACGCTCTGTTCGCGGCCAGCCGGTACCTGTCGCGGGACCAGAAGGTGATCCTGATCGATCGTCGGCCGCGTCCGGGCGGCATGTGGGTCGATGTGTACTCGTATGTGCGCCTGCATCAACCGCATCCGATGTTCACTGCGGGCAACATCGAGTGGACCCTCGACCAGGACCGCGCCCACTTGGCGACCAAAAGGGAGGTGCTCGACCATCTTCGCTATTGCGTTGACGTGATAGCCGAACGCGTGCCGGTCGACGAGTACTTCGGCTGGGAATTCGAGTTTCACGACGAAGTGAACGGAGTCGTGCGGGCTACCTGCCGGGCTGCTGACGGCCGGTTGCTTGTCGTTGAAACCAAGCGATTGATCAAGGCATTCGGCCTGGCAGTCACGCCCAACGAGCCTCTGGACATCTCCAGCAAACGGGTCCATTCGGTGTCACCTGACTTTTGCGACATCCGGTCGGGCGACATCAGGGAAAGCCGTGCGCCGGTGTGGATCATCGGTGGCGGGAAAACCGCGATGGACACCGCACACGCTCTGATTACGGCCTACCCCGGTCGCCAGGTGAATCTGGTCGCGGGCCGGGGAACATTCTTTTCCAGCCGCGACAGGCTGTTACCCAGTGGCGCCCGGAGGTGGTGGACGGGCACCGTACCGAGCACCCTTGCCGCACAGCTGAGTCGCCGGTTCGACGGCACAAACGAATCGGAGGTCCAGGATTGGTACCGCGCCACCTACGGCACGTTCCTGACGCCTCAATCGGACAACTTCGTGTTGGGGGTGTTGTCGGAGGCGGAGAACGAGACGATCTCCGCCGGGCTCAACGATGTCGTCATGGACTACCTCGACGATGTCGTCGATTGCAACGGGACGACCGAGTTGCTACTCCGAAGCGGATCGACGAAGACGATCGAGCCGGGCAGCTGGGTGGTCAACTGCACGGGCTACGTCAAAATCACCGATGACTACCCCTACGAGCCCTACGTTTCGCCCAGCGGCGCAGTCGTTTCGATCAATGTGCGTTCGGCTGTCCTGCACTTGCCCGCATTCATGGGGTACTTCCTGGGTCATCTGCTGTTCTTGGACAAACTCACGCAGATCCCGCTTTATGAACTCGACTGGCAGGGACTGAGAGACGAGGCGCCGATGGCATTTCCGTATGTACTTTTTGCGCTCGTCCAGCACAACCTCAGCCTGATCTACGACAACGTCCCGAGAGCTGTGTTCAGCGAGAACGGTCTTGATTTCGATAAGTGGTACCCGCTACCGCGCCGCTTGCCGGGCCTGGCACGGTTCGTGCTGACGCATCGCCGCGAACGCGAGCGGCAGCGCCGTGTTCTCAACACGGTACGGGAGCGATTCGATATCCGTTGCGGGCCAATTGGTGAGCAGCGCACATTCCGCGCCAAAGCGGACCGGTGAGAGCGGCCGAATGTGTTGAAGCGTAGAACATTTGGTGGTCCCGTTCAGGGGATCAGGATGTAGCTCATTCCCGGTGCCTGGGCGATGCTGCGCGTGTCGAACTGGTGGAAGCCCGTGGTTCGGAATTCGTTGGCCGCGGTGGCCCCGTAACCCATGTTCATTTCGGTGATGGTGAGGCGGTTGCCGTCGACGGCGTCGACCCAGGCGACGTGTCCGACACCGCCGACGAGCGCGCTGCTGAACACCGCGATCGAGTGGGGCTGCGCATCGTTGACGACCGTCCAGCCTGCCGCTCTGGCTTGGTTGGCCCAGTCTTCGGCATTGCCGGTGAGCGCCTTGATGTAGTAGCCGGTGTGGGCGTGTATCTGTTCTTGGGCGCCCCACGTGCAGTAACCCTCGTAGTCGCCGCTAAACGGGTTGTGGTCGATCGTGCGGCCTACGATCGCGGCCGGGTCTCCGCTGGCCGGTGCCGGGGCCATTGACGCTCCCAGCGAAAGGGCGCTGCTCACGGCGATTGCGGCCATGATTCCGCTGCGCTTCATGCGCGTCCTCTCGCCGGCCCATCAACGCGTTACCTTCCTGTTATCGCGGCGAGATCAGAATTCGTTTCACGGCTTCGACTACTCAGTCGCCGGTGCGTTCGAATTTCACGTTTTCGTCATACGATCCCGCACAGCTATCGGTGGCCGTGACCTGCTTGTGGCCGTGTCCCGTCAACAGCGTGATCGGGTTTTGCGGTGGCTCGGGCAGCGGAAATTCCCAATGGAAGTTAGTCGCATCCCTGGTTTGCGATTTGTCGCAGGTCCGCTTGGTGTCCAGGTTGAAAACCCATTTACCGTTCGAAAAGTGGTAGACGTCGTACCCGACCTTGCTGACGCAGCGTTCACCCGTGCGCAGGCAGTCTGTCGCGACGATGGGTTCCCAGGTGCCCGTTTTGTGAGTGTCCAGTGGCGTCTGCGTCGCGTGGTAGCGGCCGTGGAATGCGCTGGCCGGGGATCCGACAGGTGCGGGGAGGCCGGCCGGGTCCGGGAGCGTGTTCACATCGACGTCACCGATCCGGGTAAAGGTGACGGTGCGCTCGGTCTCGCACTCGGGGGGCCCCGTTGCACGGTACTGGCCGGCCACTACTCCGTCGGGTCGCTGCTGCAGAGTGATGACCGTCCAGTATTCGGCGGGGAACTGGCAGCCGTCGAAGCCCGACACGCCTGGTGGCGGAGAGGCCACCGGGTATGCGCCGACCGCATGCCACTGTCCGCCAACGTCATCGAACACAAACGACGATTGCAGGGTTGGCCCTCCGTTTGCCGTCGCTGTTGCTATGCAGCCCGTTTGGCGGCATACCGAACGGACCGACCACTGCCCGGTTGACGGCGTCCCTCCTTCATCCGGCGTGCCATTGGTGGCCGACGGGCCGAAGTCGGCGCGGTAGACGCCGGTGAAGGGGCCGGTGTTGGGAACCGCGACCGGCTTCGGGTTGTCGGGTGGCTTGGAGGATCCGAGGTTGGTGAATGCGATGACAAGGACGACCACGACGGCCGCGGCCGCAATCGCCCCGCCCACCATCGCGATTCGCCGGCGTTTCTGGCCTCGCCCGTCCGCAGCGGGTGGGGCCGGAGGCGAGGTGGCGTCGGTCAGTGCGCCGAACTGGGTGGGCGCGGTCGAAGACGCGTAAGCGGTCGCGGGTAGGCGGGGATCTGGTGCTCGCATGGTGGCCGGTTGCGCGGCTGCGGCCGTCGGCGTCCCGATGCGGTCGGTGACCGCGTCGCGAGCAGCGTTGGCCAATTCCACCGTGGTCGCATAACGCTGTTCGGGATCTTTGGCCATGCCGGTCGCGATCACGTCGTCGACCTCGGCGGGCACGTCGGGTTGAGTGGTCGAGGGTCGAGGCGGCGGTGTGTTGAGGTGTGCGGTAATCAGGTGCGCTGCCGAGCTACCGGGGAAAGGTGGCTGGCCGGTGAGGGATTCGTAGAGCACACACGCCAACGAGTAGATGTCGGCGCGGGCGTCTTCGTGCGCGGTGGCGTCCAGGCGCTCGGGTGCGATGTATTGGAAGGTGCCAATTGTGTCGCCGGACTTCGTCATTCGTGTTTCTTCGATCACACGGGCGATGCCGAAGTCGATCAAGTAGGCGAAATCATCGTGGTCCAGCAGGATGTTGGAGGGCTTGATGTCGCGGTGCAGCAGCCCAACCCGGTGGGCCGCCTGCAGGGCATTGGCGACCTGCTCAATGATGCGCACCGCGCGTACCGGATCCAGTGGTCCGTCGGCCAGGATGGTCTGCAGATCGCGGCCCTCGATGAGCCGCATGTCGACATAGAGTTGGCCGTCGATTTCGCCGTAGTTGTGAATCGGGATGACGTGCGGGTTGTTCAGCCGGGCCGCGGCGTGGGCTTCCCGGCGGAATCGCTGTTGGAACTCCTCATCGTCGGACAAGAACGCGGGCAAGAGTTTGATCGCGACAATGCGGTCGGTTCCGGTGTCGTGAGCCCGCCACACTTCGCCCATGCCGCCGCGGCCCAATAACTCCACCAAGCGGTACCGCCCGAACGGTGTCCCATCCATTTCAGCCTCCCGGCAGCCACGGTCGAGAACACGATAAATCGGGCGACGGCCCCGTACCTAGGAAATGCAATACCCAGACTTCAGTATCTAAGGCCATTCTCATTTCTGAGGCATAGAAAATTCGGGTGTGAGATCCCGGCGCCCTCACGCCTCATCGAGGGCGGGGCGCCCATGCGCTGATCGCGATTTCCGTGCGTCGCGGCCGGCCGTCGACGGAACAATTCACGAGTTCCTCAGCGAGGGCAGTGCGTCCGACATCGAGTTCCATGACGATGACGACACAGCGGTCTGGCGAATCGGCGACGCCAACGCGCAAGAAATTATCGAGCTGTTGACAGATATGCGTCAGAACCTCGGGATGGGGCACTATTACGTCGACGTGTCCACACCCGTTAGGACACTGGTGATTTCGCTCAACGAGTACGCTTAGCCGCGCTTGGTGCACCTACGCGTGCCAGCAAACTTCGGTGAGAAATCAACCTTCGACTCTTACCCGAGGCAGTCCGCCGCCGTCGTCAGCTCCGCGGACATGTTGCTTTCCATCATCTTGCATGCCGCCGCGCCGAGTTCTTCGTCGATGTGGGCGACGGCATCCGTGGGAATGACGACCTGGAAATGGCGCACATAGGCATCCAGTGCGCTGTAGAGGATGCACTGCTCGGTGACTTGTCCGGTCAGGACCAGCCGTTCGGTGCCCAGGCGATTGAGCAGATACGCCAGCGGCGTCGAATAGAAGGCGCTGTGGCGGACCTTGGTCAGCAACCGGCTGTCCTTCGCCGGCACGATCGGCTCCACCAGCTCGGGGCGCGCGCCGTGGCATGCGGATTCGACGAGGTCGGCGAACTCGGCGGTGAAGTCGCCGTAGTTGTCATTGACGTAAATCAGGTCTACGTCGTCGGATTCGCGCGCGCGGCGCACCACATCGGTCAGCGGGTCGATGATCTTTTCGACATTGGGTATCAGGAGATCAGCGTCGGGATGCTGATAGCTGTTCATCATGTCGACCACCAAGACAGCGGTATCACTCATGTCGAGGTGATACCCGGCGCATGCTTGTTAACACGGATCGGGCGACAATGGGAGGGCGATGGACTTCTACAACAGCTACCGCCAGGGATTTGTCCGGGTTGCCGCGTGCACGCACCACACCACGATCGGCGATCCGGCGGCCAATGCGGCCTCGGTGTTGCGATTGGCCGCCCAGTGTCACGACGAGGGCGTCGCGCTGGCCGTCTTCCCGGAGCTGACGCTGTCCGGGTACTCCATCGAGGACATCGTCCTACAGGATCTGTTGCTCGACGATGTCGAAACCGCGTTGGCCGACATCGTCGCCGCATCCAACGACCTGCTGCCGATCCTGGTGGTCGGCGCCCCGCTGCGCTACCGGCAGCGCATCTACAACACTGCCGTCGTCATCCACCGTGGCGTCGTGCTCGGGGTGGCGCCCAAGTCCTACCTGCCCACCTATCGCGAGTTCTACGAGCACCGCCAAATCGCGCCCGGCGACGACGAGCACGGCATCATCCGGATCGGCGAGTTCGAGGCGCCGTTTGGGCCCGATCTACTATTTGTGGCCTCCGATTACCCCGATTTCATCTTGCACGTCGAGATCTGCGAAGACATGTTCGTGCCGATTCCGCCCAGCGCGCAAGCGGCGCTGGCCGGTGCGACGGTGCTGGCCAACTTGTCCGGCAGCCCGATCACGATCGGGCGTGCAGAGGATCGTCGGCTGCTGGCTCGCTCGGCGTCGTCGCGATGCCTGGCCGCCTACGTCTATGCCGCCGCGGGCGAGGGTGAATCGACGACCGACCTGGCCTGGGACGGGCAGACGATGATCTTCGAAAACGGGGTGCTGCTCGCCGAATCCGAGCGCTTCCCCAAGGGAGAGCGACGTTCGGTCGCCGACGTCGACACCGAGCTGCTGCGCTCGGAGCGGCTACGCATGGGCACTTTCGACGACAACCGGCGTCATCACCGGCCCCTGACGGACACGTTTCGGCTCATCGAATTTCCGCTCGACCCGCCAACCGGCGACATCGGACTACGCAGAGCGATCGAGCGTTTTCCGTTCGTTCCCGCCGACCCGCAACGGCTGCAACAGGATTGCTACGAGGCCTACAACATCCAGGTCTCCGGGCTCGAACAGCGGCTGCGTGCGCTGAACTATCCCAAGGTCGTCATCGGGATTTCCGGCGGTCTGGACTCCACCCACGCGCTGATCGTTGCCGCGCGGGCGATGGATCGCGAAAACCGGCCGCGCAGCGACATTCTGGCGTTCACCCTGCCAGGGTTTGCGACGGGTGAGCGCACCAAACGCAACGCGATCGAGCTGTGCCGCGCACTCGGAGTGACCTTCGCCGAGATCGACATCCGCGATACCGCGGCGCTGATGCTCAAGGAGATGGATCACCCGTTCTCCCGCGGCGAGAGCGTCTACGACGTGACCTTCGAAAACGTCCAGGCCGGATTGCGCACCGACTACTTGTTCCGGCTGGCCAATCAGCGTGGCGGGATCGTGCTGGGCACCGGCGATCTCTCCGAGCTGGGCCTGGGCTGGTCCACCTACGGCGTCGGTGACCAGATGTCGCACTACAACGTCAACGCCGGCGTGCCGAAAACACTGATACAGCATCTGATCCGCTGGGTCATCTCGTCGGAACAGTTCGAGTCCGACGTCGACGCGGTGCTGCAGTCGGTGCTCGACACCGAGATCACTCCCGAACTCGTCCCCACCGGCGAGGAGGAAGAACTGCAGAGCAGCGAGGCCAAGGTCGGGCCTTATGCCCTGCAAGACTTTTCGTTATTCCATGTACTGCGCTATGGGTTCCGGCCTTCGAAGATCGCGTTTCTGGCCTGGCATGCCTGGACCGATCCCGAGCGGGGCAACTGGCCGCCCGGATTCCCGGAGGACAAGCGACCGTCCTATCAGCTCAAGGAGATCCGGCACTGGCTGCAGATCTTCGTGCAGCGGTTCTACTCATTCAGTCAGTTCAAACGCTCGGCATTGCCCAACGGCCCCAAGGTGTCCCACGGCGGCGCGCTGTCGCCGCGCGGAGACTGGCGCGCCCCGTCGGACATGTCCGCGCGCATCTGGCTCGACGAGATCGACCGTGAGGTTCCCGAGGACTAGGCGGCTCGAAGCCCGCCCGGAATGACCGAGCGGGCCCGAGCTGTGGGGCTATGCCCGCGCGCGGCGCCAGCCCTGGTATTGCAGCTCGGCGAAGAGCAGGGTGTAAATGCCGGATGCCAAGGTGAGAACCACACCGGTGGTGCTCAGCGGGAAGACATCGGCGAGCACGAGCGCGACGGCGGCCACCGTGAAGAGCAGGTTGCCGAGCACGACGGCCATGCCGGCGCGGCGCACCGACGGCAGTGCGGCCAGCCAGAGCACCAGCACGCCGTAACCAATCAGGAAGCCGGCCATGCCGTACTCGAACGCCTTGGTGGTGCCGGAGGCCTGGGCCAGGTATCCGGCCAGCGGGACGCCGGCCAGGCCGACCAGGCCGCTGATGGCGGCGTCGGCGCGCATCGCGAGGCGAAGCAATCCGTCGTGGGTACCTGTGCGATCAAGAGTGGTGGCGGACATGACGTTCCTTTCTGGTTGGTTACCGACGCCATCGACGTTGCCCGCAAAGCACTGCCAGATCGACGCCAGGCGCTGCCAGTTACTGCCAACCGCAGCTCAGCCTTAGTCCGGCGGCCGCTGACGCCTAGCGCTCGTAGGTGCCAGTGAGTGTGCCGCGGGCCAGTACATGCCCGGCCATTGCCGCGAAGAGAGCCCTTGCCGTACTGACGTTTTCCGCAATCGGCCAATCGATCGCCAACACATGGAAGCGGTAGCGATGCGCTCCGTGGCCGGGAATCGGACGCGGGCCGGCATAGCCGCGGTGACCCAAATCCGCGCGGATGAACCGGACCCCAGCGGTTCCCGGCTGCAGCGCGTCCGCCGCGACTCGGTCAAGCGGCGGTTCGATCAGCGCGATGGTGTGCAGCAGCGGGCGGGGCAACGGAACATCGATGTCGTCGATGATGAGCACCGTCTGCCGGGTCCCGGGCGGCAGCCCGTCCCAGCGCAGCGGCGGCGAGGCGTTCTCACCCACACCCTTTCCCGCACTGGACGACGGCATCGCGGCACCGTCGGCGAACGCCGTACTGGTGACCGTGATGGATTCGGGCGCAGCAAAATCAGCACCGCACAACGGGCCTCGGTGTGCACCGGCACGCACACCCCGCAGCAGCCGGCCAAGTAGCGCCATCAAGCACCGCTTCCGGCGCCTCGCATGGCGACCGCGCTGGAACGCAGCACGTCGCCGAGTTCGGCGGGCAGATAACCCTGCGCCGCCAGTCGGGGCATGACGCCGCCGCTCTCAATGATCTCGAGAATCAGGGTGGGCAGCCTCGCAACCGTGCCCGATTCTCCGGTGCTGTCATTGCGCCAGGTGCCTTCGGTCAGGTTGAAGGTTCCGGTATCGCCCTCGGTGAACACGGCGGTGGCGCCCGGCACGGTGATCGCAGGCAGTCCGGCGTTCACGGCATTGCGGAAGAACAGCGAATTGAATTCCTCGGCCACCAGCCCGGCGACACCGAGTTCAGTGAACAGAGCAGCCACCGGGCGCGACGAGCCCATCCCGAAGTTCTTGCCGGCCAGTACGATATCGCCCGGAGAAACCTGATCGGTCCAACCCGGCCGGACCTCGGAGAAGATGTGCTTGGCCGCTTCGGGAGGATCCATTTTCATTGCGAAGGCCGGGTACATCGCGTCGGTGTTGAGGTTGTCCCCGAACACCCACACCTTGCCGGAAAAACTCACCGCCATGCCGCCACACTCCTCGGGTCGGTGATGTAACCGGTGATCGCCGACGCGGCAACGGTCGCCGGAGAGGCCATGAAAATTTCCGCCTCGGTGCTGCCCATGCGTCCGGTGAAGTTGCGGGTGCTGGAGGTGATGCACACTTCGCCGGGGCCGATGACGCCCATGTGGTAACCGAAACAGGCGCCGCACGTCGAGTTGGTGACAACACCCCCCGCGTCGGCGATGTCCTGCAGGTAACCCAGCCGCATGGCCTCCCGGTACACCGACTGGGAGGCAGGCGTGACGAGCAGCCGCACCCCTGGGGCAACGGTCTTGCCGCGCAACACTTGTGCCGCGATCTCGAGGTCCTCGAGTTGACCGTTCGCGCACGACCCGATGAACGCCTGGTCCACTTTCTGCCGGCCCAGCTGTGACACGGGTAGCCCGTTGCGGCTGACTGTGCCGGGCCGCGCCACATAGGGTTGCAGCGCGGACAGGTCGATATGCCGTACATCGTGGTAGGTAGCGTCGGGATCCGGTGCGGCAGAGGTATACCCGGTGACGTTGGTGTCGTCGAGGAATCCGGCCAGCACGTCGTCGGCTTCGAAGGTGCTGAAATCGGCCGACACCTCCGCACCCTGGGTCGCGATGGTGCGTCGATCGTGCATCGGAATGCCGCCCAGGCCGGGGCCGCCGAATTCCAGGTTGAGGTTGGCGGCTTCGCCGTATTTGTCGGCGATGTACAAGAAGATGTCCTTGCCGCTCACCGTGTGTGGCTTGTTGCCTTCGAGTTCGTAACGGACGGTCGGCGTGACTTGGAACCATGTGGTGCCGGTGCACATGATCGAGTAGATCTCGGCGGGACCGAGTCCGCGGGCCGCGGTGTTATAAGCACCCGCCGCGCAGGTGTGAGAGTCGGTGCAGGCCAAGATTTCTCCAGGTCGGGCCAGGCCATTCTCGGCGATGACCTGATGGCAGATGCCGTGGCGTCCGACATCGTAGAAGCGTTCGATGCCGAAGTCGGCGACGAATCTGCGGGCATGCGGACCGCCTGCAGCGTCCTTGATGGTCGGTGCGGGCACGGCGTGGTCCATCACGACGGCCAGTTTGTCGGGGTCGTGAATCCTGTTGGGCTGGACCCACATCGTCGCGAATTGCAGATCGATCAGCACGGTCATATCGACGTCCACGACCACGGTATCGCCCGGCGCCACCGAGTCCAGGCCAGCTTTGCGCGCGAAGATCTTTTCGATGATGGTCATGCCCATGAGGCATCCTTACCTGTGTACTTCGTGTCGAGCTCCAGCCACTCTGACATGCCGACCAGGTTGAAGAAATCGGCGGGGCTGGTGGGCAGCTGGGTGGCCACGTCGCTGCCGTTGAGTTGACAAAGGCTGTGCAGCATCCCGAATGTCGCTTGCATCAGCGGGTTGCTCGGGTGGATCGCGATCGCGTAGCCCAACTCCTGCAACCGGGACGCAGACTCCAGTGGGGTCAGCCCGCCGAGCACCATATTGATCAGCAGGGGAGCATCGACCTCGCGCGCGATGCGCTCGACCTCCTGCTCGTCCTGTGGTGCTTCGACGAAGATGATGTCCGCTCCCGCTTCGGCATAACGATTCGCCCGCTCGATCGCGACGTCCAGCCCCAGCGGGCCGCGGGCGTCGGTGCGAGCCACGACGAGCAGGTTGTCGTCTGACCTGGCGTCCAGCGCGGCCCTCAGCGTCTGCTCGAACACTGCGGCATCGACGACCTGCTTGTCGGGCAAATGGCCGCAACGCTTCGGAAAAACCTGGTCTTCCAATTGAATTGCGGCCGCTCCGGCCGCCTCATAGCAGCGCACGGTGCGCACTACGTTCATCGGTGCGCCGTAACCGGTGTCGGCGTCGGCGATCAGCGGAATGTCGCCCAGTGCGCCGGCGACCATCCGGACCCGGTCGGCCATCTCGGTCGCGGTGACCAACCCGATGTCGGGCAGGCCGAAGCCGGACGCCGCGACACCCGCCCCGGTCAGGTACGCGGCCACATGTCCGGTGCGTTTGGTCAACTGTGCTGAGATACCGTCGAAAACCCCTGGCGCGACGATGAGCTGACGTGCATCCAACAGGTCTCGCAGCCGTTGACGGGCCGGTGTGCTGGCCATGGCCGTCCTTTCAGTCCAGGGCGCCCGCGACAGGCGCGCCGAGCAGGTCAATCAGTTCGTCGATGTCGTCCAGGTTTTCCAGACCGACCACCGCCCGCTCGATGGCATCGGTGCGTTGCCGGCTCGTCACCCGATCGGCGAGGGAATGAAACTTCGCGACGAGTTCGTCGTTGGTGACCGGATCGGTGGGCGCGCCGTGCGGCAGGTCGACGCGGGCACGGTGCACCGCGCCGTCTCGCGTGGTGACCGTGACATCGGTCCGGAACCGCTCGGTGATCGGCGCGTTGGTCAGCGATTCATCGAGGTGTACCGAGGTATTGGAGATCAGCGACCAGATGTCGTCGGAGTCCAGCCGCGCAGCGGTGAACTGCTCGGCCAGCACGTTGCCGTCCAGCAATGCCACGGCGGTGGCGTAACCGATATTCATCTGTGCGCCGATCGGCGTGAGCGGACGTTGCGGAGGCCACCAGCCGTGCTTGTAGACCGTCTCACCGACGGTGATGTCTACTGTCGAGATATCCTCCGGCGCAATCGAACTCCGCAATCGCCGCGCCGCATCGATCGCCCCGTGCAGACCGCCCATTGCGGCGTAGGACTTGACCATGATGAAGGTGGTCTCCCAGCGCTGGCCGAGCTGACCGGTTAGCTGAGCGGCATCCGGATCGTGGCCTTCGCCGAAAACGGCGAGGAATCCGCCATATTCGCGCTCGAACACCCGCTTGATGCCGGTATAGCCGGCGGCCGCAAGCCCGGCGGCGTAGAAGCCGTTGCGGGCGGCCAAGCCATGGTGCATGCGCTTACTCATCGCCTCGTACTGCGCGGCCATCAGCCCGGCGGACTGGGTGCCGGCCAGGCCTAGGGCGTCCTCGAGCTGGGCAGGCGGCAGACC
Organism: Mycobacterium sp. 050272; assembly: GCF_039023525.1. Lineage (NCBI taxonomy): Bacteria > Bacillati > Actinomycetota > Actinomycetes > Mycobacteriales > Mycobacteriaceae > Mycobacterium > Mycobacterium sp. 050272. The sequence continues at coordinate 335,762 of NZ_JBCHKV010000005.1, read as the reverse complement.
GCGCAGCTTGCCCGACGCCATGGCCGCCGAATGGGTGCCGAAGACCGGGCCCGAGTGCCAGCCACGGTCGAGCATCTGCGTTCCGTGCAATGTGTAGCCCACGCGCGGACCCACTTCGAACCCAGCGACCGCCCCGAGCAGGAACTCGGCACCCGTGGTCCGACGCGGCCGAACCGACGCCTTCGACAGCAATGCCTGAATCAGCAGCGAGCAGCTGTGCATCGGGGCCAGTGGATGGAAGTCATCAAGCTCGAAACCCTGGATGAAGGTGCCGTTGAGCACCGCGGCCGCGGGTGCTCCGGTGGTATGACCGGTGCCGATCACCACGGTGTCGCCGGCACCCTCCAGCCCCAGCACCGCGTCGGTCGCGACCCGCGACCAGGGCAGCTGCGCACCGACCAGTGCGCAACCCAAGCCGTCGAGCAGGAGATATTTCGCCCGTTCAAGCACGTCCGGGGGGACGTCGTCGAGCGTGAGGTCCGCGACCCAGGTGGCCAGTTGCCCGGTCGGGCCCGCCGGATCGCTGGCTGCGTGCTGCTGAACCGCGGTCATCGGGACTCCCCACCATCGATCAGTTGTTATAGGCATATAACAACCGATGCTCGGGCGCAAGGGGGACGGTGTGGGAGCATGGCGACCATGCAGGGGGCCCAAGCAGAAGGCGGTCCGGTGTCCGCCGGCGCCGGTGTGCCGCTGCACCGGCAACTGTTTTTGGTGTTGCACGACGAGATCGACCGCGGCGTGCTGGCCGCCGGCGACGCGTTGCCGACCGAGCAGACGCTGTGCGATCAATTCGGGGTTTCGCGCATCACGGTTCGCCGCGCCCTGGCGGACCTGGCCGACCAGGGATACATCGAGCGTCGGCAGGGCGTCGGTTCGTTCGTGCGGGAGCACGCGGCGGCCGACCTGCCCGCGGCCGGCGGCTCCTACATGGACGGCCTGCGGCAGGCCCAGTTCGAGACCGAGGTGGATGTGCGCGAGTACGACTCGCACCGGCGCCCGCCACGTCCCGTCGCCGACGCGCTCGAGACCTCCGCGGAGCTGCTGCACATCGTGCGGGTGCGCCGCCAGCGCCGGACTGGCGAGCCATTGATGGTCACCGAAGCCTGGCTGCCAAACACATTGGCGGACAAGTTGACCGAGTCCGCGATGCGGCGCGAACCGCTCTACAAGCTGCTGGCCGATGTCGGCGTCGTGGTGGAGCGGATGCGCCACGAGATCACCGCCGAGATCGCGGGCCCACGCTACGCCCGCCTGATCGACACCGCGATCGGCACGGCGCTGCTACGGGTCAACCGGCTCGCATTCGTGGCGAACCTGCCGCATCACTACCTGTCGATCCTGTTGTCGCCGAGCCGCAGTCGCGTGCTGATGAGTCAGTCGGCCGTCGAGCTGGAAACGGGCGACGGCCTGGCGATCGCCCACGATGTGCGGCGGGACTGGCGCTAACGAATCAGTCCGACCCCCGGGACGAAGCGGCCGACGGTGGCGGCGTAGTCCCGGTACGCATCGCCGTGGGCTCGCAACAAGTGCGGCTCCTCGACACGGCGTACCTGTAGCTCGACGGAGGCGACGAGCAGGATAAATCCGGCACAGGCAACGACATTCGGGGTTACCAACGCGATCCCGAAGCCAAAGGTGAACATCGCGGTATAGATCGGGTTGCGCACCTTCCCGAACACGCCGGTGTGCACCAGCGTCGTCGTTTCCTTTTCGTCCACCCCGATCCGCCAGGAATCGCCCATCTCGAGCTGCGCGTACACCGTGGCGGCGATGCCGAGAATCGCGACCACGATCCCGACGTATTGGATCCATCCGGCCCTCAGCGCATGTAACGGCTCAACGACGTTGCAGAGCTGCAGGATTGGAGCGCTCGCCGCTACCGCGAGTGCGATGGCGAATCCGGCGCCGGCGACCCATTCCGTCACCCCGCCGCGGATGCCGCGAAAGCCGGTGGATCCGGTGCGGCGATACTGCAGCCAACTGCGCCAACCGAATCCGAACACCCCGAAAGCGGCAAAGAGCGTCACGGCGACGACGGCGACGTCGTCCATCACGTGGGCCCGGACATTGCCGCGGCGATGGCGCCGGCATCCGGAGCGCAGTCACCGGCTCCGGGCACCAGTGTCGACAGCGCGGCCGCGGTGCAAGCCCGCTCCAAGGCCGCCAATCGGTCGGCCCGCGAACCCGGGTCCCGCGGCCAGCTCGCTGCCAGCACTCCCGCAAAGACATCACCGGCACCGGTGGTGTCCACCGCGTGGACTGTGGGTGCGGGTACCCAGAGCTCGTCGTCAGGGCTGACGTAGCGAGCGCCGCGGGCACCAAACGTGGTCACCAAATGATTTGGCCGCCAGGGTAATTCCTCGGTTTCGTTCTCGTTGGCGATCACCACGTCCGCGAGATCCGTCAGTTGGGCGAGCGCGCTTCGCACCTGGTGGCACGGCGAAGCGTTGACGATGACGACCGCACCCGCCGTCTTGGCTTCGCGTGCCGCCGCCACCGCGGTGGCGATCGGAATCTCCAACTGGGTTAACAACACATCGCTGTCGGTGATCACCCGGGCGGCCGCCGTACTCGCGGTGAGCTGTCCGTTGGCCCCCGGCGCCACCACGATGGTGTTCTCGGCGTCGGCATCCACCACGATGATCGCCGTGCCGCTGGGACCCGGGACGGTCACGGTCGCGTCCAGCCCAACACCGTTGGCCACCAGATGTGCCCACAAGCTCGCGGCCGCGTCGTCGTCGCCGAGCGCCCCGACGAATTGCACGTGCGCCCCCGCGCGTGCCGCGGCCACGGCCTGGTTGCCGCCTTTGCCGCCGGGCGCGTAACTCAATGACGACGCGAGCACCGTCTCGCCCGGGCGGGGAAGCGCGGCGACGTCGCAGGTGATGTCCATGTTCACGCTGCCGACGACGCAGACCCGGGCCATCTGTTCAACGTTAGTCGCGTGTTGCTTGTCATTCGACGGCAATCGCATGCCTCAAACGCCAATTTTGTGATGTCCGCGCGCTAGTGTGCTGCGTGAACAGCGCCTCGTTGGGAAGAAGGAAGCCAGTGACATCGAGTGAGCTGACCGACGCCGCATCGGCCACCGAAACCCTCCCGGCCCAAGAGGCAGTGACCCAAGACGGTGCGTCTCGCACGACTCGCAGGTTTCGCCGGCGGCGTTTCCTGCGGGTAGGCATCCAGTCCAAGCTGTTGATGACTCTGTTGATCTGCAGCATCTTTTCGGTGGCCGTCGTTGGCCTCATCGGGGCTCTCACCGGCCGCAGCGCGCTACGCCAAGTCGAGGCCGAACGGCTGACCGAGCTGCGCGAATCTCAGAAGAGGCAACTGGAATCGCTGTTCAAGCAGATGACGAACTCCCTCATCGTCTACAGCGGCGGGTTCAGCATTGTTCAGGCGATGGACGCGTTCTCCGCCGGCTTCAACCAATTGGGCAACGCGACGATCAGCCCCGCGCAGCAGCAGTCGCTGGTCAACTACTACGACAACGAGATGATCAAACCGATCAAACGCATCACCGGCGACACGATCGATATCAATGCCGTGATGCCGAGTACCAACGCGCAGAAGTACCTTCAGGCGAACTACACCGCGCCGCCCAGGACCAGTGCTGACGGGCTGCCGGTGGTGGACGCGGGCGACGGCAGTGCGTGGTCGGCGGCTAACGCGCGATTCGACTTCTACATGCGCGGCATCGTCACTCGTTTCGACTATCGAGACGTGCTGTTGCTCGACAACGGCGGCAATGTCGTCTACTCCGTGGCCAAGGGTCCCGACCTGGGCACCAACATATTCACCGGACCCTATCGCGAATCCAATCTGCGCGATGCCTATCAAAAAGCCTTGCGTTCCAACGATGTCGACTTCGTCTGGATCACCGACTTCCAGACGTATCAACCGGCGCTGGATGCTCCCACCGGTTGGGTGGTGTCGCCGATCGGCATGAACGGCAAGATCGACGGCGTAATGGCTTGGCCGCTGCCAACTCCGAAGATCAACCGGATCATGACCGCGGACAAACAATGGCAAGCCGCCGGCATGGGCCCGTCGACCGAATCGTATTTGGTGGGTCCTGACGGCCTGATGCGCTCCGATTCCCGGATATTCCTCGAGGATCCGGAGGAATATCGTAAGGAGGCCATCGCGGCCGGAACCCCGCCCGACGTGGCGAACCGGGCGATTCAGTTGGGGACGACGATCCTCGTGCAGCCGGCGCAAACCTCAGGCTTTCGTGCCGCCCAACGCGGTCAGACCGGAACCGTCACCGGCACCGACTACACGGGCAATAGCGAGATGGAGGCCTTTACCCCGTTCAACGTGCCCAATTCCGATCTGCACTGGTCGATCTTGGTGACGCGCGACGACTCGGATGCTTTTGCGCGGCTGGGCAGATTCAGCCAAACACTGGTCGTCGGTGTCGCGTCGATGATCTTCGTCGTGTGTGTCGCCTCGATGCTGCTCGCCCAGATCATGCTGCGGCCCGTCCGGCGGCTACAGGCCGGTACCCAGAAGATCAGCTCCGGCGACTATGAAGTCAATATCCCGGTCACCTCGCGCGACGAAATCGGGGACCTCACCCAGGCTTTCAACGAGATGAGCCGCAACCTAGCGATCAAGGACGAACTGCTCAACGAGCAGCGCAAAGAAAACGACCGCCTGCTGCTGGCACTGATGCCGGAGTCGGTGGCGCAACGCTATCGCGAGGGTCAGGAGACCATCGCCGAAAAGCACCAGGACGTGGCCATCATCTACGCCGATATCGTTGGCCTGGATGAGATTTCGATCGAGATGTCCGGCGACGAACTGGTGGGCATCGTCGATGATCTGTTCCGCCAGTTCGACGCGGCAGCCGAAGCCCTCGGCGTCGAACGGATTCGCACCTTCCACAACGGTTACCTCGCCAGCTGCGGGGTCGTGACGCCGCGGCTGGACAGCATCTACCGAAGCCTTGACTTCGCGCTGGAGATGCGTCAGATCATCGATCGGTTCAACAGCCAGAGCTCACACGAGCTGAAGCTGCGAGTCGGCATCAACACCGGCAACGTGATCAGCGGACTGGTGGGACGATCAAGTCTCGTCTACGACATGTGGGGCGGCGCGGTGAGCCTGGCATACCAAATGCACAGTGGTGCACCGCAACCCGGCATCTACGTAACCTCGAGTGTGTACGAGGCTATGCGGGACGCCCGGCAATTCACGCCGACCGGCACGATTTCGGTCGGCGGCAAAGATCAGGCGATCTACCGGCTGTCGGAGCGGTAATGAACGCATTTCATTCGACGTGGTTCTACTGGGCCGTCGGCGTCGCGATCGGATTCCCGGTCATGCTGATCCTGCTGACCGAGCTGCACCACGCACTGCTGCGCCGACACAATCGCCTGGCCCGCCAGGTGAGCCTGCTCCGCAATTTCGTGCTGCCGCTGGGCGCGCTGTTGGTGCTGCTGGTCAACGCCGCACAGGTCTCGGCCGGAGACGGTCTGGTACGCATCCTGTCCACGCTTTTCGGCTTCCTGGTGCTGGTCATGTTGCTGTCCGGGCTCAACGCGACCGTATTCGAGGGCGCACCGCAAAACAGCTGGCGTAAACGACTGCCCACGATTTTCCTCGACGTGGCCCGGTTCGCGCTGATCGGCGCCGGCCTGGCCGTCATCTTGTCCGTCATTTGGGGTGTCCGGATCGGCGGTCTGTTCACCGCGTTGGGGGTGACGTCGGTCGTCCTCGGTTTGATGCTGCAGAACTCCGTCGGCCAGATCGTGTCCGGCCTGTTCATGCTGTTCGAGCAGCCCTTCCGCATCGACGACTGGCTGGACGCATCCAACGAGCGCGGCCGCGTCGTCGAGGTCAACTGGCGGGCCGTGCACATTCAAACCGGCAGCGGGATTCGGGTCGTGCCGAACTCGATGCTGGCCAGTACCTCGTTCACGAACCTCAGCCGCCCGCCCGGCACCCACAAGCTGTCGATCAAGACGACGTTTGCGGCCGCGGACCCGCCCGATCGGGTCTGCGCAATGCTGACGCGTGTCGCGAGCGAGCTGCCGCAGCTCAAGACCGGCAGCGTTCCCCGGTCTGTTCCCGTCGGCCAGGGCGAGTACGCGACCAGCCTCGGGCTGAATTCGCCCGCTGAGGATGGTGCCGCGCGATCGACCTTTCTGCGCTGGATCTGGTACGCGGCCCGGCGCGAAGAACTGCACCTCGACGACGCCGACGACGACTACTCGACCAGGGAACGGGTCGAAGACGCGTTGCGATCCGTGGTGGCACCGGCATTGCGGCTCAGCGTTGCCGATCAGCAGGCGCTGCATTCCTCCGCGCGAATCGTCCTGTACGGCGCGGACGAGGTCGTCGAATACGCGGGACAGGTGCCGGCGGGGATGACTTTCGTGATCGCCGGGCGGGTACAGATGATGGCCACGGCCGAGGACGGGTCGGTCGTCCCGATCAGCACGCTGGAGGCGGGCTCCTTCCTGGGCCTGACCGCGCTCACCCGTCAACCCAACCTCGCCAGCGCGTATGCGCTGGAAGAGGTCACCGCCCTGATCATCGACCGCGATCACCTCGAGCACCTGGTCATGCGTGAACCGTTGCTGCTGCAGGACTTTGGCAACATCCTGGAAGAACGGCAGAGCAAGGTGCGGCAAGCCGAACGTGGTGAGCGCGTCGGTTGAGCCCGGTCGCCACCCAGGCCGCCTTACTTGGCCAGCTCAAGCCCGATACCCTGGATCAATGAGTCTGCAAGCACCGTCGCGTCCTGACTTGCGTCAGGAGGTTCACAACGCCGCCCGCCGCGCCCGCGCCGCGTCCCGCGTGCTGGCGTTGTTGCCGACGGTTGCCAAGGACCAGGCGCTGCAGTCCGCCGCGGCGGCGATCGTGGCCGACACCCCCCAGATCCTGGCGGCAAACGCCGAGGATCTGAAGGCCGCCCGGGCTGCCGGGACGTCGAACGCGATGCTCGACCGGTTGGCGTTGGACACTACGCGTGTGGAGGGAATCGCCGCAGGTGTGCGCCAGGTCGCGGGCCTGCCCGACCCGGTCGGCGAGGTGCTGCGCGGCTACACCTTGCCCAACGGGCTGCAGCTGCGCCAGCAGCGGGTTCCGCTCGGCGTGATCGGCATGATCTACGAGGGCCGGCCCAATGTCACCGTCGACGCGTTCGGGCTGGCGCTCAAGTCCGGCAATGCCGTGCTGCTGCGCGGCAGTTCGTCGGCGGCGCGATCCAACCAGGCGCTGGTCGAGGCGTTGCGGGCGTCGCTGGTCAGCGAGGACTTGCCCGCCGATGCCGTCCAGTTGCTCTCGGCCGACGACCGATCCACGGTCACCCACTTGATCCAGGCGCGCGGCCTGGTCGACGTGGTGATCCCGCGCGGGGGAGCGAGCCTGATCGACGCGGTGGTCCGCGACGCTCAGGTGCCCACCATTGAGACCGGTGTCGGCAACTGCCACGTCTACGTGGACGGGGGCGCCGACCTGGATGTGGCGGAACGAGTCCTGCTGAACTCCAAGACTCGGCGGCCCAGCGTCTGCAACGCCGCCGAGACCCTGTTGGTGGACGCCGCGATCGCCGCAACCGCGGTGCCCCGGCTGGTGGGCGCCCTGCAAGATGCCGGCGTGACGGTGCACCTGGATCCGGACGAGGACAACTTGCGTCGCGAGTACCTGTCGATGGACATCGCGGTGGCGGTGGTCGACGGCGTCGACGCCGCGATCGCCCACATCAACGAATACGGCACCGGGCACACCGAAGCCATCGTGACCACCAATATGGCTGCGGCCCAACGATTTTCCGACGGCGTCGATGCGGCCGCCGTGATGGTCAACGCATCGACATCGTTTACCGATGGCGAGCAATTCGGCTTCGGTGCCGAGATCGGCATCTCGACGCAGAAGCTGCATGCCCGCGGTCCGATGGGCCTGCCCGAACTGACCTCGACAAAATGGATCGCATGGGGTGACGGCCAGATTCGGCCAGCCTGACCCGATCTAGTTTTAGGAGAATTGAGATTGTGAGCGTGCCCGCCCGGTCCACTCCGCTGTTCGCGGACATCAGCGACGTCTCACGACGGCTGGCCGAGACGGGTTACCTGCCCGACACGGCCACCGCGACCGCGGTGTTCCTCGCCGACCGGCTGGGCAAGCCGCTGCTGGTCGAGGGTCCCGCCGGCGTGGGCAAGACCGAGCTGGCGCGCGCCATCGCGCAGGCCACCGGCTCGGGTCTGGTTCGGCTGCAGTGCTATGAGGGCGTCGATGAGGCTCGCGCCCTGTACGAGTGGAACCACGCCAAGCAGATACTGCGCATTCAGGCCGGCTCTGGTGACTGGGACCAGACCAAGGACGACGTGTTCAGCGAGGAGTTCTTGCTACAGCGTCCGCTGCTGACCGCGATCCGGCGCACCGAACCGACGGTGCTGCTGATCGACGAGACCGACAAGGCCGACATCGAAATCGAGGGCCTGCTGCTCGAGGTGCTCTCCGACTTCGCGGTGACCGTGCCGGAACTGGGCACGATCACCGCCGAGCGAACGCCGTTGGTCGTGCTGACCTCCAACGCCACCCGTGAACTGTCCGAGGCGCTCAAGCGTCGCTGCCTGTTCCTGCACATCGACTTCCCGACCCCCGACCTGGAACGGCGCATCCTGTTGTCGCGGGTTCCCGAGTTGCCCGCGCATCTCGCCGAAGAGTTGGTGCGCATCATCGGCGTCATGCGCGGCATGCAGCTCAAGAAGGTGCCGTCCATCGCCGAGACCATCGACTGGGGCCGCACGCTGCTGGCGCTGGGGCTGGACACCATCGACGACGCGGTGGTTGCCCAGACGCTCGGCGTGGTCCTCAAACACCAATCCGACCAGCTACGCGCGGCCGGGGAACTCAGGCTCAACTGATGCCCCCGCGCCGTATCCGCCCCAAGCGGCCACTCGCTCCGCACGGGTTGCCGGGCCACTTGGTGGGATTCGTGGAAGCGCTTCGCGGAAGCGGGATTTCGGTGGGCCCGTCGGAGACGGTGGACGCCGGCCGGGTGATGGCCACCCTGGGTTTGAGTGATCGCGAGGTGCTGCGCGAAGGCATCGCGTGTGCGGTGCTGCGCCAGCCCGATCACCGCGACACCTACGACGCGATGTTCGACTTGTGGTTCCCCGCGGCGATGGGTGCGCGGGCGGTCGTCGTCGGAGACGACGATGGTGGCGGCCAAGACCACGACGTCCTGCCCGCCGACGACGTCGACGCGATGCGGCAGATGCTGCTCGATCTGCTGACCCAGAACGAAGATCTGGCCGACATGGACGAACGCCTCGTCGCGATGATCGCGCGAATCGTGGAGGCTTACGGCAAATACAGCTCCAGCCGCGGTCCCTCGTTCTCGTCGTATCAGGCGCTCAAGGCGATGGCACTGGACGAGCTGGAAGGCAAGCTGCTCGCCGGCCTGCTCGCGCCCTACGGCGACGAGCCGAGTCCCACGCAAGAGCAGATCGCCAAAGCCCTTGCCGCGCAACGGATCACCCAGCTACGCAAGCTGGTTGACGCCGAGACCAAGCGGCGCACGGCCGAGCAGCTGGGCCGCGATCACGTCCAGATGTACGGCATCCCGCAGCTTGCCGAGAATGTCGAATTCCTGCGGGCCTCCGGCGACCAGTTGCGCCAGATGCAGCGGACGGTGGCGCCACTGGCCCGCACCTTGGCGACCCGGCTAGCGGCGCGGCGGCGCCGTAGCCGGGCCGGGACGATCGACCTGCGCAAGACGCTGCGCAAGTCGATGTCCACCGGCGGCGTGCCAATCGATGTGGTGCTGGCCAAACCTCGTCCGGCCCGTCCCGAACTGGTCGTGCTGTGCGATGTGTCCGGTTCGGTGGCCGGCTTCAGTCACTTCACCCTGCTGCTGGTTCATGCGCTGCGCCAACAATTCTCGCGGGTTCGGGTGTTCGCCTTCATCGACACCACCGACGAGGTGACCCACATGTTCTCCCCGGATTGCGATCTGGCCGTGGCGATCCAGCGGATTACCCGCGAAGCCGGCGTCTACAGCCGCGACGGCCACTCCGACTACGGCAATGCGTTCGTCTCGTTCCTCCAAGCCAATCCGCATGTGTTGTCGCCGCGCAGCTCGCTGCTGGTGCTCGGCGACGGGCGCACCAACTACCGTGATCCAGCCATCGACGTGCTGTCCGATATGGTCAACGCCGCCCGGCATGCGCACTGGCTCAACCCCGAGCCCAGACACCTTTGGGGCAGCGGAGATTCGGCGGTACCACGCTACGAAGAAGTGATCACCATGCACGAATGCCGGTCCGCCAAGCAGCTCGCCACGGTGATCGACCAGCTACTGCCGGTCTGATCACGTCGTCTTCCGACAGACGAGCGCGGGCCAATGTCCACACCCGGGCGGCCGGCTGGTTGCCGAACGGCGACGGCCCGGTTTGGGTCAGGGACCCGGCTGGCGTGGCGGTCCCGGCAGTCACATGCGCCAGGGCTGGGCCCGTATGTGACCGCAGCGCGGCGACCGCCCGGCTCGAGCGGCCCGGTAAGCTGGCAAATCGTGCAAAAGCGCCGTCGCAGGCTGGGAGTGATGGGTGGGACATTCGACCCCATCCATTACGGGCACCTGGTCGCCGCCAGTGAGGTGGCCGACCTGTTCGACCTCGACGAAGTGGTGTTCGTGCCCAGCGGTCAGCCGTGGCAGAAAACCCGCAATGTCTCCGCCGCCGAGGACCGGTACCTGATGACGGTGATCGCCACCGCGTCCAACCCCCGGTTCTCGGTCAGCCGCGTCGACATCGACCGCGCCGGCCCCACCTACACCAAGGACACCTTGCAGGACCTGCACGCGCTCAACCCGGAGTCCGAGCTGTTCTTCATCACCGGAGCCGACGCCTTGTCGTCCATCCTGTCCTGGCAGGGCTGGGAAGTGGTGTTCGAGTTGGCGCGGTTCATCGGCGTCAGCAGGCCAGGTTACGAGCTGCGCCACGAACACATCACCGAGGTGCTCGGCGAGCTGGCCAAGGATGCGCTGACCCTGGTTGAGGTTCCGGCGCTGGCGATCTCGTCGACCGACTGCCGCCAGCGTGCCGCCCAGCGCCGCCCACTGTGGTACCTGATGCCCGACGGCGTGGTGCAATACGTCTCCAAACGCCGGCTCTACCGCGCCCCCGTCGAGGGAGAGGCCAAAGCGACGCTCGGCCCCACGCAGTCCAGCCTGTCGGCGGGGAACAACTCATGAGCGCCACGCAGGAAGCCATCGACATGGCGACGATCGCGGCGAACGCCGCGGCCTCGAAGCTCGCCAACGATGTTGTGGTGATCGATGTTTCGGGGCAACTGGTCATCACCGACTGCTTCGTCATCGCCTCGGCGTCCAACGAGCGGCAGGTCAACGCGATCGTCGACGAGGTCGAGGAGAGAATGCAGAAGGCCGGCTACAAACCCGCACGCCGCGAGGGTGCCCGGGAGGGACGCTGGACGCTGCTGGACTACCGCGACATCGTCGTGCACATTCAGCACCAGGACGACCGCAACTTCTACGCCCTCGACCGCCTGTGGGGTGACTGTCCGGTCATTCCCGTCGACTTGTCGGACGGTTCGCAGGATTCGGCGAGCGTGCAATGAGTATTCGTCGGCTGCTGATGTTGCGCCACGGGCAAACTGATTTCAATGCCGGCAGCCGGATGCAGGGGCAGCTGGATTCCGCGCTGACCGAACTGGGCCATGCGCAGGCGGCTGCCGCGGCCGAGGTGCTGGGCAAGATGCAGCCGCTGCTGATCGTGTCCTCCGATCTGCATCGCGCCTACGACACCGCCGTCAAGCTGGGGGAGCGGACCGGGCTGCGGGTACGGGTCGACGAGCGGCTGCGTGAGACGCACCTGGGTGAGTGGCAAGGCTTAACGCACACCGAGGTTGACGGACAGGCTCCCGGTGCCCGGCTCGCTTGGCGCGACGACGCCACCTGGGCACCGCACGGCGGGGAAAGCAGGGTCGACGTCGCCGCCCGCAGTGTGCCGCTGGTCGCCGAGCTGGTAGCCGGTGAACCGGAGTGGGGAAATGCGGACGAGCCGAGCCGGCCGGTGGTGCTGGTGGCCCACGGCGGTCTGATCGCGGCGTTATCGGCTGCGCTGCTGAAGCTTCCGGTCGCCGACTGGCCGGTCCTGGGCGGGATGGGCAACGCTAGCTGGGTGCAGCTCTCCGGCCACTCCCAGGAATCCGACGGCGAATTCGACAGCATCCGCTGGCGCCTCGACGTGTGGAACGCTTCGGCGCAGGTCTCCAACGATGTCCTCTGAGGTACGGCGCACGCTGCTGGTCTTCGCCGACTCGCTGGCCTACTACGGCCCCACCGGGGGATTGCCCGCTGACGATCCCAGGATCTGGCCGAATATTGTTGCTAACCAATTGGGTTGGGATGTCGAGTTGATCGGTCGGATCGGCTGGACGTGCCGCGACGTGTGGTGGGCCGCCACGCAGGACCCGCGGGCATGGGCGGCGCTGCCGCGAGCCGGCGCGGTGATCTTCGCGACCGGCGGGATGGATTCGCTGCCGTCGGTGTTGCCGACCGCGCTGCGCGAGCTGATCCGATATGTCCGGCCGCCGTGGTTGCGGCGCTGGGTGCGCGACGGCTACGGCTGGCTGCAGCCGCGCCTGTCACCGGTGGCCCGACCGGCGCTGCCTGCGCACTTGAGTGCGGAGTATCTCGAACAGACGCGCGGCGCAATCGATTTCAACCGGCCGGGTATCCCGATCGTCGCGTCGCTGCCGTCGGTGCACATCGCCGAAACCTATGGCAAGGCCCACCACGGCCGCGCCGGCACCGTGGCGGCGATCTCACAATGGGCGCAACAGCACGACATTCCGCTGGTCGATCTCAAAGCCGCCGTGGCTGAACAGGTGATGAATGGACGCGGCAATCCCGACGGCATCCACTGGAATTTCGAAGCCCACCAAGCCGTCGCGGAACTGATGCTCAAGGCGCTGGCCGAGGCCGGGGTGGCAACGATGCAGAGCGCGCAGCGCGATGAGGAGGCGCCGCCCAATCAGGCCGGAGTGTCCAACGAGAAGTCGCGCGGTTAACGCATGGCCGTCGTGGTGCTGACCGATGCCTCGTCGCGCCTGCCGGCCGATCTGCTCGAACGGTGGGCGATACGCGTTGTCCCGCTGCATGTCCTGCTCGACGGCGGCGACCTGCGCGACGGGGTGGACGATATCCCCGACGATGTCTACGCGCACCACGCCACGACCGCGGCGGCCACCCCCGCCGAACTCGGGGCCGCCTACCGCAAGGCGCTGGCCGACTCCGGCGGCGATGGTGTGGTGGCAGTGCACATCTCATCGGCGCTATCGGGCACCTGTGGCGTGGGTGAACGGGCCGCAGCTGAAATCGGTCCGGCCGTGCGCGTCATCGACTCGCGGTCGGCGGCGATGGGCACCGGATTCGTCGCACTGGCCGCCGCACGGGCCGCGGCCAGCGGTGCGGACCTGGAAGCCGTTGTGGCTGCGGCGAACTCGGCGGTACACCGCGGTCACGCGTTCATCGTGGTGCACGGCTTGGATAATCTGCGGCGCAGCGGCCGTATCGGCGGCGCCAAGGCGTGGCTAGGCACCGCATTGTCGCTGAAGCCGCTGCTACGTATCGATGACGGCAAACTCGTTCTGGCCCAACGGGTCCGAACGGTCAGCAAGGCGACGACGGCGATGCTGGACCGGGTCTGCGAAATCGTCGGCGACGATTCCGCGGCCGTTGCGGTGCACCACGTCGTCAACCCCGGCGGCGCGAACGACGTGGCGGCCGCGTTGGCCCAGCGGCTACCGGCCTGCCAGCCCGCCATCGTCACCTCGCTGGGGCCGGTGCTTGGCCTGCATGTCGGCCCCGGCGCCGTCGCGGTGTGCCTGGACCTAGCTCCTGGCAGCTGAGGCGGCCGGCGCCACTCGGGCGGGCGGCAGACCGTAGTCACCGCGCGGATGCACGACTTGCGGCCACCAGAACCAGCGACCGAGCAGCGTCGCGATGGACGGCATCAAAAGCGTTCGCACGATCAGCGTGTCGAGCAGCAGACCGATGCAGACGGTGGATCCGAACTGGCCCAGCACCCGCAGGTCACTGCCCAGCATCGATGCCATCGTGAACGCGAACACCAGACCCGCGGCCGTCACCACTCCACCGGTGCCGGCCATCGACCGGATGATGCCGGTCTTGAGTCCGTGGTGGATCTCTTCTCGGAATCGGGAGACCAGTAGCAGGTTGTAGTCGGATCCGACCGCCAACAGGATGATCACCGAGAGCGCGGCGACGATCCAGTGGATCTTGATACCGAATAGATCCTGCCAAATCAATACGGACAGACCGAATGACGCGGCAATGGAACTGGCCGCGGTGCCGACGATGACCAGCGCGGCCACCACGCTGCGGGTGAGCAGCAACATGATCATGAAGATCAGCGTCAGCGCGGACACCACCGCGATCATCAGGTCGTACTTCTCGCCGTCGGCCATGTCCCGGAAGGTCGCGGCGGTTCCACCGAGATACACCCTCGCGTCGGACAGCGAGGATTGCTTCAAGCCCTCCTGCGCGGCGGTGCGTTCGGCGTCGACCCGCGAAATCCCTTCCGGCGTCATCGGATCACCCTGATGGGTGATGAAGAATCGCGCCGACTTACCGTCCGGCGACAGGAACATGCGCAGACCCGTCTGGAAGTCGGGGTTGTCGAACGCCTCGGGTGGCAGATAGAAGAAATCGTCGTTCTTCGACTGGTCGAAGCTTTGCCCCATCACGATGGCGGTGTTGCTCATCGCCTCCATCTGGTTGATCATCGCCTTGAACGTCTGGTAGAGCGTCAGCGTGATGCCCCGGGTGGTCTTCAGGGTGGTGATCAGCGTGGGGAACAGCTCAGTCAGGTCGCGTGATGCCTTGGCGGTGTGCTTGATGTCCGTTGTCAGGTAGTGGAACTGCTCGGCGAGTTGGTCGAAGCCGTCCAACGTGTCGAACAGCGACCGGAAGCTGTAGCACAACGGAATGTCGTAGCAGTGCTTCTCCCAATAGAAGTACGTGCGCACCGGCCGGAAGGTGTCGTCGAAATCCGCGATGTGGTCGCGCAAGCTGTCGGTGATCTGTGACGTCACTTCAGTCGTCTTCGCGCTGTCCTCGGCGGCATTGGCCAAGTCCTTGGACACCTCGTATTGGCGCTGCGTGGTGTCGATCTGGGTCTGCAGGTCGTCGGCCATCCTGAGGATGTCGGCGATGCGGTCCTTGAGGAAGCCCATGTTCTGCATCGTTGTCTGGCTCTGGATGCTGTTCTGGAACGGAATCGAGCTGTGCTGAATCGGAATGCCCAGAGGCCTGGTGATGTCCTGGACCATCGCGATGCCGAGCGTGCGCATCTCGTTTTTGGCCACCCGGTCCAAAACCAGCATGTCGGCCGTGTTGCGCATGTCATGGTCGGATTCGACCATCAACAAATCGGGGTTCATCCGAGCCTCGGAGAAGTGCCGGTTGGCGGCCTCTTGGCCTTGGTTGGACGGCGCCGAGAGCGGCAGATAGAAGCGGTCGTTGTAGCTCGTCACGTAGCTCGGCAGGGCGATCATGCCGACCAGCACCACCGCGGCGCTGACGGCCAAAATAGGTGCGGGCCAACGCACTACGGCGGTGCCCACCCGACGCCACAGCCGGCCTTGTTTGGCGGCGCGCTTGGTCTCGAACAGGTGAAAGCGACTGCCGATGAAGATCACGGCAGGACCCAGCGTCAGGCCGGCCAAGACCACGACCAGCATGCCGATCGCCACGGGTGCGCCCATGGTGTTGAACCAGGGCAGCCGCGAGAAACTCAGGCAGTAGGTCGCCCCGGCAATCGTCAGGCCCGACCCCAAGACGACCGGCGCGACTCCCTTGAACGTGGTGTAGTACGCCGATTCTCGATCCTCGCCGGCGCGCAAGGCCTCTTGATAGCGGCCGACGAGAAAGATCCCGTAGTCGGTTCCCGCCGCGATCGCCAGCATGGTGAGGATGTTGGCGGCAAACGTCGTGAGCCCGAATGCGTTGTGGTAGGCCAGAACCGCGACCACGCCACGTGAACAGGCCAGCGCGACAAAGGTCATGAACAACTGGACCAGCGTGGTGACGATGGACCGGTAGACCAGCAGCAACATGACCGCGATCGCGCCCAGGGTGAACAGCGTGATCGTCGCCAGACTGGCGTTACCGATCAAGTGCATGTCGTCGGACAGCGCCGCGGGACCGGTGACATAGGCCTTTACGCCGGGCGGTGCCTTATTCTCGTCGATCACCTTGCGGACGGCGTCGACGGACTCGTTGGCCAGCGTGGTGCCTTGGTTACCGGCAAGGTTGATCTGCACGTACGCGCCCTTGGCGTCGGCGCTCTGGGCGCCCGCCGCCGTCAGCCGGTCCCCCCAGAAGTCCTGAATGTGCTGGACGTGCTTGGGATCCTGGCGCAGTTGCCGAATCAGCTTGTCGTAGTACTGGTGTGCCTCGGGGCCCAGCGGTTGCTGGCCCTCCAGCACGATCATCACGGTGCTGTTCGAATCGAACTCGTGGAAGTTGTGGCCCATGCGCATCATCGCCTTCATCGACGGTGCGTCCAGGGGCGTCATCGGCGCCGAGTGTGCTTCGCCGACGACTTCCAGGGTGGGAACGATCACGTTGACCAGGACCGTCACGGCTACCCAGATCAGGATGATCGGCACCGCGAAGATGCGGATGGTGTGGGGGAGGTAGGGCCGGTGCCCACGCTCGGGCTTATCCGAACTCTGGGTGCCGATCGGCCCGGTGTCGGCGGCGTCGTCGACACCCAGGTGGCTCTTGCTATTGAGATCGCTCATGCGGACTTCACCAAGCAGAAGGTTTGGGCGTTGTGGCCATCGGAGTTTTGCGTGTCGCGGACGACGCCGTCCACGGTGATCTTGCAGACGATTCGGCTGCCGTCACTTTGCGCCATGATGTTGGCGCTCACCGACGGCAGCGTGGTTGAAATCGTGGTCGTCCACGGCAGCGGCGCGTTGTCGATTTGATGAGTGTTGGCGTCGGCATCCCAGTAATTGATGTTCGCGGTAGCACCCGGCGGGCCGGAGATCTCGTAGACGACGACCTTGGGATTGAACTGCACGATCTCGATCCCCTTGCCGGCATTCGCGTTGAGATCCTGCGAGCCGAATATCTTGTGCAGCCGCGACACGACCAACGCCGAGACTGCCAGTACCACAATCAGCAGCAGCGGAATCCACGCCCGTTTGAGCACCTGGGATATGGCATCCGAGTTCGGCGAACCGCTCACCTTGACCGCCCTTCCGCTCACCGCTGCGGCGGCCTGCCGTCCTGCCTCGGAACGCTCGCCACCGTGTCGACAACCTTAATTGTCGGCGGAACCTTTGCTCGGCTAAGCACTCTAAACCTTAGAGGACGGAACCGTTCCTCCGGGGGCCCCTGACTATGGCCAAAGTCATATGGTTAGCGCGCCAGGCGGCCGGTCACCGGCGGCAGGTCGGCGAGGGTCACGATCCCGGGCCGGGCGGCCACCACCGCGGGGACGGCGTTGGTGACCGGCATCGCGGTATAGATCATGCCGAGGCCCATGAACCCGGGCTCGGTCCAATCCTTCGGCGGCAGGCAATGCAGGACGGTGCGCATGTTGGGCATTCCGAAGACCTGAATTACGTGGCCGTGCTCTAGTGGCTTGGGCGGGACGACGTGGTTACCCATGGTCCAGTTGAACCCGACACTGACGACGTTGCGGTCGCCTTCCCAGCCGCGATGGAAGCCGTACACACCGCCGACCGTGCCCGCGGGAATCTTCATGAAGCCCAAATCGGAGTCACCGGTGGCCGCGGTGAACGTGACGTCGAAGGTCATCCTGTCCAGCTTGGCGCCGATAGCGTCGGCCATCATCGCCGCCGACTCGGCGAAGACTTCGCTTTCCCGGCGGACGTTCTCGGCCAGCCCCGGCGTATCGGGGTCTTGGGAGAACCCCATCGCCGTCTGGGTTTCCGCGGATTCGTAGGTCGAGCAGTCCACCGATTCGGTGATCCGGATTTCGTCCACGCGCTCGCAGGAGGCCGAGAGCACCATGCCGACCATGTTCGTCATGCCGGGATGCGCGCCGCTGCCGAAGATCGTCGAATGCCCCTTCTGGCAGGCATCTTCGATGCGTTTGCGGTCCTGCGGGGTCTGTTTGCCGCCGGTGATCCAGGCCGCGCTGGTGCACACGTTGACACCGGACTCCAGGAGACGCACCAATTCGTCGATGTTGGGCCACAACGGGTTATAGCAACACGCGTCGGCGCCCAGCGCGATCAGCGAGTCGATGTCGTTGGTGGCGTGCACCCCGGTCGGCTCCGGCCAGCCGCAGAGTTTGGCGGCATCGACACCCACCTTGTCGGCGCCATGCGCGTACACCCCGACCAATTCCATGTCGGGCCTGGCGATGATGGCGTGCAGCGAGCGCCGCCCGATGTTGCCGGTCGTCCACTGAATGACACGTAACGGACGGTCTGGGCTGGCTGTGCTCATCGTGGCTCCTTTGCCGCTGCGGGGGTGGAACCATTATGCGAAGGGCGCAACCCGGGTACCGGCCGGGGTGTTAGACGTCCAGCCGGACGAATCGGTCCCGGCGGTACTGCTCGACACAAGCGGCCCGGCGGATCTTGCCGCTGGTCGTGGTGGGGATCGACCCGGCAGCCACCAGCACGAGGTCCCCGACATTGAGACCGTGCGCATTGGATATCGCCGAGGTGACCTCGCTCTTGACACCGCTGAGCCATCGCTTCGCGTCCTCATCGAAGTCGGCTCGCCTCTTGAGCTCGACGACGGTGACCAGTTGCTCGGTCCCGTCGGTCGGAACCGAAATCGCCGCGACCCGGCCACGGGTGATCTCCTGGACCGTGGTCTCGATGTCCTCGGGGTAGTGATTGCGCCCGCGGATGATCAGCAGGTCCTTGATGCGCCCGACGATGAACAGCTCACCGGAGTAGATGAAGCCCAGGTCCCCGGTTCGCAGCCACGGACCATCCGGCGTGCCGGGCGACGGGTCGACCAGCGTTGCGCCGAAGCAACGCTGCTCGGAAGCTGGCTTGCGCCAATAGCCGTCGGCGACATTGTCGCCATGCACCCAGATCTCGCCGATCAAGTCCGGTGGGCATTCGCGATTCGTATCACCGTCGACGATGCGCACCACAGGGGAGTGCGGTACCCGGTATTTGACCAGCGCCGTGCCGTTCCTGGCCCCGCACGGCTCAACCCGTCCCGCGCCCAGCGCTTCGGCATCGAAGTGGGCCGCCGGCGAGGATTCACTCCAGCTGCCGGTGGTGACGAAGACCGTGGCCTCGGCCATGCCGTAGGAAGGGCGCATCATGTGGTCTTGAAAGTTGAAGTGCGCGAACCGATCTACGAAGCGGCGCAGGGTGGCCGGCTCGACACGCTCGGCACCGCTGATGATGCCCAGCACACCGCCGAGGTCGAGCCCGGCCAGGTCTTTGTCGGTGGTCTTGCGGGCGGCCAGGTCGAAGGCGAAGTTGGGCGCCGACGACCAGGTGTGGGGATTCTCGGCCAACGCTCGGACCCACCTGGCCGGCCGCTCCAAAAACCCGACGGGACTGGTCAATTCGGCACGATGGCCGCTCAAGATCGGAGCGCAGACTCCCAGCACCAGGCCCATGTCGTGGTAGAAGGGCAACCACGATACGAGAGTGAGGTCCGACGGGATTGTTATTCGCGCGGCCGCGAAGAAGCTGTGCATCAGCTGCTCGAAATTCGCCTCGAGGTTTCGGTGCGAGATCATCACACCGGTCGGCGTCCGGGTCGAACCCGAGCTGTACTGCAAATACGCGATGCTCGGCAAATCGACTGTCCGGGAACTCGTTTCGATATCGGCGTCCAGATTCAGTGAATCGATTTCGATGATCTTCGGCACATCGTTTAGGTGTGCTTGGTCGACGAATTCGGCGACGTCTGCGGCGAAGGCGGAGGTGGTGAGTACCACCGAAGGCGACGTGTCGGCGAGGACCGCGCCTACCCGCTCGTGGCTCGAGCCGCGATGCGGCAGCGGAAGTGGAACGGCGATGAGCCCTGCCTGCATGGATCCCAGGAACCCGGCGATGTAGTCAAGGCCCTGCGGAGCCAGGATGACCGCCCTGTCTCCGACCGACCCGTGCGGGCCGAGATCGCGTGCGACATTGAGCGTTCGCCGCGAGGTCTGCGCCCAGGTGAGGCTCTCGCGAGCACCGTCGGGGTTGGCTTCGTAGTTGGTGAACGTGTACGCCACGTCATGCGGCCGCAGGCTGGCCCGCCCATGCAGCATGGCGAGAATCGACGATCCGGACATCGGCGCGTTATCAGCCGGTGCCGTGGGACAACACCGACGTGGCACCGGCGAGAATCTGCGACAGCGGATCGGCGCCGCCGCCGAACGTCGCCTGGTTAGCCGGTGCCGTGACTTCGGCTGGGTCAAACCCATGCACCGGGTCTACCTGAACCGGAGCGGTCGCCGGGTCGTCGTTGCGCGAGTACCCGGCATTCACCCGGGGGATCAGGATGGCGTCGAGTTTGTTGAGCGTGTCTTCGTCGATCCCGACGTACTTCAGCGGCATGACAAGCGGCAGGTGCTTTTCCGGGACCATAATCGTGGTGTCCCTGGCACCCCGGGAGTTGATCGTCGTCCTGATGTTCTGTGGCGGCACCATGCTCGGATTCGTGAAGGCCACCGCTGTGTGACCGGTGGCCAGGCCCAGCAGCGTGTTGGCGAGCGCGAACAGGTTGTCGGGCCGGTCGGGGAAGTCCGCGATCGAGTCGTACGCGGCCACGAACCTGTTTGTGTCGTACTGACTTTCGTACGGCGGTGGCATGGTGTAGTCGAGAGCGGGGACGGTGCTGCCGACTGGGAACATCGCGCTCAGGAAGCTCTGACCGAACGCGTGGCGACCGATCGGATCGCCGAAGGTGGCGAAGTTCAGCCGGTCCGGCGGGGGAGCGGTCGGGTCATTGGCCAGCCGCGCCTGCTCGCCGTCGACCACGAACCCGCCCTCGGACAAACCAATCGCGGTTCCGGGGCGACCGGCGCGGATCGCCGCATCGAGGTTGTTCACTCCGACGTCGACCGACTCGCCGACGCTGGGGCCGTCCAGACCGAGGCCCGGGAAGAGTTCATCGAAACGGCCAATGCCGGGGAAGAGTCGCTCCAGCACGTGGCCCTGGACCTGGCCGGCCGGGTAGCGCACGATTTCGCGCTGCTGTCCCGGGAACCATTGCGCGCCCTCTTGGCGGATGTATTCGTCGTAGGGGATGCCCAGTACGTGAGCGCCGCCGAGTGCGAATGCGGTCTGGTCACCCGGCGCGCCGGGAGTCGGCGGTCCGCCGATGGGCGTGTCGTCAGCCGACGCGGTTGCGACGCCGAAATAGCCTGTGGCGCCCACCGTTACCAGCGCCGAAACTCCTGCGAGTAGCTTCTTCATTCCTGATCCTGACCGCTCGGATTCGTCTCGTAGTCTCACATAGATCATGCCTACCCCCTAACCGGGTTGTGGCTCGGCGCGTCGGCGCACGCCCACTCGGGATGGCCACCAGTTCGCCCGCCCGACCAGCGCAGCGATGGCGGGAACCGTGACGGTGCGCACCAAAAAGGTGTCCAGCAAAATCCCCACACCGATCACGAAACCGCCCTGCACCACGGTGCCGATGCTGGAGAACAACAGTCCGCACATCGACGCGGCGAAGATCAGGCCGGCCGCGGTGATCACGCCGCCCGTCGAACTGAGCGTGCGAATGATGCTGTAGCGCATGCTGTGTCCGGACTCCTCACGCATTCGCGAGACGAGCAGCATGTTGTAGTCGGCCCCGACGGCGACCAGCACCACGAACGCCAGCGGTGGCACGCTCCAATGCAATTGCTGACCCAGTAGGTATTGAAAGGTCAGTACGCCGATACCGACTGCCGACAAATAGGAAATGACCACGGAAGCGACCAGATACAGCGGCGCAACGATCGCACGAAGCAGCGCGACCAAGGTCACCAGGACGACGAGCAGGGTGACCGCGATGATGAACCTGATGTCGTGCTGGTAGTAGTCGCGGGTGTCCTTCAAACCAACCGTGTACCCCGCCATCGAAATCGTGGCGTCGGACAGCGCGGTATTCGGTTGTGCTCCCCGAGCGGCCGCGGTGATCGCGTTGACCTGATCCATCGCTTCGGTGCTGAACGGATTCAGTTTGGTTTGAACCAAATACCGCACCGAGTGGCCGTCCGGCGAGATGAATACCTTGGCCGCTTTCTGAAACTCCTCTAACTGCAGCAGCTGGGGCGGGATATTGAATCCCGCCATGGCGGGTTGTGCCGCATCGCGTTTCAGCGACAACAGAAATGCCGCGGACTCGCCGAGGCCGGAACCGAGCTGTTTGACTTGGTCGACGAGCTGGGCCACGGCGTCGGCTATTTGCCGGCTGCCTCCGGCCAGCCGGTTCGCGCCATCTTGCACGCTGTTCAAATTCGCTTGCAGGCCACCGGGTTTGTCCATGCCCATCGAGTGCATCACCTTGGTGAGCTTCCCCAACGCGGCGCGCACCCGGTCCGTCGACGCCTTCAGTGCCTTTTTGTCCTGGTAATCCTGCAGTTGGTGGGCCAGATCGTTGATCGCGTCGAGGTCGGCCTGATCGCGGGAACCCACCAGCTGCTCGAATGTCCCGCGGGTCGCGCTGCACGATTGATCGGCATCGCAGATCGGGTTGCCCTGCAGCGCCGCCAGCACCGGGCCTATCCAGGCGAACACGTTCTTGGCCGCCGAGAAATTCCAACCCATCGCGTTGCTGAGCGAGTTGACGTGATCGATGAGCTGGGCTGCGATGTCGACCTGTTTGACCAGGGCGTCGCCGCTGTACTGGCTTTTCGCCGACGAGAAGGCACTCTGCAGTTCCTCCAGGCTGGCCGCGAGCTGGCTGACCTGACCGCGGACCTCGCCCAGGCTGTTGGCCAGCGTGCCGCTCCCGGCGACCAGCCGGTTGAGGTCACCGGTGTGGTCGCTGATCATGGTGGACCCGCCGGCCAGCAGGGTGCCGATGGCGCCCGCCTGATAGGTGGCCCGGAATTGTTCCGGCACGGTTCCGGTAGGTCGCGTAATGCCGCTGACCGCAGCGATATTCGGCAGTTGGCTGACTCGGTCCGCCAGCTGCTCCAAGTCCGCCAGGGCCTTGGGCGTGCGAAGGTCATGCGGAGATTGGATGAGGATGTACTCCGGAATGGATTGATTCACCGGGAAATGACGATCCAGCGCGGCATACCCGGCGGAGCTCGGAGCGGACGCCTGCAGCGCCTTGCGGTCGTCGTAGTTGTAACGCACCAGCCCCGCGCAGCTGGCCAGGATGATCAGCACCAGCACACTGGCGACCAGGTTCGCCCTGGGCCGGCGCACGATGCGGATCCCCGAACGCCGCCAGAATCGGGCGGTTAATTCGCGACGTGGCTTGACCCAGCCACGCGGCCCGGCGATCACCAGAATCGCCGGCAGCAACGTCACCGCGGCGAGGAAGGCCACGCCGACCCCGATCGCCGACGACGCACCGACTGTTTTGAACACGCCCATTCGCGCGAAACTGATCAGCAGAAAAGTAATGCCGACGGTGGCCGCGGATGCGCCGATGACTTTGCCGATCGAAATCATTGCGCGTTTGATCGCCTGATCGGAATCGGCCCCCGAGCGCAGATAATCGTGATAGCGACTGATCAAAAAGACCGCGTAATCGGTACCGGCGCCGGCCATTATGGCGCTCAGAAATACGATGGACTGATTCGAGACGCCGGCTCCGGTGAATAGGGAATAAGCCGCCACCACCGCTTGCGCGATGACCAGCGATATCCCGATTGTCAGCAACGGCAGCAGCATGGTGACCGCACTGCGGTAAATCACGAGCAGGACGATCAGCACCAGCGCGGCGATCGCCAGCTCGATGGGAAGCCGGTCCTTGTCGCCGGCGACCGTGAGGTCGGCGACGGTCGCCGCGGGGCCGGTGAGGTTGACCGTCAGCGGCGATCCGGCGAGGGAGTGTTTGACGGTGTCGCTGATCCGGTTGAACGCGGCATAGGACTGTGGCGTGCCCAGTTCGCCGGCGACGCCGACCGGCAGCACCCATGCCTTGTGATCCTTGCTGGTCACGACCGAGCGCAGCGGCGGCGTGCTGATGAAATCCTGCACCATCACGACGTCTCGCGTGTCGTGGCGCAGGGTGTCCACCAACGAGCGGTACGCGGCTTCGTCGGCGGGGCCAAGCCCCTTGTCGTCCGTCAGGACCACCAGCAACAGGTCCTCGGAACCCGATTCGTGAAACGCCTTGGTCATCTCGCGCGCGGTGATGCTCGAGGGGGCATCATCGGGCAAGAGCGCCAGCGGATGCTTCTGGGCCATCTCCCCCAGCGAGGGCAAAGTCAGTGCTAGCGCGACCGCGGCCGCGACCCAGGCCCCGATCACTACCCAGGGCCACCGCACCACGAAATCGGTCAGCCGTCGCATATCGCCCTCGCCCCTGGTAGGCGCGGTCGGGTGTGCCCGCCGGCGACGCTTGCCGGCGTTCTGCCACGCCGCGCTCGTTCATGCCGTGCGCGACCGCAGTTCGCGCACTTGAGAAAAGCCCTAGCCTCGGATGGACCCACGCTACGCGACGCGCCCCCAGTGCCCACTGCCAGCGACGCGGCCGCACACGGACTTCATAGCCGCCATGTAGCGGCTGACTGATTTCAGGGCGACCGGATTGTCGGGGTGCATGATCGCCATGACGGTGCCCTCGCCGTACCGGAATACATAAATGGTCAGCTGATAGGAGTACCGGCCGTCGGGATAGATCCCGATATTGTCCGCGAGGCCCAACTCGGCCGCCGCGAGAATCGCATTGAGCGGAGCGGCGCCGCCATGAAAGAAGTTCGACACCGGAAAGTTTGGCTGGGGCCAGCGCAGCCACGGCGCCAATTCCAGTACGCGGTAGTACGGCACCTTCGCCATGTCCAGACCGGAATCGAAAGAGGCCTGAGCGGCCCACGCCGCATCTCCGAAAGATGCGGCCGCGATGGGCACGGTGATCGGAATCAATCCGGTAAACCAGCCCTGCGTCATGAAATTGTCGGCGGCGGTGCGCGAATCTCTAGGCGTGAGCCCGTAATACGTCAGGGCGCCGGTGAATTCATGCTCGAGCAGGGCGAAGCAGGCGAACAGTCCACCCACGAAGCGTGCACCGGCGGCGGTGCAGGCGGATTCGAATCGCTCCGTCTGGGCCACGTCCATCAGAAGTTCGGAGGTCATCTGACTGCGACTGGACTCCAACGGGTTGCCCAGTGGTAGCGGGAACTCAGGGAAACCGCCATTGTTGTTGTCGGCGAAGTCGATCCACGCACGCACCTCGGGTGAATCGACGGTCAATGTCGAGGTGTACTCGCGTTCGCGGATACAGAATTCGTCGAAGCTACCGGCATCGGGAAGGGCCAGCGCCTCACCGCCGCTGCTCAGCGCCGAGTACATTCCGTTGGCTTCCATCATCGTGGTGCCGATCAGCGTCGCGTCCCCGTGCACGTGATCCATGGCGGCAAAAAATGTGAAATGGCTCTCGTTCTGGATGATCCCGAAAGTGAAACAGCCCCACTGCAGCGGGTTTGGTATGGCCACGACATGAGCGTGTATTTCGTCAACGGTCATCCGGCCGTGGTCGATTGGCGCGAACTCGATATCCGCCGGATCGCGCACGGTATGCCGGACGAACTCGCCGGTGTCGGTGTGCTCGAACCAACTGCGGAACGTGTCGTGTCGTCGCAGATAGGCGTTGACCGCGTGGTTCATCGCCGCGACATCACAAGTCCCAGCCAACTCACAGGTCGCGATGATCTGCCGGGAGAAGTTCAGCCCCGCGGCCGTCCGTTCACAGTAGTTCCGAAGATGCTGGCGCTGCATGTAACTGACCGGCACGGAGCTGACCGGCGCTTGTCGGACCTTGTCTTTTGCCGCGTCCGTCGGGTGCCACGAGGTGACGGAGCCCGGGGTCAGCGTCCAATCATCGAGCGCGCCGATCGTAATTTTCCCGATGCGCAAAACTACGTCCCCCTCGGTGTAAACAGTCCCCGTCCGGCCACTGGTGGCGCCACCAAGATAACCCGCCGGGCGATTGCCTCCCCAGACGCGCGCGCTCCACGGCCTACACTCACTGACGGATCCGGCGTGCGGTTGTGGCGATCGAACGGCCGGGCGGGAGACGCAAAGCGGCGGACACAGTGGCTGTCGTTGCGCGGTGGGGGTGCTGCGATTGCAGTGCTGGCCTTCGGAAACTGACTCTGAAGCGCAACCGCCCGTGGGGATCGAAGTCTTCATCCGCCAACACAGGGGAGGTCAAGGAAATGGCATCCGTCGAAGAGCTGGACGAGCCGGCTTCGGGTTTTGCGATCGTCGGCTACGCCGCTCGTTTTCCGGGTGCCGCGGATGCGGATGAGTTCTGGGATGTGTTGCGGCACGGCCGGGACGCGATATCCGAGGTGCCGCCGGACCGCTGGGACGTCGACGAATTCTTCGACCCGGAACCGGGCGCACCGGGCAAGGTCGTGACCCGTCGTGCCGGATTCGTCGATGACGTGACGGGCTTCGACGCGCCGTTTTTCGGCATGTCGACGCGCGAGGTCAGATTGATGGACCCGCAACACCGGATCTTGCTGGAGACGGCATGGCGTGCGGTGGAGCATTCGGGCACTGCACCAACGGCCCTGGCCAACAGCAACACTGGAGTCTTCGTCGGTCTGGCGACCCACGACTACCTCGGAATGGCGTCCGACGAGCTGACTTACCCCGAGATCGAGGCCTACATGGCCATCGGTACCTCGAATGCCGCTGCGGCGGGCCGAATCAGCTATCGACTCGGGCTGCAGGGTCCCGCGGTCGCCGTCGACACGGCCTGCAGCTCGTCGCTGGTGGCGATCCATCAGGCCTGCCAAGCGCTTCGCCTCGGCGAATGCGACCTCGCGCTGGCCGGGGGGGCGAACGTTCTGCTCACGCCGGCAACCATGATCACGTTCTCCAGCGCTCACATGCTCGCCCCGGACGGCCGATGCAAGACATTCGACGCGGCCGCCGACGGCTATGTTCGGGGCGAGGGATGCGGCGTCATCGTGATCAAACGCCTGGACGACGCGATTCGCGACGGCGACCGGATTCGGGCCGTGATCCGCGGCAGCGCGATCAACCAGGACGGTGCATCGGGTGGATTGACGGTGCCGAACGGCGTTGCCCAGCAACGGGTCATCGCCGAGGCGTTGAAGCGCGCCGACCTCCAACCCCGCGACGTCGGGTACTTGGAAGCGCACGGCACCGGGACATCGCTGGGCGACCCCATCGAGGCCCAGGCCGCCGGTGAGGTGCTCGGCGCCGGCCGCGAACCCAACCAACCGCTGCTGATGGGGTCGGTGAAGACCAACATCGGTCACCTGGAAGCGGCCGCGGGTATCGCCGGTGTGATCAAAGTCATTC
The DNA here is from genome assembly GCF_039023525.1 of Mycobacterium sp. 050272. Classification (NCBI taxonomy): domain Bacteria; kingdom Bacillati; phylum Actinomycetota; class Actinomycetes; order Mycobacteriales; family Mycobacteriaceae; genus Mycobacterium; species Mycobacterium sp. 050272. The sequence continues at coordinate 308,300 of NZ_JBCHKV010000005.1, read as the reverse complement.
TCTCGCTCGAGAACGAGCTGCTGCCGCAGCACCTCCACTTCGAGAACCCGTCGCCGCACATTCCCTGGGACCGCCTTGCGGTGCGGGTGGTCGACGAGGCCACGGCCTGGGAACGCAACGGTCGGCCGCGCATTGCCGGGGTCAGCTCTTTTGGGTTCGCGGGGACCAACGCGCACGTCATTGTCTCCGAAGCGCCACCGCACGCGGCAGCACCGCTGGCCGCACCGGTTCCGGTCGAGCAGCCCGGGGACCGACGGTTCAGCATTCTTCCGCTCTCGGCCCGAACCCCCGCCGCATTGGTGCGGCTCGCCGGCGAGTACCGCAGCTGGTTGAGCACCCACCCGCAGGCCTCCCTGGCCGACGTGTGCTTCACCGCGGGCACGGGGCGAGCGCACTTGGAGCACCGCGCCGCGCTGGTGGTCAACTCGCGGGAATCCGCGATGGAGCTCCTCGGCGCACTCGCCGACGACCGGCCGGCGCCCGGTTTGTTCCGCGGCGAATCCCATGACACCCCGAAGACCGCGTGGCTGTTCACCGGGCAGGGCAGCCAATACCCCGGCATGGCCCGGGAGTTGTTCGACACCGAGCCGGTGTTCGCCGAGACGCTGAACCGCTGCGCGGCAGCGGCCGCCTCGATTCTCGAAAAGCCGTTACTGGACGTTGTTTTCGATATCGACGGCCCCGATGGCGAAGCGACGCTGCGGCAGACCTCTTACGCACAGCCCGCCTTGTTCGCGGTGGAAATGGGCCTGGCCCGGCTGTGGCAGTCGTGGGGTTTCGAGCCAGACATCGTGCTCGGCCACAGCGTCGGCCAGTATTCGGCAGCCTGCGTCGCGGGCGTCGTCGGTCTCGAGGATGGCGCGGTGCTGATGGCCGAACGCGGTCGCCTCTTCGCGAGCTTGCCCGCGGGTGGTCGGATGGTCGCAGTGTTCACCGCCGCCGAGCGTGTCGAGAACCTGACCAATGACTTCCCGAGCCTGTCGGTTGCCGCCTACAACGGCGCGAACACCGTATTGTCCGGGCCCGCAGCGGATTTGGAGCAGGTGGTTGCGGGGCTGGCCGCCGACGGTGTCCGGTGCGACTGGCTCGACACCAGCCACGCGTTCCACTCGGCGCTGCTCGACCCGATTCTGGACGAATTCGAGTCGTTTGCGGACCGGTTCGATTACGGTGCACCACAACGGATGTTGATTGACAACCGAACCGGCGCCGCGCTCGGCCGCAGCGTGCAGCTCGACGGTGCCTACTGGCGGCGGCACGCCCGCCAACCGGTGCAATTCGCCAAAAGCGCGCACACCCTCGCCGGGCTCAATTGCAAGGTATTGCTCGAGGTCGGCCCGCGACCGGTGCTCACCGCGGCGGCACTGAGCTGCTGGCCCGACCCGGCCACCGCGCCGCGGGCGATCGCATCGTTGCGGCGCAACACCGCCGACCACCGACAGATCACCGAAGCCGTTGCCGAGGCGTACGTGTTGGGCCACCTGCCCGAATTCGCCGCCTTGCGGCCGGCGCAAGCGCGCAAACTGGACCTGCCCACCTATCCATTTGAGCGTCGCCAATATTGGTTCCGCGACGACCGTGACCGCCCCGACCAACAGCAGCGGCGCGGCGGCCCACGTACCGAAGCCGTCCGTCTGCTCGAGGACGGCCGGATCGAGGAACTTGCGGCCTTGCTCGACGCCGAAGGCGACGATCCTCAAACCCTGCGCGTGCTGACCAAGCTTGCGGCACAACATAATCAAGAACGGACTACCCGGGCAAACGCCGACGACCGTTACGAGATCCGGTGGGAGAAAGCCCCTGCTGCGCCTTCTCGCGCGCAAGCCGGCGAGGAACTGCTGCTGATCGGCCAGGATTCTCCGGCGCTGCAGCCGTTGGTCGACGAACTCGTCGCACGTGGACAGCGGTACCGGTTCCTCGGGTTGCCGATGTCCGACGCCGAGGAGGATCAGCTCGCCGATGCGTTGCGCGCTGCGGCGGCAGCCGATTCGGCGCTGCGCATTGTGAGCGTTGCGGCGGTGGACGCCGATCTCGGTGTGAAGGCCGCCCCGTCGATGCAGTCACTGTTGCGGATGCAACACCGGATCCTGGGCGGAACGCGGCGCCTTTTCCGCGCCGCGGTCGCCGCCGACCTGCGCGCCCCCATCTGGCTGGTAACGGCCGGCGCCCAGCGAGTCGTTGACCGGGACACCGTGGCGCCGGAGCAGAGCTCGCTGTGGGGATTCGGGCGTGCGGCGTCGCTGGAACATCCGCAGCTGTGGGGCGGACTGGCGGATCTGGCCGACGGCACCGCCGACGAGTGGGCTCGCTTCATCGGCTGGATCTCGACGTCGCAGAATTCGGCGTCGCGTGAGGATCAACTGGCGCTGCGCGATCAAACCGTCTACGTGCCGCGGCTGGTTCGGCGGGAGGGGCAGCCGAACGGAACTCCGCTGGAAATACGTCCCGATGCAACGTATTTGGTGACCGGTGGGCTGGGTTCGATTGGGCTGGAGATCGCCGGCTACCTGGCCGCCCGCGGCGCCAAGCATCTCGTTCTGACCAGCCGCCGTCCGCCTGGCGAAGCCGCGCAAAAGCGCATCGATGCACTGGCCGCCCAGCATGGCTGCGAGATCCGGGCAATCGCCGCCGATGTCGCCGACGCTCACGACGTCACCCGGCTGTTGGCCGGTCTGCAGCCGCCGTTGGCCGGCATCGTGCACGCCGCCGGTGAGATCGGCACCACCGCGCTGAGCGACCTCGCTGACGCTGAAGTCGATCGCGTCTTCGCCGGGAAGGTCTGGGGTGCTTGGCATCTGAGCGAGGCCGCGGCGGACCTGCGGCTTGACTTCTTCCTCAGCACGTCCTCGATCGCGTCGGTATGGGGCGGATACGGTCAGACCGCCTACGGCGCGGCCAACGCGTTCCTCGACGGGCTGGCCTGGCGCCTGCGCGAACGAGGCGTCTCGGGGACAAGCGTCAACTTCGGTCCCTGGTCGGCGGGTATGGCCGACGCCCAGTCCCGTGCGCGACTGGACAAGCGCGGGATCCGTACGCTGTCGCCCGCCGATGCGCTGGCGGGGCTGGCCGATGCCGCCGCGTCGTCGTCGGCGCAGGGCGTGGTGGCCCGGATCGACTGGGCCCGCTTCCTGCCGCTCTACGAGCAGGCCGGCCGACGGGCGTTTTTGACGGAGTTGGAGCGCGAGGTGCCCAATGCGGTGCCGCCCGTGACGGCGTCGGGGAAGACCCAACTCGTCGAGCAACTGACCAACGCCCCAGTGCAGCAACGTAAGCGGCTGCTCACCGATTACCTGCGTGACGCGGTCGCCGAGGTGACGCGGGTCGATGTCGCGGAGATCCGCGAGGACGCGGGTTTCTTCGACCTCGGCATGGACTCACTGATGGCCGTCGAATTGCGCCGCCGCATCGAGCACGGGGTGGGTCGGGAGATCCCCATCACCCTGGTGATGGATCACCCGCGGCTGTCCGACGTGGCCGACTATTTGCTCGGCGATGTCCTCGAGCTCAGCGCGCAAGCGGCGCCGCGCCCGGTGGCAGCGGTGACGACGCGCACGGACGAACCGATCGCGATCGTCGCGGTGTCGTGCCGATTCCCCGGCGCGCCCGACCCGGAAGCCTTCTGGGAGTTGCTGTCCAGCGGTGTCGATGCGATCCGGGAAGTCCCGGAGGACCGCTTCGACATCGACGAGTTCTACGATCCGGACCCCGAGACGCCGGGCAAGACCTACACGCGCTTTGGTGGATTCCTCGACGAGATCGACGGATTCGATCCGGAATTCTTCGGCATCTCACCGCGCGAGGCGGTGTGGATCGAACCGCAGCAGCGGCTCATGCTCGAAACCGTATGGGAGGGGCTGGAACGCGCCGGGTACGCGCCGGGTGCGTTACGCGGCAGCCGAACCGGCGTCTTCGCGGGCGTGGCCGCCAACGAGTATGCGCACCTGCTGTCCGCCGAGCCGATCGACAAGATCGAGCCGTACTTCATCACCGGCAACGCGCTCAATGCCATTGCCGGCCGGGTCGCCTTCGCGCTCGGGCTCGAAGGGCCCGCGGTGGCGGTCGATACCGCATGCAGTTCGGCCCTGGTGGCCGTGCATCAGGCGTGCCAGGCATTGCATGCCGGTGATTGTGACCTCGCGTTGGCCGGCGGCGTCAACGTGCTGCTTTCTCCGGTGACCGTGATTGCGGCCTCGCGCGCCCGGATGCTGTCGCCGGTCGGCCGATGCAAGACCTTCGATGCCTCCGCCGACGGCTACGTGCGCAGTGAAGGTTGCGGAATTTTGGTACTCAAGAGGCGCAGCGACGCGGAGCGCGACGGCGATCGGGTCCTCGCCCTTATTCCGGGCAGCGCGGTCAACTCCGATGGCGCTTCGAGCGGTCTGACGGTACCCAATGGTGGTGCGCAGCAACGACTCATCGGGGCGGCGCTGAGTCGCGCCGGTCTGGTGGGCGAGGACGTCGACTACCTCGAGGCGCACGGAACCGGTACCCCGCTGGGTGATCCGATCGAGGTGCAGGCGGCCGCGGCCGTTTACGGAGGTTCGCGCAGCGCGGACCGCCCGTTGCTGATGGGATCGGTGAAGACCAATATCGGCCACACCGAGTCGGCATCGGGCGCGGCGGGTCTGATCAAGGTCGTGTTGTCCCTTCAGCACGAATTGCTGCCGCAGAGCCTGCATTTCGACACACCGTCGCCGCATATCCCATGGGAGTCGCTGCCGGTGCGGGTGGTGGACGAGTCGACCCCGTGGCAGGCCAACGGCAGGCCGCGGCGCGCCGGCGTGAGCTCCTTCGGGTTTACCGGCACCAACGCACACGTGTTGATCGAGGAGGCGGCCCGCACCGGATCGCCCGTCGAAGATCCGTCGGACTCGGCGGACGATGCCGCGGCCGCCGGCACCGGCGAGGTCAATGTGCTCGCGCTGTCCGCCCGATCACCCGAAGCACTGGTGGCGTTGGCGCAGCGCTATGCGGCCTGGCTGAGTGCCCACCCGAAGGTGGACCTCGCCGATGTCTGCCTCACCGCAGGCACGGGTCGTTCACATTTCGAGCACCGCGCCGCGCTGGTAGTCGATTCGATCGAGGGCGCCCGCGAGGGCCTGGCCGAACTGGCCGAGAACCGCCTGCGGCCCGGCGTGGTCCGTGGTGAGCACGCTCACCACCCGACGACGGCATGGTTGTTCACCGGGCAAGGCAGCCAGTATCCCGGCATGGCACGTGAATTGTTCGACACCGAGCCGGTTTTCGCCGACACCGTGACGCGGTGTGCGGCCGCGGTCGAGGATTTGTTGCCGCGCCCGCTGCTGGAGGTGCTGTTCGCCGCGGATCGGGAAGCCGGAGAAGCGGTGCGGCACACGTCGTTCGCCCAGCCGGCGTTGTTCGCCATCGAGATGGGCCTGGCGAGGTTATGGCAGTCCTGGGGCATCGCGCCTGATGTGGTGCTGGGGCATAGCGTGGGCCAGTACGCGGCGGCCTGTGTGGCCGGCGTCTTCAGCCTCGAGGACGGCGCACGGCTGATGGCCGAACGCGGCCGGATGTTCGGCAGCTTGCCCGAAGGCGGCCGAATGGTGGCCGTGTTCACCGATGCCAAGCAGGTCGAGCAGATCGCCGGCGAGTTCCCGCGCGTGTCGGTCGGCGCTTACAACGGACCCAACACGGTGCTCTCGGGTCCGGGCGACGACCTCGAACAGATCGTCGCCAAGTTCAGTGACGAGGGTGTCCGCTGCACCTGGCTGGACACCAGCCACGCCTTCCACTCCGAACTGCTGGACCCGGTGCTCGATGAATTCGAGTCGTACGCAGCGCAATTCGAGTTTGCTGTACCGACGTTGCCGTTGGTGTGCAACCGCACCGGCGCCGTGCTCACGGCCCAGACCCCGCTCGATGCCCAGTACTGGCGGCGGCATTCCCGCCAGCCGGTGCAGTTCGCCGAAAGCGTGCGCACCGTGGCGGCGCTCGGGTGCTCGGTAGTGATGGAGATCGGCCCGCAACCTGTGTTGACCGCGGCCGCGGTGCAGGTCTGGCCGGAGCACCTGGCCGCCCCGCGCGCGATCGTCTCACTGCGTAAGGGTGTGGCCGACCGGCGCCAGATCGCTGACGCGCTGGCCGCGGCGTACGTCGGTGGTCACCGCCCCGATTTTGCAGCGCTGCATCGGCAGAACGGTCGCCGACTCGAATTGCCCACCTATCCGTTCCAGCGCCGCCGGTTCTGGCCCAAGTCGTCCGGGATCGCCATCGATGGACCGGCCGTGTCCGGAATCCTGGGCAGTGCAAAAGATCTCGCCTCCGGTGACTCCGTCTACACCAGCAGGTTGTCGGTCAAGTCTCAGCCGTGGCTTGCCGACCACGTCATCTACGGCACCGTCGTCGTCCCCGGGGCGACGTATGCCGCGATGGCCTTGGCCGCGGTCGGTACTCCGGCGCGGGCGAAGGATGTCTTCTTTTACGAGCCGATTATCTTGCCCGAGAAGAGTTCTCGTGAGGTCCAGCTGACGTTGCACCCGCAGGAGGACGGCGACGGGTGGAAATTCCAGGTACACAGCCGACCGTATGGTGAACGCGGCGCCGAATGGTCGCTGAACGCCGAAGGCATGGTGGTCGCCGGTGCCGACGGCGAGCCGGAATCCGAAGACGACCCGGTCGACGAAGCGCTCGAGCGGTTGAACCGGATGCGGCCGCAAGAGTTGTTCGAGACCTTCGCCGACCTGGAATTGGCCTGGGGCCCGACCTGGTCGGGTTCGCTGAAGTCGCTGTGGCTCGGCGACGGCGAGGCGATCGGTGACATCGTCGTCGGCGAAGAGCTCGCCGAGCAACTCGGCGCCGAGCCGATGCACCCGGTGCTGATGGACCTGTGCACCGGCGTCGCTTTCCCGGCATTCCCGGCACTTCTCGCGGCCGAACAGGGTGTCAACGATCTGTTTCTGCCGCTGCGGTACGGGCAGGTGACGCTGCGGGAGAAGATGCCGCGGCGGTTCTACTGCCGGGCGAAGTGGCATGCCAGCGCGCTGGACAGTGAAACCCAGGTGTTCGACCTCGAGTACCTCGACCGAGATGGTCGGCACTTGGGCGGAATTCGGGAGTTCACGGTCAAACGGGCACCCCGCGAGGCATTGCTGCGCGGTCTCGGCGGCGATGCCACTCGGCTGCTCTACACCCTCGGCTGGCACGAGGTGCCGTTGCCGGCGCCGAGCGAGGATGCCGGCAGCGTCAGCGGCACCTGGCTGATCGCCGGATTCGACGAACTGGCGGCCAATGTCGCGGGCTGCATTCCCTTCGACCGCACCACTGATCCGGAGCTGCTGGGTGAGCTGTTGGCACAGGCCCACCAGCGTGGTCTGCCGTTCGCCGGAGTCGTCTGGCGCAGCGCCGCGCCAACCGGAACGGAGTCGAGCACCGAGAGCGCGGCGCGGCTCGAGACGGAGATCGCCAACCTGCTCAGCGCCGTCCACGCGGTGCAGCGTGGTGAGGCGAAACTGCCTGGGGGACTGTGGATCACCACCGAGCGGGGGGTGGCCACCGAATCCGGTGAGCCGGTCGATCCGGTGCAGGCGGCGCTGTGGGGCTTCGGGCGCACCACCATCAACGAGGAACCGGCTCTGCGCTGCAAGCTCGTCGACTGTGACGGATCCGAGGAAGCCGTACACGCGTTGGCCGGTCTGTTGGCCTCCCCAGTCGACGAGCCGGAACTCGCTTTGCGACAAGGCAAGCTGCTGGCGTCTCGGTTGTTGCCATGGTCGCGCAGCGGTCATCTCACGGTGCCTCGCTCGTCGGACTACATCCTGGCGCCGACCGAACGCGGCGCGATCGACAACCTGCGGCTGACCGAGGCGGAGGTACCGGCGCCAGACGAGGGCTACGTGCAAGTTCGGGTGGAGGCCGCCGGCCTCAACTTCCGGGATGTGCTCAACGTCCTTGGCCTTTACCCGGGTGATCCGGGCCCGATCGGCGGCGACTTCGCCGGAACGGTCACCCAATTGGGCGACGGCGTCACCGGACTCGAGGTGGGCCAGCGCGTCTACGGCTTCATGCAGGGCGCGTTCGCCAGCCGGTTCAATGTGCCGGCCCAGTTGCTGGCGCCGATTCCCGACGGGGTGGGGGCGGTGGCCGCGGCGACCATTCCCGCTGCGGCATTGACCGTCCGGCTCGCGTTCGACTGGGCGCAGGTGCAGCCCGGCGATCGGGTGCTCATCCACGCGGCCAGTGGTGGCGTCGGCTTGGCGGCGATTCAGATGGCACAGCAGTGCGGTGCCACCGTCTTCGCCACCGCCAGCACCTACAAGCGCGCGACGCTGCGCAAGCTGGGTGTGCAGTATGTGTACGACTCGCGCACAACGGATTTCGCCGACCAGATCCTCGCGGACACGGACGGTGCCGGTGTCGACGTGGTGCTCAACAGCCTGACGAACGAAGGATTCCTCGAAGCGACCGTGCGGGCCACCGCGCAGAATGGCCGGTTCGCCGAGATCGCCAAGCGGGACATTTGGACGCCCGAGCAGATGGCGCAGGTCCGTCCGGACATCGCCTACGAGATCGTGGCCCTGGACACGGTGACCTTCCAGGAGCCCGAGCGTATCCGTGGCTTGTTGACCGAGGTGTCGGAGGGACTGGGCAAGGGCGAGTGGGCGCCACTGCCCGCCGAGATCTACCCGCTCACCGAAGCGAGGGCCGCGTTCCGGCGCATGCAGCAGGCCCGGCACATCGGAAAGATCGTGGTGCAGATACCGAATCCGCTTGCGCCACAGCCGGATCGAAGCTACCTGATCACCGGCGGACTCGGAGCCATCGGCCTGCACACGGCGTCGTATCTGGCCCAACTCGGTGCCGGTGACATCGTGTTGACCAGCCGGCGCCAACCCGATGTGGAGGCACAACGCGCAATCGAGGAGATCACCGAGCGCTTCAAATGCCGCGTCCACGTCTTCGCGGCCGACGTCAGCGACGAGGCCGAGGTCGACAAGCTGCTGGAGCGAATCCGCGCGGAACTGCCACCGCTCGCGGGTGTGGCGCATTTGGCCGGGGTACTCGACGACGCGCTGCTGTCTGAGCAGAGCGTGGAGCGATTCCGAACGACCTTGGCGCCCAAGGCGTTCGGTGCCTGCCACTTGGACAGGCTGACGAAGGATGACGAGCTGGACTTCTTCATCGTGTCCTCGTCTGTTTCCAGTTTGTTCGGTTCGCCCGGACAGTCCAACTACGCGACGGCCAACGCGTTGCTCGACGGTTTGGTCGCGCAACGAAGGGCGCAAGGCCTGCCCGCCACGGGTGTCAACTTCGGCCCCTGGGCCCAGGGCGGCATGGCCTCGTCGGAGGCCGCAATCGCGAATATCACCGCGCAAGGCCTGATTCCGCTGGAACCTTCGGCGGCGCTGAGCGCGCTGGCCGAGGTTGTCGCGAACGGGACCGGCCAGGCCACCGTCCTCAAAGCCAACTGGCAGCGTGCCGCGAAGGTGCTGGGCAGTTCGCGCCCGCCGATTCTCGACCTCGTATTGCCCAGTGCCGTCGGGGAAGTCGCCGGTGACAGTGAGCTGCTCAAGCAGCTGATGGAGATACCCGTGCCACAGCGCGCGGGCTTCGTGACCGAGTTCCTGCAACGCGAGGTGCAGCATTTCCTGCGGCTCGCTCAGCCGCCGGCGGCGACCAGCCGGTTCCTAGACCTGGGTACGGATTCGCTGATGGCGATAGAACTGCGCAACCGATTGCACAGTCAGTTCGGCGGCAAGTTCACGATCAACGCCACCGCGGTTTTCGACTATCCCACCATCGGCGGTCTCGCCGAGTACCTGGTGGCTCAGCTGCCCGACGCGGAATCGCCGGCCGGACAGGCGGAGTCGAGCACCGAACAGGTCGCGGGGGCAGAGGCGGTCGCGGGGCCGGAGGCGAGCTGAGTCCGGCGGGTCAGCCGCTGATATCGAATCCGGCGACGACCTTGGTCGGGTTGACCCGCACCACCAGTTCGCCGGCCGAGGAGTTACGCCGACCGAACTCCTCGGCACGCTCGGCGCCCATGTAGCGGCCGCCGGTGCGGGTCGCGATGTCCAGCACGTCGGCCGGATCCTCGCTCACCGTCGCGACGCCCTGCACCTGTACGAAGGAGTAGGGCGGGTGCGGATCGTCGACACAGATCACGACACGCGAATCACGAGCCAGCGCTCGCCCTTTCGACGTGTCACGGCCGGTGTTGAACGCCAGTTGCCCACGGTCGACGACGAACCACACCGGGGCGACCAGCGGCCTGCCGTCGGCGGCCACATACCCCAGCATCCCGGTGCGGGTGCCGGCGGAGAGGAACTCGACGACTCTGTCGGATAACTCCGCCAGTTCGGCCATGGGCTAGAGCCGGGCCAGGTCGTAGTCGCCGAGGTGGTCGATCAGGTTGTGCACGTGATCGCCCGAGGTCCCCAGGGTGTGCTCGATGGCGGTGAGCCGAGCGGCGTAGTGGCTCACCGGATATTCGGCGGTCACCCCAATTCCACCGTGCATCTGGATCGACTCCTGCGCGATGTGCCGGCCAGACCGGCCGATCTGCACCTTGGCTCGCGACGCGATCAGCGGGTCGAGGTTGCCATCGGCGATCGACATCGCCGCGTACAGGCTCATGCTGCGTGCCATCTCGAGCGAGACGTACATGTCGGCGGCTCGCTGGGTAAGCGCCTGGAACTTGTTGAGTGTGACGCCGAACTGCTTGCGCGTCTTGAGGTAATCGGTGGTCAGCCGCAGCGCTTCCTCCATCGCCCCGACCGCCTCGGCGCACAGCGCCGACTGGATGCGAACGAGGGCGGCGCTGATGGCGCCCGACGCGTCGACGGCGTCGCCCAACGGCTCGGCAGCCGCGCCGTCCAAATCGACCTGCGCGCCGCGTTGACCGTCGAAGGTGCGGAAACGGTGGCGGGTGACCGAGGTGTTTTCTGAGCCGGCGTCGACCAGGAACAGACCGGTGCCGCCGTCCGGCAATGCGGCGCTGACCACCAGCGCATCGGCGCAGTCACCTGCAAGAACCGGGTTCTTGCGCCCGGTCAATGTCCACGAATCACCTTGTTGCGCAGCCTGAGTCGTGACCGTTGTGGTGGGCGTGCGATGCCCCGGCTCCAGGTGGGCAAAGGCCAGCAGCCGTTGGCCCGCCGCGACCTCGTCGAGTTGTTCTTTCTGCGCGTCGGTGCCCAGTTCGGCGATCAGCGCACCCGGCGCCAGCGCGGCGTGCAGGATCGGTTCGGGGGCCAGCCGGCGCCCGGCCTCGGCGAGCACGACCATGATCTCGATCTGGCCGGCCTCGTCCGGGTCGAAGCCCAGGCCGAGGATGCCGGTGTCGGCAAGCTGACTCCACACCTCGCGGCTCCAGCCGAGATCAGTGTCGATGACCTTGATGCGGCTCTCCGGGTCGTAGCTGCGGGACAGCAGATCGCGGGTCGTGTCGCGCAGCAGGCCCTGCTCGTCGGTCAACTGAAAGTCCATGGCTGCCTCACAATCCCAGAATGGTGGACGCGATGATGTTGCGCTGCACCTCGCTACTGCCGCCATAGATCGACGTCTTGCGGTAGTTGAGGTAGCGCGGCGCACTGTGCTGCGCCCAGTCCGGAGACGCGATACCGTCCCCGTCGGCGGGCAGCGAGTCCGGGCCGGCGACCTCGACAAGGAGCTCGGTGGCGATCTGCTGCAACTGGCTGCCGCGCAGCTTGAGCACCGACGACGCCGGGTTGGGCTGGCCGTCCGCGGAATCCGTCACCACTCGCGACTGCGTGAGTTCCAGTGCCAGCAGCTCATTTTCGGCCTCCGCCAGCCGGGCCGCGAACAGCGGATCGGCGATGATGCCGGTCTCGGTGGCGAACTTCTTCACCTCGGCGAGGCGCACTTTGGTACGCCCGACGCCGGCGATGCCGGTGCGCTCGTTGCCCAGCAGGAACTTCGCGTAGGTCCAACCTTTATTCTCTTCTCCGACAAGCTGATTGGCGGGCACCCGGACATCTTCGAAGAACAGCTCGTTGACCTCGTGGCCGCCGTCGATCGTCTTGATGGGCCGCACGGTGATGCCCGGCGTCTTCATGTCGAAGAGCAGGAACGAGATGCCGGCCTGTCGCTTGGGCGCCTGCGGGTCGGTGCGGACCAGGCAGAAGATCCAGTCGGCGTACTGGCCGAGCGTGGTCCAGGTCTTCTGTCCGTTGACGACGTAGCTGTCGCCGTCGCGCACCGCAGTGGTGCGCAGCGACGCGAGGTCGGAGCCGGCTTCGGGCTCGGAAAAGCCCTGGCACCACCAGATGTCGAGGCTGGCCGTCGGCGGCAGGAAGCGCTCCTTGATCTCCTGAGACCCGAATTCGGCGATCACCGGGCCCACCATCTTGGTGTTGAAGTTCAGCGGCTCCGGGACACATGCCAGCTGCATCTCGTCGGCCCAGATCTGGTGCTGGGTGGGCGTCCAGTCCTTGCCGCCCCACTCCACGGGCCAGCTCGGTACGGCCAGACCGTGCTCGTGCAGGATCTTGTGGCTGGTAACCACGTCCTCGTGCACTACCTCCGCCGAGCCCCGGCGTACCCGGTCGCGCGCGTCTTGCGGGATCTTGGTCGTGAAAATGGTGCGGAGCTCGTCGCGGAACGCGGCTTCCTCCGGCGTCAGCGCCAGTTGCATGCAGACTCCTTTGCCTGGGTTGAGCGTGGCGACCGCTGTTGCGACGGATGGGCGCCCCCGTCCGGTCGTGCGCTCCGAGTTCCATCTTGACCCATCCCTGGCTGTGCTTGTCCACAGCCTCCGGTTAATCCACAGCGAGCGGTTGAGACGGCGCCGATCGGAACCGTGTTGGCGGTCGGCGCACCTACCGTCGGCGCATGCGAACAGAACTTCCCGCCGAGCGGTTACACCGGCGCCTCGGCGCCGACCCCGACATCGATTCGGATGCCGAGCAGCCGGGCCAGGACGCACCGGAGGAGGATCAGAACTCGTTGCTGCCGCGGTGGCTTCCCACCGCGTCGGAGAGCGGGAGCTGGCGGGCCCGGCTGCGTGCCGATCCGGGCCGCGCCGGTGCGATCGCGTTGGCCGTGATCGCCGCCCTGGCCGTGCTGATCACGATATTCACGCTGGTTCGCGACCATCCCGCGCCGGTGATGTCCGCAAAGCTGCCCCCGGTCGAGAAGGCGTCCACGGCAAGCCCTCGATCCTCAGCGACTCCTGGTCCGGACCGGCCGGTGGTGGTCAGCGTGGTGGGCCTGGTGCACAAGCCGGGTCTGGTGACGTTGAACCCGGGTGCGCGGATCGCCGATGCGTTGCAGGCCGCCGGCGGTGCCATGGACGGCGCCGACACGATCGGCCTGAACATGGCCCGCCCGCTCGGTGACGGTGAGCAGATTGTCGTCGGGCTGGCACCGGTGTCCGGCCAGCCGGCCGCGCTGGGCAGCTCGGTGACGCCCGGCTCGTCGCCGTCGGCGAAGACGCCGGCGCCGACGGGGCCGGTCAAGGCCTCCGGGCGGCCGAAGGCGGGCGAGGTGCTCGACCTGAATACCGCGACCGTGGAGCAGTTGGACGACCTGCCCGGGGTCGGCCCGGTCACCGCCGCCGCGATCGTGAGCTGGCGGCAGGCCAACGGGAAGTTCACCAGCGTCGATCAGCTCGCCGACGTCGACGGCATCGGGCCGTCGCGGCTGGATAAGCTGCGCGCCTTAGTTCGTGTCTGACACGCCTGCGCGAGCGCTGTCGGAGCTCGCCCGCCTCGATGTACGGCTGGTTCCCGCCGCGCTCACCGGCTGGATCGTCACCGCGTCGGGCATCGTGTGGCCCGTTGGCCGTGTGCTGGCGTGGTGCTGCGTCGCGTTGGTCGCCGCGGCCGCAGCGCTGGCCTGGCGAGCGGCACGACGACCCGCCGGACATCGGCGGGCTGTCGCTGCCGGTCTGGTGGCGATCGGAGTGGTCGGCTCGGGATTCGGATTCGCGATCGCACTGCGCGCCGACGCGGTGGCTCGGCATCCGATCACCGCGGCGTTCGGGACGGTCGCCGCGGTGACCGTGACGCCCAGCGAGAGCGCGCTGTCGTTGGGCGCGGGCCGGCTGATGTTTCGTGCCACCCTGCAACGGCTGCGCGACGACGAGATATCGGGCCGGGTGATCGTTTTCGCGCGGGCATCGGACTTCGATGTGATGGTGGGGCAACCGGTGCAGTTCTCCGCGCGGATCAGTCGCCCCGCCCGCCACGACCTGACCGTCGCGGTGCTCAACGCGGCGGGCCGGCCCGTCCCGGGCCGGGCGGGGGCGGTGCAGCGCGCCGCGCACGTGGTGCGCGGCCGCTTTGCCGCCACCGCGCACGAAGTGCTGCCCGCCGCGCAGGCGGCGATGCTGCCGGCGCTGGTCCTGGGCGACACCTCGGCGCTCACCGCCGACACCGGCCGCGAGTTCCGGGCGGCCGGCATGACGCATCTGACGGCCGTGTCGGGAGCCAACGTCACGATCGTGTGCGCCGCGGTGCTGTTCTCTGCCCGGCTCATCGGACCGCGGGCGGCCGTGCTGCTCGCGGGTGTGGCATTGCTGGCGTTCGTGATCGTCGTCCAACCAACCCCCAGCGTGTTGCGGGCGGCGGTGATGGGCGCCATCACGCTGGCGGGGATGTTGACTGCACGCCGGCGGCAAGCGATTCCGGCGCTGTCGGCCACGGTGCTGCTGTTGCTTGCCCTCGCTCCCCAGCTCGCTGTCGATGCCGGCTTCGCGCTGTCGGTGCTGGCGACGGGCGCGCTGGTGGTCATCGCGCCGGTCTGGTCGCGTCGGCTGGCGGCCAAGGGCTGTCCCAAGCCGCTCGCGGATGGACTCGCCGTTGCCCTCGCCGCGCAGCTGGTGACCGCGCCCCTGGTTGCCGGCATCTCGGGTCGCTTCAGCCTGGTGGCCGTGGCCGCCAATCTGGCCGCCGCGCCGGTCATCGCACCCATCACCGTGCTGGGCAGCGCGGCGGCAGTCATGTGCGTGCTCTGGCTCCCGGGGGCACAGCTGCTGATGCGTTTCACCGGCCCGGAGGTGTGGTGGGTGTCCACGGTGGCGCACATCGCGGCCGGGGCGCCCGCGGCGACCGTGCCGGTACCCGATGGCCTGGCCGGCGTGCTGCTGGTGTGCTGTGCCACCGCGCTGCTGCTCGCGCTCGCGGTGCTGCTGTGGCGACGGCCCTGGTTTCGCGCGTCGACCCGAGTAGCCGGGCTGCTCGCAGTGGTGTGTGCGCTGGCCTGGTCGGCGTCGGAGCTGCTGGATCCCCGAGCGGATTGGTCGGCCCTTCGTGACACCATCGTGGGGTGAGTGAGGCGTCGCCGTTGCACCTGGTCCTGGGAGACGAGGAACTGCTGGTCGAGAGGGCCGTGGCGGACGTGCTGCGGGCGGCGCGCAAGCGTGCCGGTAGTGACGACATCCCGGTCAACCGCATGCGGGCCGGCGACGTCAGCACGTTCGAGCTCGCCGAGTTGCTCAGTCCGTCGCTGTTCGCCGACGAACGCATCGTGGTGCTGGAGGCCGCGGCCGAAGCGGGCAAGGACGCGGTCACGATGATCGCCGCGGCCGCAGCGGACCTGCCGCCGGCCACGATGCTGGTGGTGGTGCATTCGGGCGGCGGGCGCGCCAAGGCGCTGGCCGACCAGCTGAAGTCGCTGGGCGCCGAGGTTCATCCCTGCACGCGGATCACCAAATTGAGCGAACGCATCGACTTCATCCGCAAGGAGTTCCGCGCACTGCGAGTCAAGGTCGACGAGGACACCGTCACCGCCCTGTTGGACGCCGTCGGCTCCGACGTGCGCGAGCTCGCCTCGGCGTGCTCGCAGCTGGTCGCGGACACCGGCGGTGAGGTCGACGAGGCCGCGGTGCGGCGCTACCACAGCGGCAAGGCCGAGGTGAAGGGCTTCGACATCGCGGATAAGGCCGTGGCCGGCGATGTTGCGGGCGCGGCCGAGGCATTGCGGTGGGCAATGATGCGCGGCGAGCCGCTGGTGGTGCTGGCCGACGCGCTGGCCGAAGCCATCCACACCATCGGTCGGGTCGGGCCGCTTTCCGGCGACCCATACCGGCTGGCCGGGCAGCTGGGGATGCCGCCCTGGCGGGTGCAGAAGGCTCAGAAGCAGGCTCGGCGCTGGTCGCGCGACAGTGTGGCAACCGCGATGAAAGTGGTCGCCGAACTCAACGCCGACGTCAAGGGTGCCGCCGCGGACGCCGATTACGCGCTGGAATCAGCCGTCCGAAAGGTGGCGGAGCTGGTCGCCGACCGGGCCCGATAGCCCGGGGCTCAGATCTTGTTGAGGGAACGCGCCAGCGCCGACTTCTTGTTGGCGGCCTGGTTCTTGTGAATGACGCCCTTGGTGGCCGCCTTGTCCAGCTTGCGGTTGGTCGACACCAGCAGCTCCGCGGCCTTGTCCTTGTCACCGGCTTCGGCCGCCTCGCGGAACGCGCGCACGGCGGTGCGCAGCGACGACTTCACCGACTTGTTGCGCAGTCGGGCGCGCTCGTTGGTCTTGATGCGCTTCTGCTGCGACTTGATGTTGGCCACGCGGAACTTTCCTTCGTCGTATCTGGTGTTTGCAAGTATTCGTCTCGGGGGGCGCCTCACACCCGATTGCGACTGCTCAGGTTAGCAGTCGGTTACGTTTTCTCCCAAAACGGGAACTCGTGGCCTGCCATAACGTCGATTTGAGGCAGCATCCTAAAAGTGAGTCTTCCGAACCAGGTTGAAACAGCCAGGCGGGGTTCGCGCGGCGCTGCACAGGCGCTGGCGCGCTCCGAGCGCATCTTCCGCGGGTACAACTCGTCGGACGCCTACGAAATGGCCTTCGACGAGATGTTCGACGCGCAGGGCAACGTGCGCGGCCCATATAAGGGCATCTACGCCGAGCTGGCGCCGTCGGACGCGTCGGACCTGCGAGCCCGCGCCGACGCGCTGGCCCGAGCGTTCATCGACCAGGGCATCACGTTCTCGTTATCGGGCCAGGAACGGCCGTTTCCGCTGGACCTGGTGCCGCGGGTGATCTCCGCGGCCGAATGGAACCGGCTCGAGCGTGGCATCGTCCAACGGGTCAAAGCCCTGGAGATGTATCTCGACGACATCTACGGCGATCAGGAGATCCTCAACGACGGCGTGATCCCGCGTCGTCTGGTCACCTCCTGCGAGCACTTTCACCGCCAGGCTTTCGGCATCGTCCCGCCCAACGGCGTGCGTATCCACGTTGCCGGCATCGACCTGATCCGCGACGAGAAGGGCACCTGGCGGGTCCTCGAGGACAACCTGCGCTCCCCGTCCGGCGTGTCGTACGTCATGGAGAACCGGCGCACGATGGCGCGGGTCTTTCCGAACCTTTTCGCGACCCACCGGGTGCGTGCGGTCGACGATTACGCATCGCACCTGCTGCGCGCGCTGCGCAATTCCGCGGCGACCAACGAGGCCGACCCGACCGTGGTGGTGCTGACCCCCGGCGTCTACAACTCCGCCTACTTCGAGCATTCGCTGCTCGCCCGTCAGATGGGTGTCGAACTGGTCGAGGGCCGCGACCTGTTCTGCCGCGACAACCAGGTGTACATGCGCACCACCGAGGGGGAGCGCCAGGTCGACGTCATCTATCGGCGCATCGACGACATCTTCCTCGACCCGCTGCAGTTCCGGGCCGACTCGGTGCTGGGGGTGGCCGGTCTGGTCAACGCCGCCCGCGCCGGCAACGTCGTGATCTCCAGCGCGATCGGCAACGGCGTCGGCGACGACAAGCTGGTCTACACCTACGTGCCGACGATGATCGAGTACTACCTCGGCGAGAAGCCGATGCTGGCCAATGTGGACACCTACCGGTGCTGGCTGGACGACGAACGCGAGGAGGTACTCGACCGGGTCGACGAGCTGGTCATCAAGCCGGTCGAGGGATCCGGTGGCTACGGCATCGTGTTCGGTCCGGAAGCTTCCGAAAAAGAATTGGCGGCCGTCAGCAAGAAGATTCGCGACGACCCCCGAAGTTGGATCGCGCAGCCAATGATGGAGCTGTCCACCGTGCCGACCCGGATCGGCAACGCGCTGGCCCCGCGCTACGTCGACCTGCGACCGTTCGCGGTCAATGACGGCGACGACGTGTGGGTGCTGCCGGGCGGGTTGAGCCGGGTGGCTCTGGTCGAGGGCTCGCGGGTGGTCAACTCCAGTCAGGGCGGCGGCTCCAAGGACACCTGGGTGCTGGCGCCGCGCACGTCGGGCGCCGATCGCGAGCTGGGCGCCGCCGAAGTCGTGCGGTCGTTGCCGAAGTCCAGGCCGGACCACGAGGCCGACGACTCGCCGGCCTCCTCGCATCAGCAGCCGCTGCAGGGGGAGCAACCGCAGGAGGAGAAGCGGCCGAAGAAGCAAAAGCAAAAGCAACAGCAGCAACAACAGCAGAGGACGGTCCGCTGATGTTGGCTCGAAATGCCGAAGCGCTCTACTGGATTGGCCGTTACGTCGAGCGAGCCGATGACACGGCGCGCATTCTGGATGTGGCGCTGCACCAGTTGCTGGAGGATTCCAGCGTGGACCCCGACCAAGCGTCCCGGCTGCTGTTGCGGGTGCTCGGCATCGAGGCGCCGGACCACGACTTGGATGTCTGGTCGTTGACCGACATGGTGGCCTACAGCACCGACAACAAAGGCGGTTCCTCCATCGTCGACGCGATCACGGCGGCGCGCGAGAACGCCAAGTCGGCGCGTGAGGTGACGTCCAGCGAAATCTGGGAATGCCTCAACACCACCTACCACGCCCTATCCGAACGCCAACGTGCCGCCAAACGCCTTGGGCCCCATGAGTTTCTGTCGTTCATCGAGGGCAGGGCCGCGATGTTCGCCGGCCTGGCCGACTCGACTCTTTCGCGTGACGACGGATACCGATTCATGTTGTTGGGCCGCGCCATTGAGCGCGTCGACATGACGGTGCGGCTCTTGCTGTCTCGGGTGGGGGACAGCGCGTCCTCGCCGGCCTGGGTAACCCTGCTGCGGTCGGCGGGCGCTCACGACACCTATCTGCGTACCTATCGCGGGGTGCTGGACGCCGGCCGGGTGGTCGAATTCATGATGCTCGACCGGTTGTTCCCGCGTTCGGTGTTCTACTCGCTCAAGCTCGCCGAAGAGAGCATCGAAGAGTTGGTGCGCAATCCGATGAGCCGGGTGGGGGCCACCGCCGAGGCGCAGCGACTGCTCGGACAGGCCCGCAGCGAACTGGAATTCCTGCCACCGGGCGTATTGCTCGACACGCTCGAGACGCGGCTGGACGGGCTGCAGACAACGTGTCGAGATGTCGGAGATGCGTTGTCGCTGCAGTACTTCCATGTCACGCCATGGGTGGCGTGGTCGGATGCGGGCAATAGTGCCAGCCTGGTCGCCCGGAACGGGGACACCTGATGTGGCGGCTGCGCGTGGTGCACACGACCGGGTTCGCCTACCAGTCGCCGGTGACCGCGTCCTATAACGAGGCCCGGCTGACCCCGAGTTCGGACACCCGGCAAAACGTCATCCTCAACCGGGTCGAAACCATTCCGGCAACCCGGTCTTACCGCTACATCGACTACTGGGGCACCGCCGTCACCGCGTTCGACTTGCACGCACCGCACACCGATCTGACAGTGACGTCGTCGTCGGTCGTCGAGACCGAACAGCCGGAACCGGCCGCCAAGGATGTCAGCTGGACGGACCTACAGTCCGCGGCGGTGATCGATCGGTTTGACGAATTACTCCAGCCCACCGACTACACCCCGGCAAGCAAGCGGCTCAGCTCGGTCGGCAAGAAGATCATCAAAAGCCATGAGCCGCAGGAAGCCGTGATCGCCGCGGCCAACTGGGTGCACGGCGAGCTGGAATACCTTCCGGGGACCACCGGGGTGCACTCGCCCGGGATCGATGCGCTCAAGGCGGGCAAGGGCGTCTGTCAGGACTTCGTCCACCTGTCGCTAATGCTGTTGCGCGAGATGGGAATTCCAGCCCGTTACGTATCGGGGTATCTGCACCCCAAACGCAACGCCGTCGTCGGGGACACCGTGGACGGTAGAAGCCACGCGTGGCTGCAGGCCTGGACGGGCGGTTGGTGGAACTACGACCCCACCAACGACACCGAGATCACCGAGCAATACGTCAGCGTCGGCGTCGGCCGTGACTACACCGATGTGTCCCCGCTCAAGGGCATTTTCTCGGGGCAGGGCGCAACCGACCTCGACGTCGTCGTCGAGGTCACCCGCCTGGCCTAGCGGCATCCGATCGGCGATCGCAGATCGCGCTGCGACAGGGGCCGTGCTGCATTACGATGAGCCTCGCCCGCACGGTGCAGCAAATGCTGACGAGTGCATTTGAGCCGGGCGATTGGCTTCCGTGATGATCGCTTCGGCGCCGAAGGAGAGTCGTTCATGGCCGAGATGCTGAAGGTCGAGTACGACGAACTGATGGCCCGGGCGGCCGAACTCGAGGTGCCGCTGCCCGTTCCGCCGCAGCAGAACGCCCGGCCCCCGTGCGCGATTTCTTTTGTCGAAAATTCCGGCACGCAGCTGGATTATTCCGCTGGCGCGATTCGCGAAAGCATCAAACGCGCCGAGCAGGAATACCTGATACTTGCGGAATCGCTGCGGAATGCGGCGCTGGCCTACGAGGAAGCCGATCAGGCGGCCGCGGACGCGCTCACCACGGGCTCATCCAGCACGCCCGAGTCCGCGAGCACGCCTCCTGCGCAGAAAACCGGTAGGGACGAACATCTCCCAACGCCGCCGGAAACACCGGGATATGACGGCTATTACGACCTCAGGAAGGCGATCGCGGATATCGAGGCTCCCGATCAGGGCCCGGCGTACACCGCGTTCGAGCGCACCTGGAACAGCTACGTGTTGGCATTGCAATCGGACGCTGTCATGCAACGGTTCCGCCCCTTCGAATATTGGGAGGGCCAGTCGGCGGAAGCGGTCGAAGCCAATTTCGAGCAACAGAAAAAGTATTTGATCCAGCTGTGCAGCAGCTATTGCTACCAGATCGCCGGTCAAGCCAAAGGCGTTGTGGACGCCCACAAATGGGCCGTCACCGTGCACCCCACGTCCTACGAGCTATCCATCGCCGATTTCTGGTATGACGAATATGGCAAAAGGGGAGACATCACCCGGCAGGCCGAAGTTCTGTCGTGGTACGTGGATATGCAGGAAAGGTCGGAGACGGTGCTGGCCGACTACAACCAGCGCGCCGCCCTGCCGCTGGCGCTCGTGTATCCCTCCACTCCGCCGGCCGCGGTCACGATAAAGGCGCCGCTGCAGATACCGGATAACGCCGGGGAAATCATCCGTGGCGCTATCGGTGGCGTCGTGGACTCGGGGACCGGTGTCGCCAACCCCGGTGCGCTCGCGTCGCAGCTGGGCAACACCAACATCGCGGACACGGTGAGCAGCCTCAGCAACATGGCCTCCAGCCAAACCGACCCGGCCGCTGACCCTTTTGCCCAGCCGGCCGCGCCACTGCCGACGGGAGTGCCCGGACTCTCGACGGGCGGTGGGGTCAAGCCGGCGTCCTTCGGCGGCGGCGGCGGCATGCCGTCGATGCCGTTGCAGGGTTCATCGGACGCCGAAGCGGGCTCGGGTGGTTCGACACGTCCCGCGGCCGGCGGGGTCGGCGCAGGCCCGGGTGCGGGCGGCGCGGCGGCCGGGCGCGGCGCCATGGGCGGCGGGATGCCGATGGGCGCCGGCGCGGGTCAGGGCCAGGGCAAGGACTCCAAGGCCAAGCGCTACGGGGACGAAGAGGACATCTACACCGAAGAGCGGCCATGGACCTCATCGGTCATCGGTGTTCGCCGACGCAACGACACACCCGAGTAATCGTGCGCCGGCGTTGCCGAGATGGCGCTGCCAGCAAAGGTGAACAACAGTCGACCAACAAGCGTCGCATAAGTGTCAAGCGGCGAAAGCGCCTGCTACACAGCAAGATTGGTGCACGGTACACTCGATGCGCTGTTAGACTCCATTCGAATTACGGCGGCCGGGTTCCGGTGAATTTCGGAGGAAATTAGCGATGCCCAAGATTTCGGATACCTGGAAGCCCGGCTTCAGCGCGGTCGCGGCGGGCAAAGCCTTCGCGACGGGCAATTATGCCGATGGTGCGCTCAACCTTTTCCTGGCTTTAGGTCAATCCGGGTATGCGATCGGTAAGAACTACCTCCCCAAATCCAAAGGCCTCGACCTGCTCTCGGGTAACTGGGGCAGCGAAGAATCGTTAAGAGACGCCTTCGGGGTAGAGGCCGTCATCCTGGAACGCGGCATACAGATTGTGACCGCTTTGACGCTTCTCCTCGGCAGCGGCAAGGAGCAAGGTCAAACGTACGAATCGGCCTCCAAAGACTTCGACCTCGCGTGGCAGAACCTCAAAGATGCTGCGGTGGACAGTGAATCATGGTCGGGCGCGTCGGCCGACGCCTACAACGCCCGCAACGCCGAACAAATGCAATGGGCGTCAACGGCGGCGGATCTCGATCTCCAGGTCGCGGCGCTGCTCTTGCAAAACTCCGACATGCTGGGAAATTGCAAGATCACCCTGACGAGTGTCAGGGCCTTTTTCACCGTGTGTATCCCGATAGCGGCGACCCTGCGATGGGCCGCGGGCCCGGCCGGGCCCGCGATCTCACGCTGGTTCCAGTGGGCGGCCTTCGGGATAGGTATGGCGGTGGCGCTGCCCACGACTGGTCTGGCCGCTCTCAAAGCCGGACAAAACGCGAATCAACTCCAGCTCGTCAACGTCGAATACGCCGGGATCGCCGCCAGTGCGGTCGTCACCGGTTCGGAGTCGACGACGCCGCAGGTGGCGCCCGCGCCGAAGTCCAGCGTGAGCGGGTTCGACCAGATCAACGCGGGGTCCTCGACCGCGGTATCGGGTGGCTTCGACGAGGGCGCATCGCAATCCGCCCGCAGACCCTCCCCGGGTGCGGCGAACAGCGGCGAAGGTGAAAGTCCGCAGGGCGTGTGGGCCGGGGAGTCGTCCGAACGTGCTGTCCCACAAACCGGTGCCGCGCCGGCATACGCCATGCCCGCCGTCGGTCAGGTGCCGGGCCGACAGTCGGGCTCGCGGGCCGGGTCGGGGTCGGCCGCGTCCTCGGAGAAGTCCACGGCCCGGGAGACCCCCGCCGTCGAGGACGACGTTCTCACGCCGGACCTCGAAACGGCAGCCACGGGCGCCGGGGCCGGAGAACGTGCGCCGGTCGACACCACCGCACGCGGCGCCGAACAGGCGCAGGAACGCGTCCGCTGAGACTCGAAGGTCGAGGAAAGAATCCATGACAGACAATGTGCAAGTCAACCCCGCCGCCCTGGAAGCGGCCGCTGTCGAGCAGGATGAATCCGCTGTCGAAATCAGCAACGCGATGGCAACGGCCAATGGGTTGGCCCAAAAGCTGATCTGGGACCACGGTCTGATCTCTGCGGCGTTCTGGGGCGTCATGTTCGTCACGGAACGAGAACGAGAAGCCGCGTGCACCAACATGATCAGCGTGTGCGAGGACCTTGCCCAGAAATTGCGCGACAGCGCGACCGCGTACGGCGGCACCGACACCCAGACCAGTGTGAATCTCAAACGGCAGGTGTTACCTGGCTGATCGGCCGCTTACCGTTTTCAGTTCGAAGGAGAGACGCCAAGTGGACACCACACAGCACGGGCACGGCGACGACGGGAATTACGCTGCCTGGGATTTCGGCGATAACCCCGGACCCGAAAGCGGTGACGGTTCCGGACAGGACAGCGGCGCGTTCCTGGACTTCGGGGACGGCGTCGAGGCCGCCGAGGCGTCGGTGATCGACTCATTGGTAGAGTCGGCCCCGCTCGCGCACACCGGGGACGAATTGATCGATGTGCTGGCCGAGAACGACGGTGACCTTGACGCCGCCGGCGCTGAAGATGATGATGCCGTGCCGACGGCCAAGGTGACCAATCCCCCCGAGAGCGTATCGGTTACGGCGACCATGGACGGCAGAATTTCACTGGTCGAGCTGTCGGCGGATGCGGCTAAGATGACCGAATCCGGGCTTGCGGCAGAGATATTCGCCATCGCGGACCTCGCTCGGCAACGGGCGCTGTCGATTCAGCACTCATTCGTGCTCGATGCCTTCCGGCATTTGGGGATATCGGATCAAGAGGATGAAGAGTTTATCGCCGAAGCACTGGAGACCGGCGTAACGCAGTTGCGATCGCCGGACCAGGCTATTCGCGCACAGGCGGACCTGTTCGCCGCGCGCTACGGCAGCAACGATCAGTAAGGACGCCACATGAGCACCGAGATGCACCCTGTAGTGGCCGAGGTGCTGCGCACTGCGCAGCAGATTCAATCGATGGCGGATGCGCAGACAGACAATCTGAAAGCCGAATCCTTCAGTGGCTCAGATGAAACCGGAACCGTACGGGCAACGGTCGACGGTCACCAATGGCTGACCAGCTTGGACATCGACGACGGCCTGCTGCGACTGGGTATCGAAACCGTGGCGCAGCGGGTCAACGAGGCGATACAAAACGCGCAGGCAACCGCGGCGCCGGTGGTCGAGGCAGAACAGCAGCAGTTGATCGAGTCGCTGGGACAGATGGCAGACTCGCTCACCGCGGCGACGAGCTCACTTCAACCTAAACCGGAGTAGCGCAACGCTTTTGATGCCGCCGGGGTTAAGGCGTGGCCGCCGGCTGCGCCGGTGACGGCGCGGTTGCGGCATCGAGCAACTCGGTGACGTGCTTCCAGTAAAGCCAGTCGGCGACGGCGCAACGTTGGGCACCCGGGTCGGCCGCCGCGCGCGCCTCGCTGAGGAGCACTTCTTGTGCGTGCGTGGCGTATCCGCGGAAGGCTCGCAGGTGGGCGTTCTCGCGGCCGCTGGCCCGGCTTGCCAAGGGGCGCATCACCTCCAGCCACAACTTTGAGCGCCCGTCCGTGGGCGCGCTGGCCGGCGCCGCCGGCAACAGGGTGGCCAACCGCGAATCGGCAGTACCCGCCAGGCGCTGCGCCGACGAAGGATCAACCACCTCCAGCCGGGACCGCCCGGCCATTGCGCCGTTTTCCGGGATGTCCTCGGGCTTCAGCACGATCTTGGCCACGCCCGGATCGGAATCGCCGAACTGCTCCTCGGTCGCAATCACCGCCCGCAGCTTGGTGTTTCGATGTTCTGCCCAACCCTGTACGGCGACCACCGGGTAGGTGGCCCAGCGTGCGCGCTCGGTGGCCGGAATCGCCTCCTCGGCACTGGCCATGTGCACCTGTTCGGGTAGCTGCACGCCGTCGGGGAGGTAGGCCAGTCCGTAGTTGTTGGCCACCACGATGGCGCCCTCGGTGGTCACCGCGGTCACCCAGAAGAACTTCAAATGGCCTGCGCCGCCGCTGTCGGGTGCATTCAACGCGGCCGCGATGCGCCGCGCGAGCACCAGGGGATCGGCCTCACCGCGGCGCGCCGCCGCGGCGGCGGCATCGCGTTCGGCTCGCGCCGCTGAAACCGGAACCCCGGCGGCCGGATCCGATTCGGTGGTGCGTTGCACCGCCTTCGGTCGGGCCGCGGCGGCACTGCGCGGCGACGGATGGGCCGCAGCCGGTCGCATACCGGACGATGAACCGGGCGAGTTTTGCCCGACCGGCGCACCGGACCCCGCGCTCGAGCCCGCGGCGGCACCGCGTGATCCGGCGGGCGTCGCCGGCGCGGCAGGCATGCCGGTCGCCGACGCCGGTGCCATCGCGGGACCCGTGTCGCGCGGCCCCGCCCACTGCGCGGCCGGCGCCGCCGGCGCGGCAGGCATGCCGGTGCTGCGGCCGCCCGCGCCGAGAGGTTGTGCGGATTCCGCCGGGCTCAACGGTTTCGGTGCGCTCGGCGGCACTGGCGCAGCGGTTCCGCCGGTGCTGGCTGCGGGTGCTACCGGTGCCGGAGCCATCACCGCCGTCGGCGGTGGCGCGGTGGCGACCGGTGGGGGAGTCGCGGTCGATGGCTGCGCGGCGCCATCCGGTGAACCCTGTCCCCAGGAGCGCCCGCCCCGGCGCGGGTCACGATCACCCAGCAGCGGGTCCGGGGACGAGGAGTCCGGCGGTGCTTTCTGGTCGAGCAGATCCCGCAGCGCGCGCTCGGGCGGCTTCCAGTCCTTGCTTTGCAGAATCTGCTCCGCGGTGCCTTGGACCACGCCGACATTGGCGGTATGCGTCGCGGCGACCACCGAATTGATGACGGCGGTTCGCTCGGCGGGCTCGAGCTTGGCGTCCTGCTCGATCAGATTGATCTGCCGGTGCGCGGCATCCACGTTGTCGCCGATGTCCGACTTCGCCTGCTCGATCGATCCGGCGACCTTTCGCTGCCAGGTAATCGCGGTAGCCAAATCGCTTTGCAGCTTCACCAATTCGTCGATATTCGCGTCGACCTGGCCGTTGGCGGCTCCAGCTGCACTGCCCGACCAGAGCCCGCTGGCGAAGATCTCGCCCTGCTGGCGGCGGAAGGTGTCGAGCACCTCGGTTACCTGCCGCAAGACCTGCAGGTACTGCTGGGCTCGGTCGTAGAAGGCGTCCTCGGCTACGTCGGGCCAGCCGCCACCGTCGAGCATGGCTTCGGCAAACCCGCCCGTCGGCTTGACCATGCCCATAACCTAGGTCCTCTCCCATTGCCGAACCCCCGCATCGGAGGTGGCGGCCAGCAACTCAACGGTCGCGGGCTTGGCGTGCTTGGTCAATAAGCTTAATCGAGGTGAGGCCAAGGTATTTCCGCAAAATTGCGCTGGCGGACACATGGCCGCAAGCCGGATTTCGGTTAACGAGATCTGAGCAGTGGCCATCGTTCAGACGTGTTCGTCGGCAATGTCTTGCAATGCGGCGAACACCTCTTCGACGTCGATGTCGGCCATCCGCCGCTGATCGAGGTGCCGGTGCGGCCCGAATCTGAATCCCCATGTCAGCGATCGTGTCGGGCCGAAGAGTCCGACGCCCGGCACCCTCGCCAGATCGGCGGCATGCAGCATGCAGGAGTCGATGCCCAGGAAAAGGTCCGCGTGGGCGACCAGGCTCATGCTCAGATCGAGCGGGAGCCCGAGATGGGAGACGATGCGATCCCGTTCACGCCCGACGTTGAGGTCCTCGTGTCCCATCCCGACGACCCATGCCAGGAAGTCGGGCCGGCTCGACAAGAATCGGTTCAGCAGATCGATGAATCGTGTGACGGGCCAACGCTTTTCCTTCCAATCGGTGTCGGCGTGCACGG
Organism: Mycobacterium sp. 050272; assembly: GCF_039023525.1. Lineage (NCBI taxonomy): Bacteria > Bacillati > Actinomycetota > Actinomycetes > Mycobacteriales > Mycobacteriaceae > Mycobacterium > Mycobacterium sp. 050272. Next base: position 281,153 of record NZ_JBCHKV010000005.1, on the reverse strand, counting down.
CCAGTACCTTGGTCCCGGGCCGCAGCGCCGCACGCATCGACCGGGCTTGCTCGTGCACTGACGACGGGATGGGCACCGGCTGGGCGTAGTCCTCGATCCGCAGCGACCGATCGAAAAGACGCGACAACTTGAACAGCAGGTCGCAGGCGTGCCATGCCTGTTTGGGAACCGTGACGTCGTATTCGGCGTAGTCGCCGGCGAAGCCGATGGTCGTGGTAGGCGCAACGCGCCGCTGCAGGTCCCGAAAAGCGTCCATCGGCAGGTTCGTGCTCACGGCGTTGATGAGCACATCGACGGGGCCGAGCTGTGCGGCCAAGGCCGCATAGTCGGGGGATCGAACGGGAAGAGCGGACGGCCCGGTTTCCGGCACTCCGGTGACATCGACAAGGCGGGTGCTCACCTCCCGGAAGCAGAGGTCGAAGGACACCTTGGGGGAAAGCACCGTCAGTGGGGCGTCGAACATCTCGCTCAAGGCGCGCACGGTCGGCAGCGTCAGGACGGCGTCGCCGACGTTGGCGGTGAAATACAACGCGGGCCGGCGTGCCTTGAGCAGATGGGACAGCGTGCCGGGTTCGATGTCCGCCCAGTTCTCGTCCGGGTGGACTGCGACGTCGTTCACCCGGCTACGGCCGCGGCGGGACTTCGACCCGGTGCAAGTCGTCGCCCAGCTCGATGCGCCCGCCGAATTCCTGGGCGGCCAGTGTCCGCCACTGTTCTTCTTGTCCGGGTATCAGCGCCGGCACGTAGTGCGTCATGACCAGCGTGCCGACCCCGGCGCGGGCCGCGGTGGCCGCGGCTTCCTCGACCGACGAGTGGTAGTCGCAGATGTCCTGCAGCCGCTGCTGCGGGATCTGGGTGACGATGTCCTTGCGGATCACGGTGTGCACCAACGCGCCTGCCCCGGCCGCCAGCTCGTCCAGGCCCGCGCACGGCACCGTGTCTCCGGCCAGCACCGCCGAGGCGCCGTCGGCGTCGACCCGGAACCCGATCGTCGGTGCGACCGGCCGGTGGTCGGTCGGAGCCACCCGAATCGAGACGCCGTCGCGGTCCCACACCGGGCCGTGCGTGTACTCGTGCACCTCGACCGCTGGTGGGGTGTTCAGGTCGTCGTGGTGGGCGATCCGGTAGCTGATGTCGTGGCCGAACGCCTTCAGCGTCGCCTCGACCGTCTCCGCGGTGCCCGGTGGCCCGATGATCGGGAACGGCGCCGGATCGGGCGTGAACGTGGTGATCCATCGCGTGATCAGCAGGTCGCCGAGATCGCCGATGTGGTCGCTGTGCAGGTGGGTGAGCAGCAGGGCCGACAACCCGGCGGCGCCCACACCGACGGCCGCGGCGCGCTGCAGGACGCCGCGCCCGCAATCCACCAGGAACACCTGCCCGCCGGCCCGCACCAGCGTGGCCGGTCCCGCGCGGTTCGGGTCGGGGATGGGGCTGCCGGTGCCCAACAGGGTGATCTCGATCATGGCCCTCATCCTTCAAGACACGCCGGCGGATTGTGGCTCATTCGCCGGTATCGACGGGTGATCGGGGCCGCCGCTTTTCGCGTTGGCTTTCCCACCGCGCGAGTTAGCCGTAGCCTGATGTGAAGCAGATCACAACCAGCTGGAGGCTTGATGCGGATAGCGGACGTTTTGCGGAACAAAGGCGCGGCGGTCACCACGATCCATCCCGACGCGACGGTCCGGGAATTGCTCGCCGGCCTCGCCGAGCAAAACATCGGCGCCATGGTGGTGGTCGGAGACGAGGGAGTCGTCGGCATCGTGTCCGAGCGCGACGTGGTGCGCCAACTGCACGTACATGGCCCCGGCATGCTAACTCGGCCGATCTCCAAGATCATGACCGCGACCGTTGCGACGTGCACGAAGTCCGACACGGTCGACGAGATCAGCGTGCTGATGACCAAGAACCGGGTGCGTCACGTGCCCGTACTCGACGGCAAGAAGCTGATCGGCATCGTCAGCATCGGTGACGTCGTCAAGACGCGCATGGAAGAGCTCGAGGCTGAACAGCAGCAGCTGCAGTCCTACATCACCCAGGGCTGAGTGCGGGAGACTATGCCTGCGAGCGTAAGCACACTGCGAAATCCGGCGCCGCACATGGCCGTGCGCTTACGCTCGCGACGCAACGCCAAGGCTTACCGCCAGGCGTAATCGGTGCGCAGGCGCGTGGCCACCACGTCGAAGACCTCGCGCTGCAGGATCGCGCCCTCGCGGCGAATGCCCTCCTCGGGCACGTCGAGCACCCGATCCAGCCGCACCCAGCTCTGCCTGCCCTCGTAATCCCAATCGCCGGTGCCGATCCCGACCCAATCCGGGTCGGAGGCATAGCGCTCCTGGCTGGACAGCATGAGTCCGAGCAGGACGCCGCGCTCGCGGCCGACGACGAGGACCGGGCGGTCCTTGCCCTGGGTGGGGTCGTCCTCGTAGACCACCCACGTCCAGACGATCTCCCCGGGATCGGCCCGCCCGTCGAGGTCTGGGGCGTAGACCACCTTGCGGGCGCGTTGCGCGGTCGGAAAGCTGTCGCTGGTGACCGGCCGGCCCTCGGTGATCGACGTCGCCTGCGAGTCGCTGCTGGACGCGCGCGCGTTCGCGGTGGTTTTGACGACTTGCTCGATTTCACGGTAGACCGCGTGCGCGGTCTGAACCTGCTGGATGAAACGCGGAACCCCGTAGACCACGACGTTCTGGGCAAACCGCTGGAAGGTCTTCCACTGCGATTTCCGGCTGGACGCCATAGTCGCAGCATAGTCGTCGGTGCACGGGTGCGACTGTGTCCGAGTATGTCCCGACCAGCTTGCATAGATACCCTGGACGTACCCGCGAACCGCCGGTCAAGCAGCATCAACAGCACCCGCCAGGAGATCCCCATCAGCAGTTTCGCCGACAAGACCTTCACCGCGCCGGCGCAGATCAGGAACTTCTGCATCATCGCTCACATCGACCATGGCAAGTCCACGCTGGCCGATCGGATGCTTCAGCTCACCGGCGTCGTCGACGAGCGGTCGATGCGTGCGCAGTACCTGGACCGGATGGACATCGAGCGGGAGCGCGGCATCACCATCAAGGCGCAGAACGTCCGGTTGCCCTGGCAGGTCGATGGCACCGACTACGTCCTGCACCTGATCGACACCCCGGGCCACGTCGACTTCACCTACGAGGTGTCCCGCGCGCTGGAGGCGTGCGAGGGCGCGGTGCTGCTGGTCGACGCGGCGCAGGGCATCGAGGCCCAGACGCTGGCAAACCTGTATCTGGCGCTGGACCGCGACCTGCACATCATCCCGGTGCTCAACAAGATCGACCTGCCGGCCGCCGACCCGGACCGCTATGCCGGTGAGATCGCGCACATCATCGGTTGCGACCCCGGCGACGTGCTGCGGGTCTCCGGCAAGACCGGCGAGGGCGTGGCCGACCTGCTCGACCACGTGGTGCGCGAGGTGCCGCCCCCGCAGGGCGACGCCGACGCCCCGACCCGCGCGATGATCTTCGACTCGGTCTACGACATCTACCGCGGCGTGGTGACCTACGTCCGCGTGGTGGACGGCAAGATCGTTCCACGTGAGCGCATCCTGATGATGTCCACCGGCGCCACCCACGAGCTGCTCGAGGTCGGCATCGTTTCGCCCGAACCGAAGCCCAGCGCGGGGCTGGGTGTGGGCGAGGTGGGGTACCTGATCACCGGCGTCAAGGACGTCCGCCAATCCAAGGTCGGGGACACCGTGACGACGGCGCGCAACGGCGCCAAGGAGGCGCTGACCGGTTACCGGGAACCCAAGCCGATGGTCTACTCGGGACTGTATCCGGTGGACGGCTCGGACTACCCGGACCTGCGCGACGCTCTGGACAAGCTGCAGCTCAACGACGCGGCGTTGACCTACGAGCCCGAGACCTCGGTCGCGCTGGGCTTCGGATTCCGTTGTGGCTTTTTGGGTTTGCTGCACATGGAGATCACTCGCGAACGCCTGGAGCGTGAATTCGACCTGGACCTGATCTCGACGTCGCCCAACGTGGTGTACCGGGTGATCAAGGAGGACGACAGCGAGATCGTGGTGACCAACCCGTCGGACTGGCCCGAGGGAAAGGTCCGCGAGGTGTACGAGCCGGTGGTCAAGACCACCGTCATCGCTCCCAGCGAGTTCATCGGAACCATCATGGAGCTGTGCCAGTCGCGCCGCGGCGAGCTGGGCGGCATGGACTACCTGTCGCCCGAGCGCGTCGAGCTGCGTTACACAATGCCGTTGGGCGAGATCATCTTCGACTTCTTCGACTCGCTGAAGTCGCGCACCCGCGGCTACGCCAGCCTGGATTACGAGGAGGCCGGAGAGCAGGAAGCTTCGTTGGTCAAGGTCGACATCTTGCTGCAAGGCGAGGCGGTAGACGCGTTTTCCGCGATCGTTCATAAGGATTCGGCGTTCGCTTATGGAAACAAGATGACCACCAAGCTGAAGGAGCTGATTCCGCGCCAGCAGTTCGAGGTGCCGGTGCAGGCCGCGATCGGATCCAAAATCATTGCGCGCGAGAATATTCGCGCGATCCGCAAAGACGTGCTCTCCAAGTGTTATGGGGGAGACATCACGCGTAAGCGCAAACTTCTGGAAAAGCAGAAGGAAGGCAAGAAGCGGATGAAAACGATTGGGCGCGTTGATGTTCCGCAAGAGGCATTCGTCGCGGCGCTGTCCACCGATGCCGCGGGGGACAAAGCCAAGAAATGACCCGCCGGCGGTGGCGGGCGGCACCGCTGGCTGCGGTGCTGCTGGTCACCGGGTGCGCCGCCGTGATCGACGGCAAAGCGGTCCCGGCGCCGGGGGCCTCGATCACGCGGCTCATGCTCGACGGTGCCACGCTGGCCAAGCTGCTAGCTCAACCGTTCAACAGCGCCCCACCCTTCCCGCCGTCCTACGGCGGCAGCGAAAAGTTCAGATCCGGTTGGGAAGACGCCAAGCCGCCGGAGTGCATCGGCGTCGCGTTCATGATGCAGAAGACCGTCTATCAGGCCGCACCGGTACAGGACGTTGCCGACGAGATGTGGACGACCGATCGTCACTCCGACGCGCAGGTGGACAGCGTCGACGAGGGCGTGATCGCGTTTCGCTCTGCGAAAGACGCCGGCGCGGCATTCGCGAGGTTTACTAATCAGTGGCAGGGATGTGACGGCACCACACTGGTCGCGAACTCCGTCATCTCCGCGCGAAATGTCATCTCCGACGTCCACGTCGCGGATTCCGTTGTCCAAGCACGCATTTTGATGCACCCACACGAGCACTCGATCTTGGCGTCGATACCGGTAGCTCGCGCCCTTGGGGTACGGGGCAAGTACCTGGTCGAGGTCGAGGTGCGCTTCTTCGGTAATGGCAACTTCGCGGCCCGGGGGACCGCGGACATCAACACCACCGCCGCCTACATTGCGCACGCCATGCTGGACCGGCTCGCGCTGAGCTGACGTGCTAAAAGTAGCCATGCGCATCCTGAAACCGGCGGCCACGCTGATGGCCGTCGCCGCCCTGGCGGCCGGCTGCGATGCGGTTGTCGGCGGCGCGGCCAGGCCGGCGCCGAACCTGGTGCCGCATCCGGTGATTGGTGAAACAGTCAGGCAGGTACCGCTGGATGCCGCCACCTTGTCGAAACTCCTCGACCGACGTCTCCAGGCCATCTCGCAATTCCCGCCGGTCTTCGGCGGTGCCGAGATACTGGACGACGCCTATCCAGACGTTTCACCCACCGAGTGTCTAGGGGTGATCTACATGACACAGAAAAGCGTCTACCAGTCCGCGGGGGTGAAGAACATCGCGACGCAGCTGTGGCAGCAGGAGGGCGACCCGGCCACAGCCGCCGACATCGCCGAGGGCGTCATCGCGCTGCCCACGCGGGCGGACGCAAACGCGTTGTTCGCAACATTCAACGACCAGTGGCGGCACTGCGATGGCAAAACGGTGTCGGTGCCCTCCAGCAGTTTCGTAGAGAACGTCGTGACGAATGTCCGCGTTGCGGATTCGGTTGCCGCGGCGAACATCTCGAAGAATCCTGATGCGCAATCGATCCTGCATGCCGTCCCGGAAGTGCGCGCCCTCGGGGTGCGGGGGAACTGCCTGGTCGAGGTCGAGGTCGCCTATGTCGGCACCAGCGCGCTGTCGGAGCAGCCGCCCGCCCAGACCGAAGCCGTTACCATCGCGCACGCTTTGATGGACAGGGTCAGCGCGTTGAGCTGACGCGGCTACACCTGTATTTCCAAGCCGGGTAACGACTTTCGTTACCCGAGCCTTTACATAGGCGCGTTGGCGGGCTGGAACATCCCAGAGCCGTCGGATTCCTCCTCGGCGCGAATCACGTGCACGACCGCGTTGATCAGTGCCAGGTGGGTGAACGCTTGCGGAAAGTTGCCCAGGTGCCGGCCGGTGCGCGGTTCGATCTCCTCGGCGTAGAGATGCAGCGGGCTGGCGTAGGACAGCAGCCGCTCGCACAGCCGCTTGGCCCGCGCCACCTCGCCGATCTCGACCAGCGCGGACACCAGCCAGAACGAGCAGATCGTGAACGTGCCTTCCTCGCCGGACAGCCCGTCGTCGGTCTGCTCGACCCGGTAGCGCAGCACCAGGCCTTCCTCGGTGAGTTCGTTGGCAATCGCCAGCACCGTGTTGCGCACCCGCGGGTCGTCGGGCGGCAGGAATCGCGTCAGCACTACCAGCAACAATGAGGCATCCAGCGCGTCACTGCCGTAACGCTGGGTGAAAACACCGCGGGAGTCCACGCCGTTCTTCAGAATGTCGGCCTTGATCTCCTCGGCGATGACCCGCCACTGCTGGGCATAGCTCTTCTCGCCTTGGCGCTCGGCCAGTTTGGAGCCGCGGTCGAGTGCCACCCAGCACATCACCTTCGACGACGTGAAGTGCTGCGGCTCCCCGCGCACTTCCCAGATGCCGCGATCGGGCTCGCGCCAGTGCGCGATAGCCTCCTCCACCTGCTTCTTGAGCACCGGCCACAATGTCTCCGGAACCTGTTCGCGTGACTTGGCGTGCAGATAGAACGAGTCCAGGATCGAGCCCCAAATGTCGTGCTGGATCTGGTCATAGGCGCCGTTTCCGATCCGCACCGGCCGCGCGTGGTCATAGCCGGACAGATGGTTCAGTTCCTCTTCGACCAGGCTGCGCTCGCCACCGACCCCATACATCACCTGCAGAGGATGACGCTCGTTGTTGTTGGCGCCCGACACGTCGGCGATGAACGCGAAGAAGTCGTCGGCCTCGCGATCCAGGCCCAGCGTGTACAGACCCCACAACGCGAAGGTCGAGTCGCGGATCCAGGCGTAGCGGTAGTCCCAGTTGCGCTCGCCCTGCGGCGTCTCCGGCAGCGACGTGGTGCTGGCGGCCAGCAGCGCGCCGGTCGGGGAGTAGGTCAAGCCCTTCAGGGTGAGCGCACTGCGCTGCAGATAGGCCCGCCACGGATGGTCGGGGAAGTTGCCGATGTTGATCCATTGGCGCCAGCACTCGGTGGTCTGCCACATTTTCTCGGCGGCCTCTTCATAGGTCTGCGGCGCCGGGTGCTTGGTCCAGCTGAGCGCGACGAACACATCGTCGCCCTCCTTCATCCGGGTGCGCGCCCGCGCCTCGCGGCCCTCCAGCCCGATGTTCAGGTTGCTGGTCAGGCGCAGCTGCGGGTGGTCGTCGGGCTGCTTGCTGGCGCGCGCGAGCACCTCGCCGTATGCATGGGCGGAGTATTCCCAGGCGGGGCCGATGCGGTGGTAGTCGAACGCCGGTTCGCAGCTCATGACCAGCTCGACGGTGCCACTGACGCAGCGCACCGTGCGCAGCAGGATGTGCTCGGCATCCCAGTCCATCGGCGTGCGGCGGTGGGTCTTCGACCGGCGCTCGATGTCATGCCAGGGGCCCATCACCAGCGCGTCGCGCACGATCAGCCAGCCGGTATGGGTCTGCCAGGTGGTTTCCATGATCAGGCTGCCGGGCAGGTAGCGGCGCGCCGAGGGCACCGAGACGCCGTACGGGCCGAGCCGGAAATGGCCCGCGCTGCGGTCCAGGATCGCGCCGAACACGCTCGGCGAGTCCGGCCGGGGCACGCACAGCCACTCGACCGAACCGGCGGGGGAGATCAGGCACGTCGTTTCCCAGTCGGACAGGAATGCGTAGTCGGCGATCGGCGGAAACGGGTTGCGCAGCGAGCTGCTGGAGGTGAACGGAGCCGCGGCGCTGAAATCGAGCGGCGAAGCCAGCGGTGGTTGGCGCGCGGAAGAAAATGACTGCTCGGGCTCCCCGTTGGCGGGCTGGTCGGCGGGTTCGGCGTGCATGACCATCCCGCCATCATCATCTGTCGAGGTGCCCGGCGTCCATTTTTTGTCCAGCCGCTGGCGTGGCGGCGACCGGCGGATCAGCTGGTCGACCGGGCAAACTTCGGTGCGTGTTCGGGCAGCGGACCGATCGCCACCAGGTAGGCAAGGAATCGCCGCAAGGACGGCAGCCGGCCGGCCAGTCGCACGCCCCGGGGCGCTTCGCCGTCGCTTCCGGCCACCACGTCGGCGACCACCTGGGCGTGGATTGTCCGCTGTACCGCCTGGATGATCGCCGTGGGTATCCAGCGGCGCACCTGCACCCGCAACAGCTCCAGGGTCGAAACCCGGCCGGCTCGCAGCGGACCGGCCAGCAGGCGCGCGGCGGCCACCGCGTCGGCGACCGCGAGGTTGATCCCGACACCGCCGACCGGCGACATCGCGTGCGCCGCGTCGCCGATGCACAGGGCGCCGTCGGTGTACCACCGGCGGAGCCGATTGAGTTGCACGTCAAGTAGTTTCACGTCATCGAACGAAGTCAGCGTGCCGACTCGGTCGGCGAGCCAGGGCACCAGATCCACCAGCACCCGGTGCAACGCTTCGATGCCCTGGCCGCGTAGGTCGGCATCGGCGCCCTTCGGAATGATGTAGGCGATCTGGTAGTAGTCGCCGCGGTCGATCATGATGATTCCGTGTCCGGCCACGAACATGCCGGCCAGCCCGCTCGGGTCGTCGGCATGACGAGGCAACCGGAACCACCACACGTCCATCGGGGCGCCGAACCGCCGCGGTTGGAATCCGAGCGCGGAGCGCACCGTGGATCCGCGCCCGTCGCAGGCCACTGTCAGCAGGGCGCGCATCTGCTTGCTTTCGCCGTTCGAGTCGCGATAGGTGACGCCGGTGACGCGGTTGCCGTCGCGCACCACCCCGGTCACTTCGGTGCTGCGCAGCAACCGGAAGCTGGGTTCCGCCTCGGCCGCGGTGGCCAACATCTCCAGGAAGTCCCACTGCGGCACCAGGGCGATGTGCTGGTGCGCGCCCGGCAGCCGGGACAAATCGAGGTTCAGCGGTTGGCCCTGCATCTCCAATGTGATGCTGTCGATCAGGCGATGCGGGAGCTGGGTGAAGCGCGAGCCCAAACCGAGTTCGTCGAGCAGGCGCAACGTGCTCGCGTGCACGGTGTCGCCCCGGAAGTCACGCAGGAAGTCTGCGTGTTTTTCCATCACCGTGACTCTTACACCGGCCCGCGCTAACAGCAGGCCAAGCACCATTCCGGCTGGACCGCCGCCGGCGATGACACAGGTAGTTTCCTCGGATGCGACAGGCACTCGCCGATCTTGACACATTGGTGTTTCCACAGCTCGGACGAATAGTGTGAGCCGGGTGAACGGGTTTCTCAATTGGTGGGACGGAAATGAGCTGTGGCTTTCCGGACTTCCCTTCGTGCTGCAGGCCATGGTGGTGATGCCCGTCGTGCTGGCGGTCGCCTACCTCACGGCGGTGGCGCTGGACGCCGTGCTCAGCAAAGGCCTCGAATTGATGCAGCGCGCGCGTCAGACCGACGGGACGACCAGGTAACCGGCGATGCCCCGTTCTCACGTGACGTTGGTTCTCGTCACGCTCGTGGTGTTGGTGATCGTCGCCTGGTGGGTGACGCACTGAGGTGGGCGCGCCGACGTGCGACGCCACCCGGTCCGGTGGCGGGTCAGCGAATTCCTGTTAGGCTTCGCGCCATGCACCTGACATCCGAAGCCCCGGAATGTGATGTCTTCGTGCACTGTTGTCGCTGACTACCACCCGCGCGCGGTTTGGTAGGGAGTCCGCGAATTCCCCTGACGTTTGATCGCCTTTCCGCAGCAACGGACCGAAATCCGTAAGCCCGCACCGAAAGGCCGTCAATGCTTATCGACAACGCCGGCGCACCGCGCTGGCGGCCTCTTGTCGCGCTCGCACTGATCGTCGGTGTCGTCGCGGCCTGCGGCGGTGGCCCCAGCGATGTCGTTGGCGGCAGCGGGCCCTCGGGCGCGCACACCACGATCACCCTGGTCGCCTACTCCGCTCCAGAACCCGGATGGAGCAAGGTGATTCCCGCGTTCAACAACTCCCAAGAGGGCAAGAGCGTGCAGGTGATCACCTCCTACGGCGCCTCGGGTGACCAGTCCCGCGGCGTTGCCGAAGGCAAGCCGGCCGACCTGGTGAACTTCTCGGTGGAGCCGGACGTGACGCGATTGGTCAAGGCGGGCAAGGTTTCCAAGGAGTGGAACACCGACGCGACCAAGGGCATCCCGTTCGGGTCGGTGGTGACTTTCGTAGTGCGCAAAGGCAATCCGAAGAACATCAGGGATTGGGATGACCTGTTGCGGCCCGGCATCGAGGTCATCACGCCCAGCCCGTTGAGTTCCGGCTCGGCCAAATGGAATCTGCTGGCCCCGTACGCCGCCAAGAGCGAAGGTGGCCGCAATGCCCAAGCGGGAATCGACTTCATCAGCCGATTGGTGCGCGACCACGTGAAATTGCGACCCGGGTCGGGGCGAGAAGCCACCGACGTTTTCGTCCAAGGCAGCGGCGACGTGTTGATCAGTTATGAGAACGAGGCCATCGCCACTGAGCGACAAGGCAAGCCGGTCGAGCACATCACCCCACCGCAGACCTTCAAGATCGAAAACCCGCTGGCGCTGGTGACAACGAGCCCGCACCTCGACATCGCCACCGCGTTCCGCAACTTCCAATACACGGCCGCTGCGCAGAGGTTGTGGGCGCAGGCAGGTTTTCGGCCGGTCGACCCGTCGGTCGCCGCCGAATTCGCCGACCAGTTCCCGTTGCCGCCGAAGCTCTGGACCATCGCCGACCTGGGCGGCTGGGCGACGGTCGATCCGCAGCTGTTCGACAAGAGCAACGGCAGCATCACCAAGATCTATACGAAGGCCACCGGATGACCGTGACGACGCCCCCGGACCCGAAAGCTGTTCGGCCCGAACTCAACGCGCCCGGTGAGACCCACAAGGTCGCGCGGGCTTTCGGGCGCGGCGGCACCTCGTCGCTTCGCGTCGGGGTGGCGACGCTGTGGCTCTCGGTGATCGTGCTGCTGCCGCTGGCGGCCATCGTGTGGCAGGCCGCCGGTGGTGGCTGGCAGGCGTTCGCGGAGGCCGTCACATCGCGTGCCGCAATCGACTCGTTTCGCGTGACGCTGACCATCTCCGTCGGGGTCACGGTGGTCAACCTGCTCTTCGGCCTGCTGATCGCCTGGGTGCTGGTGCGTGACGACTTCCCCGGAAAGCGTCTCGTGGACGCGATCATCGACCTGCCGTTCGCATTGCCGACGATCGTCGCAAGCCTGGTCATGCTGGCTCTGTACGGGAAAAACAGCCCGGTCGGCCTGCATCTTCAGCACACCGCCTGGGGTGTGGCGGTGGCGCTGGCGTTCGTCACGCTGCCGTTCGTGGTGCGCGCCGTTCAACCGGTGCTCCTGGAAATCGACCGGGAAACCGAGGAGGCCGCCGCGTCGCTGGGCGCCAGCGGGCCCAAGGTCTTCACCTCGGTCGTGTTGCCCGCGCTGCTGCCGTCGTTGTTGTCCGGTGCCGGCCTGGCGTTTTCGCGGGCCATCGGCGAATTCGGTTCGGTGGTCCTGATCGGCGGCGCGGTACCGGGCAAGACCGAGGTGTCGTCGCAGTGGATACGCACATTGATCGAGAATGACGACCGCACCGGGGCGGCAGCGATTTCGATTGTGCTGCTGCTGCTTTCCTTTGTGGTGCTGTTCGTCCTACGTCTGGTCGGCGCGCGGGCGGCCCGACACGAGGAGCGGGCGCAGTGACATCGTCACGCTGGGTTCGTTACCTCACTCGCTATGTCGCGTTGGCCTATGTCGCGGTGCTGCTGATCATCCCGGTGGCGGTGATCTTGTGGCGGACGTTCGCGCCAGGGTTCGGTCAGTTCGTCGACTGGATCAGCACCCCGGCGGCGATATCAGCGCTGGACTTGTCACTGCTGGTGGTGGCCATCGTGGTGCCACTGAACGTCTTCTTCGGCATTCCCACCGCACTTGTCTTGGCGCGCAACAGGTTCCGCGGCAAAGGCGTGCTGCAGGCGGTCATCGACCTGCCGTTCGCCGTCTCGCCTGTCGTCGTTGGTGTCGCCCTGATCGTGCTGTGGGGGTCGGCCGGTGCGCTCGGCTTCGTGGAACGAGACCTGGGTTTTAAAATCATCTTCGGCCTGCCCGGCATCGTGCTTGCCAGCATCTTCGTCACGCTGCCGTTCGTGGTGCGTGAGGTCGAGCCGGTGCTGCATGAGCTGGGAACCGACCAGGAGGAAGCGGCGGCCACCCTGGGTTCTGGCTGGTGGCAAACCTTTTGGCGGATCACGCTGCCATCCATCCGGTGGGGTCTGACCTACGGCATCGTGTTGACCATCGCTCGTACTCTCGGTGAATACGGTGCGGTGACCATCGTGTCGTCCAACCTCCCGGGCAAGTCGCAGACGCTGACGCTGCTGGTCTCTGATCGCTACAACCGTGGGGCCGAATACGGTGCCTACGCATTGTCGACGTTGTTGATGGGTGTTGCCGTGGCCGTGCTCATCGTCCAGGTGATTCTCGATGCCCGCCGGGCACGAGTGGCGAGCAAGGCCTGACAAGGAGATTGGGACATGACTGACGCCAAAACCGGCGACCTGGCGATCACCGTGCGCGATGCCAATAAACGCTACGGTGATTTCGTCGCATTGGAGCATGTGGACTTCGTGGTCCCCACCGGCTCGCTGACGGCCCTGCTCGGCCCCAGCGGTTCCGGCAAGTCAACCCTGCTGCGCACCATCGCGGGTCTCGACCAGCCCGACACCGGCACGATCACGATCAACGGCCGTGACGTTACGCGGGTGCCGCCGCAGCGGCGCGGCATCGGATTCGTGTTCCAGCATTACGCCGCGTTCAAGCACATGACGGTCCGCGACAATGTCGCGTACGGATTGAAGATTCGCAAGCGTCCCAAGGCCGAAATCAAGGAGAAGGTCGACAACCTGCTGGAAGTCGTGGGGCTCAGCGGGTTTCAGGGGCGCTATCCCAACCAGTTGTCCGGTGGTCAGCGACAGCGTATGGCGCTGGCGCGCGCTTTGGCCGTCGACCCGCAGGTGCTGCTGCTCGACGAGCCGTTCGGGGCGCTGGACGCCAAGGTTCGCGAGGATCTGCGCGCCTGGCTACGCCGGTTGCACGACGAGGTCCACGTCACCACGGTGCTGGTCACTCACGACCAAGCCGAGGCGCTGGATGTCGCCGATCGGATCGCGGTGCTCAACAAGGGCCGTATCGAGCAGGTCGGGTCCCCGACCGAGGTTTACGACGCCCCGGCGAACGCGTTCGTGATGTCGTTTCTCGGTGCGGTCTCGACACTGAACGGCAATTTGGTTCGCCCGCATGACATTCGGGTCGGTCGCAATCCCGAGATGGCGATCGCCGGCGGTGACGGCACCGCCGAATCGATCGGAGTCGTCCGCGCTACCGTCGACCGTGTCGTGGCATTGGGATTCGAGGTGCGCGTCGAGTTGACCAGCGCGGCCACCGGCGGCAGTTTCACCGCCCAAATCACCCGGGGCGACGCCGAGGCGCTGGCCCTCAAGGACGGGGACACCGTCTACGTGCGCGCCACCCGGGTGCCCGCCAGCATCGCTGCTGTCGCGCCGTCCGGCGGAGCCGACGAAGAACAGAGCACGTTGACGTCGGCCTGAGAGTTATTGCAGCGACCAATAGGGCGGTTGCTGGGTCAGGCGCTCGATGTACTCGGTCACCGTCAGCTCGTCGGACTCAACCGTGTCGTCGCCGTGGGCGAATGGGCACCTTCGTGGATCGGTTTCGACAATCCACACCGCTTCGAGTTCGACTTCGGGGACGGGGGCGCCCGGCGCGGGTGAGATCAGGTCCGCGGCGAATCCTTCCGCGCCGGGCCACGTCAGGCCGTCGCTGTAGATAACCTCGTTGTTCCGGTTCAGGGCGACGACGTGGAAGTGCGGCAGGCCGGCCAGATGCTCGGCGAGTCCACGTGGTTCGTAATCGCCCATTGCGCCATGGTAGTGCCGCAAGCGATTTGACGTACCGTCAGGCCGCTCAGGCCGCGATCTGGCCGGTGGCCGTCGCGGTGAAGCGATCGAGCACCGTCTCGGCCACCAACCGGTCGGCGCCCAGCGGGGCCGCCATCTCGATGCCGGCCTTGGCGGCGAATCTCTGCACCCGATCCGGGATGAGTCCCGGCGCCAGGAACCACGGCGCGACGACTACCCGCTGGGCGCGCTGGCGGCGCAACCTGCCCAACGCTTCGGAGAGCGAACGTTCCTGTTGGGTGGCGAACGCGGTCGTTGCCCCCGCCCAAGACGTGCCCGCCAACAGCTTTGGCGCGACCCGGCCGGTACGCGCGTTCACCGCCAAGTCGGAGGTGCCGATCGCCACGACGAGGACACCGACGCCCTCGTCGCGGCGCGAGACACCCAGCTCGGTCACGCGCCGGCGCAGCAACGCCACCATCCGGTCGTCCTCGCCGAGCACCGGCGCCTGCCACACTTGTTGGTTCGCAACGCAATTGGCGATCTGGGCGGGAATGTCGACGCGGGCGTGGTACGCGTTGGCCAACAGCAACGGAGTGACGACGGCCGGGCCATCTACCGACGTGAGGACATCGGCCAGGCTCGGTGAGCTGTGTTCCAGGAAGGCCAGTCGCACATCGAGGTTTGGCCGCAAGCGCATCAACTGGGCGGCGACGGCCCGTGCATTGGCCCCCGACCGTGGATCCTTGCTCCCGTGTGCGGTCAGGACGAGCGTGTTCACGACGCGTGCAATCCGCATTCGGTTTTGGCCTGCCCCTGCCAGCGTCCGCTGCGCGGGTCGGCGCCCTCGGCGGGCTTGGCCGTGCAGGGGGCGCAGCCGATCGACGGATAACCCTCGTAGACAAGCGGATTGACCAACACATCGTGCTCGTCGATATAGGCCTGCATATCTTCGTCGGTCCATGCCGCCAGCGGGTTGATCTTCACCAGCTTGAATGCTTCGTCGAAGCTGATCAGCGGCGCGTTCGCGCGGGTCGGTGCCTCGACCCGGCGTATCCCGGTCACCCACGCGGAGTAACCGCTGAGAGCTTTGCTCAGCGGGGCGACCTTGCGTAGCCGGCAGCATTCACCGGGGTCCCGCGCGAACAGGTCCTTGCCCTTCAGCTTGTCCTGCTCGGCCACCGTGTGCTCCGGCGTGACGTTGAGAACCCGCACGTCGTAGACGGATTCGATCGCATCCCGGGTACCGACGGTTTCGACGAAGTGATAGCCGGTGTCCAGGAACAGCACCGGCACGCCCGGGCGCACCTTGGACGCCAGATCCACCAGAACGGCGTCTTGCATATTGGAGGCGACGATGTAATTGCAGGTCGCCCAGCCGCGTGGACCGTTGATACCGCCGAAGTTCGCATCCGTCCAGCGCAGGAGCTCGCTAGCGCTGGCGCCATCGAGTTCGGCCGCGCCCCGGGCGGCCAGCTCACGCAGTGCGGCGTATTCCGGGTCGGTCGATTGGGTGCTCATCGCAGGTCGCCCTCCTCGGCACGAAGTGCCCACTGCGCGAACCGCTCTCCCTCGCTGCGGTGCTTGACGAAGTTGCGTACCACCCGATCGATGTAGTCGCCCAGCTCGTCACTGGTCACCTTGTGCTGGCGCAGCTTTCGGCCGAATCCGCTGTCCAGTCCGAGGCTGCCGCCCAAATGCACCTGGAAGCCCTCGACCGAGTTTCCGTCGCCGTCGTCGACCATCTGACCCTTGAAGCCGATGTCGGCGACCTGAATTCGGGCACACGAGTTGGGGCAGCCGTTGATGTTGACGGTGATCGGCACGTCGAGGCGCGAGTTGAGGTCATCGAGCCGCTTTTCCAGCTCTGGCACCAAGGTCTGTGCCTTGACCCGGGTTTCGGCGAAGGACAACTTGCAGAATTCAATCCCGGTGCAGGCCATTAGGTTCCGCCGCCAGTGCGACGGGTTCGCCTGCAATCCGAGGGCCTCGAGGCCGGCGACGAAGTTGTCGAGCTTGTCGTCGGGGATGTCGAGGATGACCAGCTTCTGGTAGGGGGTGAACCGGATCCGGTCCGAACCCGCCTGTTCGGCCAGGTCGGCCACCGCGGAGAGGATGGTCCCGGAGACCCGGCCCGCGATCGCGGCGACACCGACGGCGTTGAGTCCGTTCTTGAGCCGCTGCACTCCGACGTGGTCGATCGGGTGCGTGACCGGCTCGGGGGCCGGGCCGTCGATCAGCGGGCGCTTGAGGTACTCCTGTTCGAGAACTTCACGAAATTTTTCTACGCCCCAGTCCTTGAGCAGGAACTTCAGCCGCGCCTTGGCACGCAACCGCCGGTACCCGTAGTCGCGGAACACCGAGGTGACCGCGGCCCATACCTCGGGCACCTCTGCCAGGGGCACCCACGCGCCGAGGCGCTGGCCCAGCATCGGGTTGGTGGACAGCCCGCCTCCTACCCACACATCCAGGCCCGGGCCGTGCTCGGGGTGGTTGACGCCGATGAACGCGATGTCGTTGACCTCGTGCACCACGTCCTGCAGACCCGAGATCGCGGTCTTGTACTTGCGCGGTAGGTCGGCGAATTCCGGCTGACCGATGTAGCGCTTGACGATCTCGTCGATCGCCCACGTCGGGTCGAGCACCTCGTCGAGCGACTCACCGGCCAGCGGTGAGCCCAGGATCACGCGCGGGCAGTCGCCGCACGCCTCGGCGGTCTGCAATCCGACCTTGGCCAGCCGCCGCCAGATCTCCGGGACGTCCTCCACCCGGATCCAGTGGTATTGCACGTTCTCCCGATCGGAGATGTCAGCGGTGTCGCGGGCGAACTCGGTGGAAATCTGGCCCAGGGTGCGCAGCGCGCCGGCTGAGAGGGCGCCGCCGTCGCAGCGCACCCGCATCATGAAGTACCGGGCTTCGAGCTTGTCCATGTTCTCGTCGCCGGTCCAGCTGCCGTCGTAACCCTGCTCGCGCTGGGTGTACAAACCCCACCAGCGCATACGGCCACGCAGATCGTTCTTTTCGATGCTGTCGAAGCCGTCTTTGGCGTACGTATTCAAGATGCGTTCACGCACTTCCAGCGGGGGGCCGGCCTGCTTGAACTCCTCGTTGGCGTTCAGCGGCTCGCGTTCTCCCAGTGCCCACTGGCCCTCGCTTCGAGGTGCCTTGGCGGGACGGGCTGTGGTCATTCGAAGATCTCCTTCGCGGGCTGTGCAGGCGTGGACGCGCGACTCACCGGTCAATTGCGGCGGGCGCAGATCCGGCGCCAGCTGGACGTACAGGTGGGCGGGTCTACGACATCAAGCCGGACAGCTACAGCTGCAGACACGTTTGAGATCGATGTGCCGCCGAACCACTAGCGCAATGCGCTGGCTGGGCTGGGCGACGGTCACGCGCCCATTCTGCCATGGATAGCGGCGGCCAGCGCCACCAGGTCAAATTTGCCCTCACGATGAGCAAAACTACCCGGTAATCCTGGGTAATCGGATAGACAAAACCGAGAAACCCCTGAGAGGCCGGTCTGCCCGGCGTCTGACGTGGTCAATCGGCCGACCGTGCGTTCAGGCCACGTCGATCCCGTCCGCCCAGCGACGCCGTGAGGTGACTCGTACAATCCGCCGCCATCCGGGGTGAATTTGCTCACCCCCGCCGTGGCCGAGCGGCTGGCGTGCCCCGGTGCACGTGTAATCATTTGGCATGGCCCTTCGCGCGGCACCGGTTGAGCTTCCCGGCATACAGCGCAGTCCTGGGCAGTCGTTCGGGGTGTACGTCCACGTCCCGTTCTGCATAACTCGTTGCGGGTATTGCGATTTCAACACCTACACGCCGGCCGAGCTCGGCGGCGTCAACCCGGACGCTTGGCTGGAGGCGCTGCGCACCGAGTTGGCGCTGGCCGCGGCGCGGCTGGATGCACCGACGGTGAATACGGTGTTCGTCGGCGGCGGGACCCCATCCCTGCTGGGACCTGCGCGCATCGTCGCGCTGCTCGACATGGTCCGTGCACACTTCGTGCTCGCGCCGGATGCTGAGATCACCACGGAGGCCAACCCGGAATCGGCCTGGCCGGACTTCTTCGAGGCCGCCCGAGCGGCCGGGTACACCCGGGTGTCGCTCGGCATGCAGTCGGTGTCCCCGTTCGTGCTGGGTGTCCTCGACCGGATCCATACGCCGAACCGTTCGGCGGCCGCGGCCCGCGAGGCGCTGCAGGCGGGCTTCGAACACGTCAGCCTTGACCTCATCTACGGCACGCCGGGGGAGACCGACGACGAGCTGCTGCGCTCGGTCGATACGGCGATCGCGACCGGCGTCGACCATGTCTCCGCGTATGCACTGGTCGTCGAGGAGGGGACCGCGCTGGGGCGCCGGGTCCGCACCGGTGAGCTGGCCGCACCCGACGACGACGTGCTGGCGCACCGTTACGAACTGCTCGACGCGCGCCTGTCCGCCGCCGGTTTCGATTGGTATGAGGTGTCGAACTGGTCGCGGCCGGGTGGTGAG
Source organism: Mycobacterium sp. 050272 (assembly GCF_039023525.1). Taxonomy (NCBI): domain Bacteria; kingdom Bacillati; phylum Actinomycetota; class Actinomycetes; order Mycobacteriales; family Mycobacteriaceae; genus Mycobacterium; species Mycobacterium sp. 050272. The sequence continues at coordinate 262,355 of NZ_JBCHKV010000005.1, read as the reverse complement.
TGCCGGCACAACGTGGGCTATTGGGACGGTGGTCAGTGGTGGGGCGCGGGGCCGGGTGCGCACGGGTATGTCGGCGCCACGCGGTGGTGGAACGTCAAGCACCCCAACGCATACGCGCAGATACTGGCGGATTCCGCGTTACCCGTAGCAGGCTTCGAGCAGCTGGACGCCGAGGCGTTGCACACCGAGGACGTGCTACTGAAAACCCGTATGCGTCAGGGGCTTTCGTTGGAGGCGCTGAGCGCCGCCGAACGCGAGCGAGCCAAAACCGTTGTCGCCGACGGCTTGCTGGTGGCCGACGGCGACCGGCTGGTCCTCACTGCACGCGGCCGGTTGCTGGCCGACGGGGTGGTGCGGACCCTGCTGGGGTGACGGCGTCAAACGCCGAACCACCCTTCGACGAGGCGGGCAATCTCGATGTAGAGCGGGATGCCGATCGTGACGTTGTAGGAGAACGTCAGACCCAGTGACGCGGCCAACGGCAGCGTCGGACTCGCTTCCGGGATTGCCAGTCGCTGGACTGCCGGCACCGCGATGTAGGACGCCGCGCCGCACAAGACCGCGAACAGCACGTAGGTGCCCGTCTTGAAGTCGGTGTGGGTCAGGCTCGCGTAGGAGCAGGCAACGATAATCCCCAGCGTGGCAAAGACATTCGGCGCAAGTATTGCGAAGAAGATGAACCCGGGCCCGGCCGTTCGCAGGTCCTTCAACTTGCGCGAGGCCGTCATGCCCATCTCGAGCAGGAACAAACACAGCACACCCTGGAATGCCATCACGAAGAACTTGTCGTCGTCCTGTACGACCTTTTGACCCTGCAGACCACTGATCAGGCCGATCACAATCCCGCCGATCAGCAGCACCAACCCGGGGTTGAGGAACACCTCCCGGAACAGCTCGCGGGAGAAGATGGACGGCTTCTTCTGGGTGAGCTGCACGCCCGGGCTGACGTCGAGTTCGTCTGTGCGCTCGCCCTTTTCCAGCGAGAGTTCAAGTTCGTCCTCGATCGCGCGCTCGGTCTCCAAGCTCTGGCCCTGCGGAGGCCGTGCCGCGGTGCCAGGCCCGATGCCGACCTTCACCGGCGCGTAACCCGGCTCGTCGGCCATGTTGCCCGCCGCGTCTATTCCCCGGTGCCGCAGGTGGGCCACCAGGTAGAGCGCCACCAGGCAGCCCGGAATCTCCATAACGGCCAGCATCACGGGCATGTACGCATTGAAGGCGATGTTCACTGCGGCCAGGACCGCCACACAGGTGGCGAATGTCCCGGCAGAGTCCGACCCGTAATAGCCGGCGATCGTCGCCCGATCGATCCTGCGCAATTTGGTCACCCAACCGAGCAGGTAATAGGCGATGATGCCGATCACGAAGTTGAGTGCGAAGCCCAACACCATGAATCCGACGATCGCCCCGACACTGGAGGCATTGACCTCGGCGAGTTCCTCACCACCGTGCCAGCCGATAGCCAGCAGCAGGTACATGGTGAGGCCTTGATAGATCACATAGGGGAACTCGAATCGCACCTTCAAGATCGGGATCATGAATCCGAAGTAGAAGAAAAGCAGAAGCGGTTTGAACAGGTTATGCGTGAAGTTATGCCAGAACTCTTGCAGCATTGGTGCCTCTCTTTTTCCGTCCGGTGGCCCGGGGGAAGCACCGTCCGCAAGCGGGGGCTACCACGAACATCCCGACGACCGTGGAAAATTTAGCTCTGCCGCTGCCAAACCGCCACTCGGATCTGACCCGAATTGTGCATGTCGTTCCAAGCCGCGCCGAAATGGCTGTGGATCCCAAAACCCGTGGTCACAGCGATGCTGGTCGGACGGGGTAAGGTGGGATTAGCGTGAATCTGGTGTGAGTTCGCTGTGCATTTACTGTCAGGATTAGCGTGTCGCTGCTCAACCGGAAATTAGCGAGGGCCGCACGCCGGCGCCCCGTTTGCGGTGGGTCACCGACAGCCAGGCGGACGGCGAGTAATACGTCGTAATTTCTTCGAATCCGTCGACCCGGGAAACCGTAAGCACGCCTGTTTCCTGGTTTATTTCGAGTTCGTCGCCGTCCGAACCGTGGACTTCCTCACCGTTCGCGAGCCTGATCACGAACATGATGTTCCTCTCAGTGGATGAGTTTTAATCGCGATCGGGCATTTGCTGGATCATCCGCACCGGCCGGATTAAACCTTTGTTACGTTTTTCTGTCAGAGTCCGTGGGAAACGTCCGGCGCGGTTCTTCCGGCCCCGAAATGCTTCGGCGGTTCGAATCCTTTGGGTAGCGGTTCACCCGAACTACCCCCTTCTCCGCGCCGGTCGGCTGGTCAGCCCCCCATGCAGTCCGCGTCGGAGCCAGTGATTTTACGGGGAACACCGTCATGGTAACCCTTTCCTATTCGCTAAGCAGGTGAACGGGGGGCAAACGTACTGGGCCGCCGATGCCTCCGGGTGGCCTGCTCGACCGGCCCTCATGCGATGAGTTTCGCGGCTGCTGCCTGCGGAAACGGGTCGGACGCAGAACTCGGGCGGCCGACCGCCCGGGCCACTGCGAAGCGGCGACGCCGGATTAATTCCAGGAGCGACCGATCGGCGCGCAGCGCCCCGGGAGACGCGGACGGCAAACCTGCGTGAAGCGCTCGACGCCGGCGTTAACGGCCGCGCTAATTGGCGTTGCGCCGGCGTGCCGACAATTCGTCGGGCGGCGCCTCGGTTCCGGCTTCCGGTGAACGTTCCAGGTAATCGGCCAGGATGCGGCTGGTCAATGACTCGATGTTCGACTCGATCGACGACGCGAGCGTTGCGGTGACGGTCGCCACCGCCTGGGTGCGGAACCGCACCAGCATCGTGATCAACTCGGCGATCTCGGCATCCGCGGGCAGCGCCTGGCCGGGTTTGATCTTGTCGATGACGTGTTCGGCGCCAGCGCGCACCAACAGGTCGCTGATCTTGTCGATCTCGGGCACGATCTGCTCGTGCAGGTCGACTAGCTTCTCCAATTCGACGCCGTAGCCCCGGATCTCGTTGAACGCTTCGATCAGCTTGGGCCGGGTCACAGTGGCCTGCTGGCCGTCGACGCGGATCACCTGTAAGCCGACCAGCCGGTCGAACGCGGTCGGGTCGTCGACGAGCGCCTCGGCGTCGGCGAGCGGCATGGTCTCCGGCTTCTCGGTGGTCCAGCTGCCCACGATGGCCGTCTCGAGGCCCAGCACGTCGCCGAGGCTCTTGCCTTCTTCCCAGGCGCCCAGCATTTCCCGCACATGGGCGATGTTGTAGCCGCGGTCGAGCATCGAAGTGATCAGCCGCAACCGGGTGAGATGCGTGTCGTTGAACAACGCGATACGCCCGACCCGCATTGGCGGCGGCAGCAGCCCGCGATCCCGGTAGACCCGGATGTTGCGGGTGGTCGTGCCGGCCAGCCGGGCCAGGTCGTCAATCCGGTACTCCCCGGAAGCCGCGTCGCCGTGCGGGTGACGCACGGCCGCGTCGAACAGCTGCGACACCGCGGTGTCGATGAAGTCGCGCGATTGGCGCCGAACGCGTTTGGGCGCCCGTCGCACGTTGTACAGGACGCTGGCGATCGTGCCGGGTTCCGGTTTTTGTGCCATCTCAGTGCGTCAGCTTAGGCCGACGACGTGACGCGCGCGGTCGCCCCGCGCGCCACCGCCTGGTAGTCCGCATAGCGGAAATCGCTCATCTGGCGAAGATACTGGGTCGCGAAACCGGGGTACATCGAGCCGTTGAACCCGTCCTTGGTGAGATACCAACTGCGACAACCCGACATCCAGGTCGTCTTGGTGAGCCGGCGCTGAATGCTCTGATTGTGGCGCAGTTGCACGTCTTCACGTACGTCGAGATAGCGCAGGTCGTCGTCGAGGATGGTGCGGATGCCGCGCACCGCGTAGTCGAGTTGGCCCTCGATATAGACCAGCAGCGAGTTGTGTCCCGGCCCGGAGTTGGGGCCGGTCATGAAGAACAGGTTCGGGTAGCCGTGTGCGTTGATGCTCTTGTAAGCCTGTGCGCCATTGGCCCATTCGTCGGCCAGCGACCGCCCGCCGAGGCCGGTGACGGCGAACGGCGGGCCGGTGAGGTGGACGTCGTACCCCGTGGCGAACACGATGCAGTCCAGGTGATGCTCGATACCGTCGCTGGTGCGGATGCCGACGGGACTCAGCGTCGCGATTGGCCAGGAGATCAGCTTGCAGTTGTCGCGCTGCAGCGCGGGGTAATAGTCGCTGGAGACCAGCATCCGCTTGCAGCCGGGGGCGAAATCGGGGGTTAGTTGCCGGCGCAGCCACGGGTCCTTGACGGTGGCGCGCAGATGAGCCTGGCCGAGCCGAGCCACCAGCGAGGTCAGCGGGGTGTCCCACACCAGGGCGGTGGCGCTGGCTTCGTGTCCCCAGAACAGCGCCTGGCGGGCAAGTTGTTGGGCGGCAGGCACTTTGGCGAAAAGAGCTTGCACTGCCGATGGGGTTGCCATATCGAGGCGGGGCAGCACCCAGCCCGGGGTGCGCTGGAATACCTTCACGAATCCAGCCTGTTTGACCAGTTCGGGAATGATCTGGATCGCGCTGGCGCCGGTCCCGATGACGGCGACGCGCTTGTCCGTGAAGTCGTAGTCGTGATCCCAGCGGGCACTGTGGATCTTGTGTCCCCGGTAGGTGTTCAGACCACGAATGTTCGGGAAGCTGACATCCGAAAGGGGACCGGAGGCCAAAACGACGGTGCGGGCCCGAAATTTCTTGCGGTTCTTGGTCTTCGCCGTCCACACGCCGGTGACCTCGTCGAAGGTCAGATCGTTGACCTCGTGCTTGAAACGGATGTGTCGACGGATGTCGAACTTGGTCGCCATGTCTTCGAGGTGGCGACAGATCTCGGGTGCGGGGGAGTACGTCCGCGACCATGTCGGGTTTTTCACGAACGAGTAGGAGTAGAGCAGCGACGGCACGTCACAGCTGGCCCCCGGGTAGGTGGTGTCGCGCCAGGTTCCGCCGACCCGGTCGGCGCGCTCCAGGATGACGATGTCGGTGATTCCGGCTTCGGCCAACCGAATTGCGGTACCGAGCCCGGTGAAGCCGGCTCCGATGATCAGCGTTGCGTAGGTGTGGTCGTTTGCCATGGTCACGCTGCCGGCTCGTGGGTGAGTTCCTTCGACCAGCTCGGTGCCGGCCTCAGCAGCGGCTTGGGATAGAAATCCGACAGCCACAGCATGGAATTGGCCAACAGTTGATAGGGGTGTCTCGGGTTGACTACCCACATGCCGTGGCGCTTGAGCAACTTGTAGGTGGGCACCCGCCGGGTGCGTTCACCCCGGTCGCCGAGTTGCTTGAAACGGTTGACAGCGTTGAACAACCGCTCCGAATCCATACCCATGCCGGCCATCTCGTTGCGGACTCGATTGAGCAGCGGCACGTACATCAGCACGCCGATGATCAGACCAGGGGACGCGAAGCGCCCGACGAATTCGATGGCGAGCCGCCGCGCGCTGGCATTGCCGATCATCTCCAGCACCTCGAAATCGACGGCGATGTGCCGTGATTCGTCGTTGTTGATCTTCTCGAAAACCTGATGGCAGACGGGGTCCTGCACAGTGTCGAGGAGGAACTTCAGCAACGCGCCGTCGAGTGCGACCTCCAGCATCGGGATCACGGTGCCCAGCACCGACAGCGGCATGTCATCGGCGAATGTGTCCAGCCACTCGATGGCCAACCGGATGTTGACGTTGGGCTTGGGAATCTCGCCGTCGTCGAGCATGCCCCAGCGCTTCATCAGCGCCAGTTCGGCGTTGGCATGCCGTTGCTCCTCGGCGTGGAAATATCGGTAGATCTCGGCGATGGTGGGGTTCGGCGCCTTCTTGGCGAGCGCCGCGAATCCCCGGGCGCCGATGTTCTCGATCCAGCACAGGTCGGCCATGAAGGCCCGGAGTTTGGGCCGAAACTCGGGCCTGATGGTGTCGGCCCCCGGTGCGTCCCAATCGATATCGGCGAGCGCCCACTGGCGATCCTTGATCTTGGCAAGCATGGCTTCCATGTCGATGGCCACCAGCAGCCCCCTTCTCGTTGCGTTTGTCAGTGCATGTTTGCCCGCGACACCAGGCCAACTACGCGGGTATAGGCCTGCGGCGCAAGACGTTTGATGTTCCAGCCGATCTTGGCGTCGAGTTGTGGCATGCAATAGAGCTCACCGCGATCGTGAGCATCCAGGCAGGTCCGTGCGACCTTATGCGCCGAGAACCCGGTCCAGCGCATCAGCGTGTTGGCGAGGTCGCTGGATTCCTCGCTGATCCGGCCCGATGCCACGATATTGGTCTTGACGAACGTCGGACACAACACGGTGACCCGGATGCCGGTACCGGACAATTCGGCGGCCAGCGTTTCGGAAAGCGAGAGCACGCCGGCCTTGCTGACGTTGTAGGCAGCCATGCCGGGAGCGGCACCGAACGCTGCCGCCGAGGCGACGTTGATGATGCCCCGTGCGGCGTGCGCGGGCCCGGCCTCGCGCAGGATCGGGGTGAACACGTGGCAGCCGTGAATCGGCCCCCACAGGTTGATGCCCAACGTCCATACCCAATCATCCAGGGGCACATCGCCGATGGCTGCGCCGCCGGCGCCGACACCGGCGTTGTTGATGATCAGCGTGGGAGCGGCCCCGAAGAAGGACCGTGCTTCTTCGGCCAGCGCGCGAACGTCGTCGATTCGCGAAACGTCGCAGCGGATCGCGATCGCCTTCGCGCCGTGTTCGGCGATGGCGTCCGCGGTCTGTTGCGCGGCGACCTCGTCGATGTCACTGCATACCACCGTGCCGCCACGGCGAGCGAGCTCGACGGCGAACGCGGCCCCGATCCCGCTGCCGGCCCCGGTCACCACGGCCAACGCGCTGTGGCTGGTGGTCTTCGACGTGCCGAGCAGTTTGTCCAGTGGTCCGAGCACCGTCAGCCCACCTCGTCAACGACGGCGCGGGCATCCTGCAAGGCGTGGGCGATGAACCGCGCAACGTAGCCCATGGCCTTTGCCGCTTCAGGCGTCATGCGCGGAAGTGCTTGGAACACATGGACTTGGTGCGGCCAGACCTGCAGCTCGCAGCGGCCGCCGGCGGCTTTGATGTCGGCGGCCAACTGCCGCGCATCGTCCTGCAGCATCTCGGCCCCGCCGGCCTGAACCAGGGTCGGCGGCAGCATCACACCGCCGGCGACGTCGAGTGTCAACCGAGGATGGGTGAGTTCGATTTCCGGGTGGTACAGCGCGACCAGACGGGCCGCGTCGGCGACTCGGATGGCGGGATCGGGACGAATCTTCTCGCGAGCGAGTGCGAGTGCGAACGTCATGTCGATCAGCGGCGAGAACAGCACCAGCGCGGCAGGAGAGTTCGCGGCGACCTCGGGCTGCAGCAGCATGTCGACCGTCAGGTGACCACCCGCCGAATCACCGGCTATCACAATATTTTTCGTCGGCACGTCACACGTTTGCACCAGCCAGTCCCAGCCTGCCCGGACATCGTCGGCGGCGGTCGGAAAACGATGACGCGGCGCCAACCGATAGTCGACGCTGAACACCGGCAAGCCGGTCAGCGATGACAGCCAGGATGTCAACCGCCGGTGGGTCTTTGGCGAACATACGGCATAACCGCTGCCGTGCACGTAGTAGATCGCGCCGAGTTTGCGCGACGAATGCCTGGTTTCGCTGGTCGGCGTCCGGGGCCCGTACACCCATTCGCCCTTGACCCGGCGACCGTCGGGCAGTCTCGTGTCGACCAGTTCAACGCGGGTGCCCGACAGTGAGGGGCCGAAGGTGGCCATCACCCGCGCGATCATCTGGCGCGACAGCCAGATTCCCCACGGGCGCTCGGGCGGCACCAGCCCACTGAACGGCCGCAGGGTGTAGGTGCTTACCGCCGCTGCGCCGCGGGACCGCAGTGACCCGCGGGCCGGAACGATGTCCGCCATGCAACGCAGTCAACAGCAAATGGTGACATTCGTCAATGGCAGGTTTTGTCCGGAGCGGTTGTCAGTCCGCCCATTGAGTCGTGAAGTTGGCAACCGACTCCGTGACGCGACGACGGGCCGCCGCGGGATCGGCAAACGCTGTGGCCAGGCCTTCGACGGCACGGTCTGCCAGCGGACGCCATTTCTTTACCCAGCCGTCGATTACCGATGTGTTGGCGGCGTTGGCGTTCAATGCATAGCGGGCCAGGGCGGCGCTCCACGCCTGGCTGCGGGTGGTGTCGACGCGGGACTCCTGCAACAGCGCGGCGGTCAAACCGTCACTGTTGGATGTGGCGAGATCCACGAACGCCTCCTTCAACAGCGCGTCGAGCGCCGGCTTGACCACCAGGTTCAGCGCGGTGAATGCCTCACCCCAGTCGTAGGCGAGCAGCAGGCGCTCAAGGGTTTCGCGGGCCGGCTGCCACGCCTCGTCGATCTCCCAAATCCTCCGTGTCGCTTCGGTATTGGCCAGGTGTGTGCCGTGACTCAGCGAGAGTGACTTAGCCCGGTAGGCGGTCCATTGCAGGGTGCGCAGTTCGTCGGCGCCTTGGAAGAACGCCGCGTTGGTGATGTAGGCGCTCGGCGCCAGTTGCCCGACATAGAGGCCGGTGATCTGTAGGACGTGATAAGCGTAGCGAGCCGGCAGGTAAATCCGATTCAGCGTCTCGACCCAGCTGGCGTCCAGCTGCGCGTCGTGGTCGAGCGCCTCGTAGTGGTCGACGACGCCCTCGGCGTAGACCTCACGGTCGTGCTGCAGCGCGATGTAGCGGCGATAGTTCAGTGCGGCCGGATCGCGAAAGCCTTCCCAGCTGTCGGCTTGCAGCGGTGAGCCTTCGCGATATTTGAGGTACCACCGGTTGATCCCGCTGGCCGCATCGAGGTCGAAGGGAGCGGGCTTGCGATTGAAGTGGTAGTGGAATCGACCGGTCACGGCCTCGTACTCGGTTGGCTTGCGCCGGGTGTCGCCGGCGATACTCCACGTCTTGAGCCGTCGGGGCGTGGCGGCAGTCATCTGTCAGTCCTCTCGATCCAGGTACCAGTGCAGCTCGTCGTCGCCGACGTAGCGGATCCGGCCGGCAAACCCCACCAATGCCGGCTCCAGCGTGGCGAGCGGGAATGGCTGTCCCGCAGCGGCTTCCAGACTGGATCGGGTGACGCGCAGGAAGCGCGGCGCGTGAATGCGCACATAACCGGCATTGTCTTCGATGACGACCGCGGCATCGGGGTTGTCGGCGTAGATGGCGTCGGTGAGCGCCGAGACGATCTCGGGATCAAAGCCCCGCACCACGGGACCGACAAGCTTGGCCTGCTCAGCTGCTGCGGTCATACTTGGCTCCCATCTTCGATAAGCGATACGACGATGTGGTCGCCATCGCGGCGCACCGGGTGGCTGCGTAGCCGGCAGCCGGCGGGATTCACGCCGGCGCCGGTGTTCAGATCGAATTCCCAGCTATGCGCGGCGCATGTCAGTACGTCGTCGTCGACATTGCCCTCGGCCAGTGGGTAACTCGCGTGCGGACACCGGCCGTCGTAGGCGCGGATCTCCCCATTGCGCAAGTGCGCCAGCAGGATCGGCCGATCACCGACATAGAACTCGGCGATTTCGCCCTCCCACAGCTCGTCGATGGTGGCGACCGGTGTCCACGTCTGGGTGCTAGTCATAGAAGGCCTCGACGTGGTCAAGTGGTCCGACACCGGACGCGGCGATACCCACGTGCGGGTCGAGCACTTTTCCGTTGTGGCGCAGCCTGATCGGTGCATCGCGCTTGGCGACGCGATGGCCGACGACGTGTTGAGCGATCGCCGCACCGACTGCCTCGACGGTGTCGGCGTCGTCGACCGGGACCAGTAGTTCGAGCACATCCCCTTCGAACAATGCGGTCAGCGGAAGTAGCGCCATGAACCTAGCCCTTCGACCCGTTCTTCGAACCGTTCAATGCCCACGCGTAGTCGTCGGCGTCCTGGCCCTGCTCCTCGGCTGAGAGCCCGAAGTACTGCAGCACGGTGCCGAGGTCCGGTGGGCTGATCTCTCCGGAAAGCACCCGGTCGATCAGCGATTGGTGGCCGGCGAATCGGTCCGGCCGCTGGGCGAAGACCCATCGGCACGGCTCCGAGCAGAACAGGTACTTGCGCCCGTTGTGCACATGGGTCGGCGGGGCCGGATCGGTGTGCGCGCCCACGATTACGCCCGCGGCGCGAACCACCGGCAGCTGGCACAGGTTGCAGGTGATCGGCAGCGTCTCGGGCAGGGTTGCCGCGATATCGCCGTTGCGGACGTTCTCGGTGATGACGTCCCAGTGTTTGCCGAAGTCCCGGTTCCAACCCGGGTACTTCTCCTCAAGCCACAGCCGTTCGGCTTCGGACACGCCGGCGTCGGGATTCCACCACACCGTGGGCCGGTAGTACCACACGCCGAGGTGGATGGCGTGGTGATACCAGGTCAACTCGTTGATGAATTCGTCCCAATACCAAGGAAACTCGAGCCCGTAATCGCGGAACTGGTTGGCGAATTGCTTGACCACCCAGTCCTCGATGAACTCCTTGAAGCTCATCCGCCGGCTGTCCAGCGGCGTGTAGTAGTCCATCGACAAACCGGTCAACAGTGCGAAAATTCGCCACGACCGCCAGAACATGTGGTCGATCAGGAACTGGCCCCACTCGGCCTCACCGTTGTCGATAAGCACCTTGATCGTCGGCTCGCCCTGTTGGGCGTGGCGCGCCTCGTCGGTCTGGATCGAGCTGATCAGGGCGCCGAACTCCAGGTCACCCACGTCGATGGCGTCGGCGGCCATACCGAGGAACTGTAAGTTGGTGAAGCCGGTCTCCAAGGTGAATGTCAGCTGCAGTGCGATGGACAAGGCGTCGTTGGCCACGAACATGTCGTCGAACAAATAGCGGACGGCTAGCACGATCCAGTTATTGGTGTGAAATGCCTTGAGTGCCCAGTCGCCTCGTGGTTCCTTGTCGAGCAGACCGAACGGGAAGAACGCCTGGATTTGACCGTGCCGGACCTCATCAAGGGTGCCGAAGGTGGCGGTGTTGCGCCACGCCGCGGAGCGGCCAAACCGGGCCATCCGGGCTTCACCGATGGACGCCAGGTACTCGGGCATCGTGATTGCCCCGTAGTGCGCGACGATCACCGACTTCCAACCCGGATCCAGTTGATCGAACAAGTTCGAGCGCCCGATCGCGTTCTTCAACGAGTACGTCGTGGTGTCCTTGGTGACCTGGTTGTGAACGTACTCGCGGTAGCCGATCTTGTAGGGCTCGTCCCATTTGAGCCAGCTCTCGGCGGAGACGCGATGCGTCCCGGACAGCTCATCAGGAAACACCTCGTCGTCAGTGACGTAGCGGAAGGTCCAGTTGGTGTCGCGAGCGAGGTCGTACCAGTCACTGCGTGCGAGTTTCGGCATAGGTCGTCCTTGGTGCCTCGGTGAACTGCGTGAATTACGAAGTTGGCCTTCATGATGAGGTATATTTCAAGGACTCCTAAGGGTTCTGCTCACGCAGATTCGCATCGTCATCTGCGTTGGGCTGCCAGCGTTACGATCCGGTGCGAACTCGATGGACAGCAGAGGAAGAAGGCCGGCGTGACCGTTGCTGACGAATACCGGGCGGACGACGCCACTCACGGCCGCGCGCCGGGCCTGCTCAACGAGGTCGAGTTCTGAAGTCCGAAGGGGCACGGCATCGCAGCCTCGATTCGAAGATCGTCGCGGCGCTGGATCGCGTGGGTGACGCGCTGCATGTGCTCGCGCGCCGTAACGCGGAGGCGCACGATCTGTCGAGCACTCAGATGCGGGTGTTGGTCTGGCTTTTCGTCGGACCGCCTCCCGTTGCGCGCAGCACCGCGCTCGCCCGCGAACTCAATGTCGCCGATCCCACTGTCAGCGATGCGATCGCCGCGCTGATCCGCAAGGGCCTGGTGGTGCGTACCCGAGATCCGCAGGATGGACGCCGTCACGACCTGGTGTTGACCCAAGCCGGCCGCAAGGCCGCGACCGAAGTGTCCCGGTGGACGGCGCCGGCGGAGATCGCCACGTCGAAGCTGGACCGAGTCGAGGCCGAGCAGTTGCTCGACAGCTTGCTGGTGGTCATTGCGAGACTGCATGAGGCACAACTGCTTCCGGTTGTGCGCGCGTGCAGCACCTGTGTGCAGCTGGAAACAATCGCAGCCGACACGCGACGCTATCGGTGCAGGTTCTACGACACGCCGATGTCGGTCTCCGACCTACGGGTCGACTGCGCCGAACACGTCACCGCCTAGCGCATCGTCGTGGAGCTGCCCTTCCCGGCAGCCACGTGGCTAGTCCATCTGGTAGCGGTATCCGGACAACCGAACCTGGTTTCCGCCGGCGCGTTTCGCCTCGTACATCGCGGCGTCGGCGGCCTCGACCAGGCTTTCGATGATCTGGCGCCCGGGACTTTCGACCACCATCGGCAGACGAACGCTGCTGACACCCACGCTGGCGGTCACGTACCAGGGGGTCGCGGCAATGGCCACCCGCATGGCCTCGGCGGCTTGGAGTGCTTCCTGCTTCCCAATGCTCTCGGCGACCAGGAATTCCTCCCCGCCGACGCGAGCGATCACCGTCTTGCCGTCGCGAATTCGGCGGAGGCTGTCGGCAACGGCCACCAAGATCCGGTCTCCGGTCGCGTGACCGTAGGTGTCGTTGATGCGCTTGAAATTGTCGAGATCGATCATCAACACGCTGATGCACAGCGGGCGCTCGTCCCCGGCGAGCAGCTTGGGCGCCATTCGATAAAAGCCCCGCCGGTTGCGCAGACCGGTGAGCGGATCGGTCGAGGACTTCAAGGCGTCCACCGACAACCAATGCACGAGGACCTGACCGCAGAACGGTACTGCCAGCAGCCCTGCGCTGAGCACCAGCCAATTCGCTGTTGCGATCAATGCGTCGCTGTTCGCGGCGATCCGGGCGGCGCAGATTGCTGCCGCACCCGACGCGGTGCCGAGCGTGAAAACCAACACGCGAGCCGAGTGAAAGAACGCGACGTAACCCGCCAGGCCGCCGAATGCCGCACACCCGAGCATTCCGTTTCGCGGGTCGGTCTGCGCAATGCAGACCACCGCGATGCCCAGCGCGCCGACCATTGAAAAGATCTTGGATTGCGCCCGGGTCGGCCAGCACCGCCCGTATACCAGCGCGAACCCCGCGAGGATCGCGATGGCCGCCACGGCGGCCGCGCGCTGCGCGGGTGCGTGCGGACCTGACGGGCTGCTGAGCATCAACACCGTCGCTGCCACCAGGGTGGTCAGGATCGCGACGAGCAGGAAGCGGACAAACGGCTTCAGTCCGCGCGCAGCAAGGTATTCCGACAGCCAGTCGTAGTGGTCGGGCTGCCGCCACCACGCGCTGATCCACCCCATTTACCGACGCCCCTCGCCCCCGGTGACGTCGGAAATCGACGGCGCCGACCAAACCTTCGGTCGTATGCTACTTACCGGTTGCTGAAATGCAGGGCTGTTCGCGCAAAGCGGGATCGCGGAGCCCGGTGGGCAGGCGTCGTCGGCCTTTCAATTGCCGCTCACTTGCCGCGCTGGAGTGCGAACACCGGGATGACACGCGTGGTCTTGGTCTGATAAACCCCGAAATTCGGCGATCTGGACACTACCTGGTCGAACAGCGAATCGCGCTCCTCGCCCAGCGCCTCGCGGGCCATGGCCTCGAACGATTCGGTGCCTATCTCCAGGCGCACCTGTGGATTGGCGCGTAGGTTGTGCACCCATGCGGGGTCGTTCGGTGCGCCGCCACGCGAACCGATGATCACCAGGGCGTCATCGATCGGGAAGTACGCGAGTGCGGTCAACCGCGGCAGGCCTGACTTGGCGCCGGTCGAGGTCATCAACAGCACGTTGACTTCCTCGAAGACGCCGCCGACCTTGCCGGCGTTCTGCCGAAACTCGTGAATGATCTGCTGGTTGAACGTCTGCAGTGCGACCGTGTCGGTCCGAAACAGCTCGTCGTCGAATTTCTGCACCCCGCCGAGGCTAGGGCGCCCCGCGCCGAACGCGGGCTATCGCCGAGCCGGAAAACGACGGTTGTCAGGCAGCAAGTCGTGATCGGTTGGTACGCATAGCTTTTTGCCCGTGATATGGGCGCTGTTGGGAAAGTGAATTGCCGGCTGCCCAAGCCGGGTTCATGATGCTAGTGGCCCGGGCCGCCCGACGCGGTCACTTGGCCGGTTCGGCAATCACAAAGGAGTCGGAATCGTGAAGCTCGCAGAGGCTTTGTCGCTTCGCGCGACTGCGGCGCGGCGGATCGAGCAGCTACGCACTCGCATCGTCAACAACGCTCGATATCAAGAAGGCGAAGAGCCCGCTGAGGACGCGTCGGCCCTGCTGACCGAGGTCGGCGAGGTGCTCGATGAGTTCGAAACTCTGATCCGGCGTATTAACCGCACCAACGCCGCCACCACCGTCGACGCGGACGGCACCCTGACCGATGCGTTGGCCCGCCGCGACGCGTTGCGCCACCGTCACTACGTGGTGACCGTGGCGGCAGATGCCGCTGCGGGCACCAGCCAGCCCAGCTACTCGCGCCAGCTGCGATCCGAGCTGAAAATGCAGTCCGCCTTGCCTGTCGCCGAGTTGCGCGCGCAGGCCGATGTGCTGGCACGCGAGCTTCGTGAGTTGGACATGCGGATCCAACGCTCCAATTGGGAGGTAGATCTGCTGGATTAAGAAGGTGGAGCAGGTAGTTGTCGCGAAGGCGTGCACAAGCCCTGATCGGCGGGCGAAGTCCGGTCTCTCCTGGCGCACGAAGGGCAGTGCAGAGGGTCCGATTCCCTCATCACATCGCAGCCCAGCATTGCGCACCGGTGACGGCGCACAGCACACAGCACATCACCACGTGCAGATTCGTGACAATGAGGGCGGGCACGGGGCATCCACCTCGGGAAGCGCCGGCCGAAAAGCTTTCGGCGGATAATCACCTCCGATGGCCGAGATGCGGCCCCAAGGGGAGAGTGTGGCGATGATCCACGGAAAGTCGGTCGTTGTAACGGGTTCCACGTCGGGTATCGGGCTTGCGATCGCACGGGCTTTCGCCGCCGAGGGAGCCAACGTGACCCTCAATGGCTTCGGTGACCCGGAGGCTGTCGAGCAGCAGCGGTCCGACATCGAAGAGACTTTCGGGGTGACGGCGGCATATTCGGGCGCCGACGTGACCAAGCCGGACGAGATCGCCGACATGATCGGCGACGCCGAACGGACCTTCGGATCGGTCGATGTCCTCGTCAACAATGCCGGGGTCCAGTTCGTGGCGAAGCTGGAGGACTTTCCGATCGAGAAGTGGGACGCGGTGATCGCGACGAATCTGTCGGCGGTGTTCCACACGTCTCGGTGCGCACTGCCGGGGATGAAACGGTGCGGCTGGGGCCGGATCATCAACATCGCCTCGGCGCACGGGTTAGTCGCGAGTGCGGAGAAATCGGCCTACGTGGCGGCCAAGCATGGCGTGGTGGGGCTGACCAAAGTGACGGCGATCGAAACCGCCGAGCACGGCATCACCTGCAACGCAATCTGTCCCGGGTGGGTCATGACCCCTCTGATCGAGCAGCAGATCGAAGCGTTCGCCACGTCGGCGGGGAAGTCTTTCGACGAGGCCAAGCAAGAGTTCGTCGCCGACAAGCAGCCGATGGCGCGCTTCACCCGCCCGGAAGACGTTGGGGCGCTTGCGGTTTTCCTGGCCGGCGAGGCGGCGGCCACCATCACCGGTGCCAGCTACTCGATCGACGGCGGCTGGACCGCTCAATGACGCCCTAGGTGGTGTGCGCCTGCCGCAGCGGGCGACTGCGTACCAGGGTCGGCCACCAGAACCACGGCCCGAGAATGCGCAGAATGCACGGCACCACGAACGACCGCACGATCAAAGTGTCGAGCAGCAATCCGATGCACACGGTGGAACCCACCTGGCCGATCGTTCTCAGATCGCTTGTCAGCATTGCCAGCATCGTGAACGCGAACACCAAGCCTGCGGACGTCACCACACCGCCGGTGCTGCCGAGCGCGCGGATCAGACCGGTGTGGATTCCGGCGTGCAACTCCTCTTTGACGCGAAGGATCAACAGCAGGTTGTAGTCCGAACCGACCGCCACCAGGATGATGAACGTGAGCGGCAATATCAGCCAGTGCAGCGGCAGACCGATGAGATGCTGCCAAACGAGGATGGAAAGCCCGAACGCGCCAGCGTAGGAGAAGGCCACCGTCAGCGGAATTACCAAGGCCGCCATCAGACTTCGCGTCAGGAACAACATGATCAAGAAGATCAGCACGAAGGCGGCGATGGCCACGATCAGCAGATCGGACGCGGCGTATTGCTTGATGTCCTTGTTGGTTGCTCCGGAGCCGCCGATATACACTTTCGAGCCGGCCAGCGAGGTCTCCTTGAGCGCCACCGTGATGGCGTTGGGGAACTGTTCGACGTGCTGCACACCCTCTGGGCCGTTGGCGTCTCCCTCGTGGGTCACGATGATCCTGGCGGCCTTGCCATCCGGTGACATCAGCAGCTGCATACCGGTTTTGACGTCGTCGTTGTCGAAACCCTCGTGGGGGATATAGAAGAAGTCATCGCTGCGGGACTGGTCGAAGTCGAGCCCGACATTGATCTGGTCGTCGAAGGTCTGGTCGGTCTGCGTGGTCTGCAGGGACGACTGGCCGTAGGTGTTGACCAATAGATTGGCCAGCGCCTCCGAGTCGTCGGCCGTGAGTTTGAGCTGCGTGATGATTTGCGGCAAGGTCTTGTCGATGACCTCGAGCGAGGCTACGGCGTCCTTGATGTCGTCGGCCATCTTGTCGAGGCCGTCGATGGACTCGAACAGCGACCTGAATGCGTAACACACCGGAATGTCGAAACAGTGCTTCTCCCAATAGAAGTAGCTGCGCATCGGCCGGAAGAAGTCTTCGAGGTTGGCCAGGTTCGACCTCAACTCGTCGGTGACCTTTTGCATGTCCTCCATCGTGAGGACCGTCTTGTGCATTTCGTCCGACATCGTCTCGAAGAAGCCAATCTCCTTGCGCAAGACCGCGACCGTGTGCTGCGTGATCTCAGCCTGCTCGCTGGTATTGGCGTTTTGCCGCTGGTTGAACGGGAGCTGTTGGCCCAGACCGCTGCCCTGCGTGGTGAACAGGTAAGGGATGTGGGCATGTTCCAACGCTCGACCCATGGGCCTGGTGATGCTCTGCACCATCGCGACGCCGGGGAGGCGTTCCAGAGCCTTGGCCGCGCGGTCCAGTGAGATGAAGTCGGCCGAGTTTCGCAGGTCGTGATCCGACTCGATCATCAGCAGCTCCGAAAAGAGCTTGCTCTTCGGGAAGTGCCGATCCGCCGCCTGGAAGCCAAGATTGGCGGGGGAATCGTGCGGCTGGTACTGACGGTCGTCGTAGTTCTGGCGGTACGTCGGCACGAAGACCGCCCCGAGCATGACGGCGGCGGTGCTGGCCGCCAGGATCGGCACCGGCCATCGGACCACGCTCGTCCCGATCCGCCGATACCCATGCGCCTTGGCCTTGCTTCTCGGGTCGAAGAGCCCAAAAAGGCTGCCCACGGTCAAGAAGGCCGGACCGAGCGTCAGCGCTGCCGCGATGGTGAACAGCATGCTGATCGCCACCGCGGGCCCCATGGTGTGAAAGTAGTTGAGGCGCGCGAAAGTCAGGCAGTAGCACGCCCCGGCGATCGTCAGCCCCGAGCCGAGGATGACGGGCGTGACGCTCTTATATGCGGTGTAGAACGCCTGCTCCCTGCCCTCGCCGTCGTGTCGCGCCTCGTGGTAGCGGCCCATCAAGAAGATGCCGTAATCCGTGCCCGCGCCCAGGGTCAGCGCGACGACGATGTTCACCGCGAATGACGAGAGCTCGATGTAACCCAGATGCCCAAGGGTTGCGATCACGCCTTTCGCGACCAGCATCTCGAACAGAACTCCGGCCAACGGCACAAACAGGATGACGACGGAGCGGTACACCAGCAGCAGCATCGCGATGATGAGAAAGATCGTGACGATCGTGATGTTGTTCAAGCTCGAATTCGCAATGCCGACCGTGTCCGAAGCGAGCGGCGCCGCGCCGCTGACGTAAACCTTGAGCCCGGGCGGCGGTGGGTCCTTCGCGACGATATCCCGAACGGCCGCAACGGATTCATTCGATTGCATTTGGCCGATATCGCCGGCCAGGCGCAACAGCACGTAGGCGCACTTGCCGTCGAGGCTCTGCGCGCCGGCCGCGGTGATCGGCTTGCCCCAAAGGTCCATCGCGTACTGCACATGCCTGGGGTCTTGCTTGAAACGGCGCATCAGATCGTCGTAGTACTGATGATCCGGGTCGCCCAGGGACCGGTTGGCTTCCAGCACGATCATGGCCAAGCTGGTGGAATTGGACTCCTGGAACTTCGCGCCGATGGACAACAGTGCGCGCTGCGATGGCGCGTAGTGCGGGACCAGTGGTCCCGCGAGTTCTTCGGCGACCCGCTCAACCTGCGGCATGAAGGTGTTCGTCGACACGGCCAACAGCGCCCAGAAGGCGATGATCGGTATCGCGAAGATGCGGACCATTCTGGGGACGAAAGGTCGCTTCGCCAGGGGCTGCGACCGATGCTCGCTCATGCGGACTTCACCAGGCAAAAGACGTGTGCGTCCTGATGGGCATCGGACTGTTCGGCGCGGACGACACCGTTCACCCGCAACCGGCAGCCGACTTGACCACCGTGGACCTGCGCCGAGATGCTGCCGGACACCACGGTCAAGGTGGTCGACTCCGTGTGCGACCACGGCAGCGTCGTGAGATCAACCCGATGCGGATGTCCGTCGACGTCTACCCAGACCAGCATTCCGCCATCTCCGACGGAGCCGAACAACTCGTAGGTGAGCCGTTTGATACTGAATTCCGGCGGTGCCGCGGGCTGATTGACGGTGATGACCGGCGGGGGATCGGAGAACTGGTGCACCTTCCACATGGCCACCCCGCCGATGGCGAGCGCAATGACGGCAACCAGCGGCATCCACACTCGTGCCAAGACGGTCCTGCCGACCGAACGAGGGCTCACTCGATCACCTTTTCGGACTCCGGTTAAGGCCTTGCGCTCTCATCCCATCCCCGCCCTCAGGCCGCCCAGATAGTAGACGGTCATGTGCCCAATGCGATCGACTGATGGTAAAGAGTAGCGGCTTCGAGCCAAAACGAGAACACGATGACCACGGACGTTGCCACTCCCCGGGGTTCACGGCAACGGGCATGCGCCCCGTCGCGCCGATTGCAGCACGAACCCGTGCGCTCATGGCTGTTTGCTTAGGGCGCTGCCAGCGCGTGAAAAGGCGCGTCAGAAACGGTGCGAGCGGCGCTCGTGCTGTTGCTCACGACAATTTCCGCAAACGCCTTTTCAACCTCGCGCTGCGCAGGATCTGAGTCGTGAAGTTCAGCGAGGCGAGCATGGGGAACAGCCCGAGGAATGTCCGCTCCGACGGCGTCGCCCCGTGCAGGTGGTACAGGCTCCCGAACACGTAAAAGCAACCCACCGAGAACAAGGCGCCGGGGATGCTGAACGTCAGCAAGGAGCTGCGGACGGCC
Organism: Mycobacterium sp. 050272; assembly: GCF_039023525.1. NCBI lineage: Bacteria > Bacillati > Actinomycetota > Actinomycetes > Mycobacteriales > Mycobacteriaceae > Mycobacterium > Mycobacterium sp. 050272. The sequence goes on along the minus strand of NZ_JBCHKV010000005.1, from coordinate 242,815 downwards.
ACGATCTGCTTGGCGTAGTCGAGTTCTTCTTGCGACATAGGTTCGCGTTTGCGCACCTTGGTGGTGACCACTCTGGCGATGCCGATTTCGTCGGCTATCGGAGGGGAAGGTCGTTGTCCCAGGCGCACGACGTACACGGCAGCAATGCTGGCGAACACCAGGGCCATTACCAGGGCAACGACGGTGAGCAGTCCGTACAAACCTTGCACCATTGCCCGCTCCTTGCCTCACGGTAGCCGTTGTGGACGCGACCGAGCACTAGCTTAGGCCCGAGCCGGCGGCGCGGGGAATCACTGCCAGCCTTTGGTCAGGCGGCGGTAACGGTTCGAGCTCGTTTCGGTTATGGCGCCGCACGTCGGGCGCTGCCGCGGATCGCGCGGTTTAACAATGCGGGCATGACGCAATCGCGGGAGTCCGACGATGGCGCGTGAGATCTCGCGGCAGACGTTTCTGCGCGGTGCCGCCGGAGCGATAGCGGCCGGCGCGGTGTTCGGCACGGGCCGATTCGGCTCGGCCCCGGCGACCGCCGCGCCGAATGCCACTGGTTGGGACGGTCTTTCGTCGGCGCTTGGCGGCAAGGTGCTGCTGCCGGACAGCCCGCAATTCGGTTCGGCCAAGCAGGTTTTCAACACCAACTACAACGGTCTGACCCCGGCCGCGATAGTCACCCCGACGTCGGCGGCCGACGTGCAGAAGGCGATGGCCTTCGCCGCGGCCAACCATCTCAAGGTCGCTCCGCGCAGTGGTGGACACTCGTACATCGGCGCGTCGACGGCTAACGGCGCCATGGTTTTCGACCTGCGTCAGCTGCCCGGGGGAGTCAACTACGACGCCGCCACCGGGCAGGTCACGGTGACGCCTGCCACGAGTCTGTATTCGATGCACGAGACGCTGGCCGGTGCGGGCCGGGGTCTGCCGACGGGCACTTGCCCCTCGGTGGGCGCCGCGGGACACGCGCTGGGCGGCGGAATGGGTGCCGACTCCCGGCATGCCGGCCTGCTGTGTGACCAACTGACCTCGGCCCAGGTGGTGCTTCCCGGTGGCCAAGCGGTCACCGCCTCGGCCAACAGCAACCCGGACCTGTTCTGGGCGTTGCGCGGGGGCGGGGGTGGCAACTTCGGGGTGACCACCTCGCTGACCTTCAACACCTTCCCCACCCACGACGTCGACGCCGTCAACCTGAACTTCCCGCCACAGTCGTTCGCACAGGTGCTCGTCGGCTGGGCCAACTGGTTGCGTACCGCCGACCGCAACAGCTGGGCATTGGCGGACAGCACCACCGACGGATTCGGAACGGCCTGCCGCATTCTCGCGACCTGCCCGGCCGGATCGGGTCCCAGCGTGGCCAACGCCATCGTCTCGGCCGTGGGCCTGCAACCGACCGGCACCGAGAACCACACCTTCAACCGTATGGACCTGGTCCGGTATCTGGCCGTCAACAATCTGAACCCGCAGCCGCTGGGTTACGTCGGCGGGTCGGATGTCTTCCAGAGCCTCACCCCGGCCGCCGCTCAGGGAATTGCCGCCGCGGTCAACGCTTTTCCGCGCGGCGCCGGCCGCATGCTCGCCATCATGCACGCCCTGGACGGTGCCCTGGCCACCGTCGCCCCGGGTGCCACCGCCTACCCGTGGCGCCGCCAGGCGGCACTGGTGCAGTGGTACGTCGAAACCGGCGACCCGGCGGCCGCGACCAACTGGCTCAGCACGGCACACCAAGCGGTGCAACAGTACTCGGTCGGCGGCTATGTGAACTACATCGAGGCGAACCAGCCGCCGGCGCGCTATTTCGGGCAGAACCTGTCCCGGTTGTCGGCCGTGCGGCAGAAGTTCGACCCGGGCCGGGTCATGTTCTCCGGGTTGAACTTCTAGCCATTCCGTCGAGTGTGCGCCGGTGGCGTCGAGTGTGCGCTCAGGGCGCCGACACGCCACGCCGGGACGGGCCCGCCGTCAGTGCACCCTCGACGCCGCAGGAGCCAAGACAGCGCCACCGCAAACGGATGCCGGTCGGCATCCCATCGCCGGATGCGCGGCGACTCGGTGACACCAAAGCCTTGCGCGGGGCCGTGCTGTGTCCGGGATCACCCGGGTGCCTTGGAGGGGGCTTAGTAGCAACAGCGCAGGGAGAGAGGATAGGGTAACCAAACAAATTAGGGCAGCCTGTGCTAATTCAGGGAGGTTTTCGTGGTGCGTGCCCCCGCGGGCTCGGAGAGCATCCGTGCGGAGGTGGCCGAACTGGTCGGCATCGGTGTTGACGCTGTTCAGCACGCTGGCAACCTGCGGTGTCGAGGCCTTGGCTCGCTGCGAGAGACGTCGCCGGCCGGCTGGTCGCGACGAGTGGCGGCAGGGTCCCAGCCCCACTCGGCCGTCGCCCTCGGCAACGCCGCCCATGGATCCGGTGAGCATCATGACCTTCCGTGACCTGATCAGCATGCCTTCCACATTTCCGTCCTGGGTCAAGCTGGTTCCCGGGCGCAAGTCGACTGACGGCGCCACGGTGGTGTTTCCACACGCCGGCGCGGCCGCCGCGAGCTACCGGCTGCTGGCTGCCGCGCTGGCTGCTGGGGGCGACATCTACATCGTTCAGTACCCGCAGCGCGCCGACCGGCTCGCCGAACCTGCCCACGAGACCGTGCACGACCTTGCCCTCGGGCTCTTCGAGGCCGGGCCTTGGCGCAGCGTCGCACCGTTGCGGTTGTTCGGGCACAGCATGGGCGCCGTAGTGGCGTTCGAGTTTGCCCGGGTGGCCGAAGAGCGCGATGTCGCCGTGCGGAAGCTCTGGGCTTCCGCGGGTCCGCCGCCGTGTGTCGTCGCCGACATGCCCGAGCTGCCGACCAGCGACGACGGCGTGCTCGCCGAGATCGCCGACCTCGGCGGTACCGATCCCGAACTGCTCGCCGACGAGGAATTCTCCGAGCTGCTCACCACCGCGATGCGCGCCGACTATCAGGCCTTCAATCGCTATGACCCCAGTCCCGATATCCGCATCGGCACCGACATCCACGTCCTGGGCGGCCGCGACGATCACCGCATCGCGATCGACGTGCTGCGCCAGTGGGAACGGCATACCGCCGGGTCCTTCGAGCTGTCGGTGTATGACGGCGGCCATTTCTACGTCTACGACCACGTCGATGCGATCGCCGCACAGGTGAATGCCGATGTCTGACAACGGGGTCCACGACACCGAGGTCGATCCGGTCGTGATCGTCGGGATGGCCGTCGAAGCACCCGGCGGTATCGACACCGCCGACAGCTACTGGGACCTATTAGCGCACGGCCGTGAGGCCTTGGGCCGGTTTCCCACCGACCGCGGCTGGTCGGTCGCCGAACTGCTCGCCGGTTCGCGCCGCAGTGGATTCAAACAGATCCACGATCGCGGCGGATTCCTCAGCGGGGCAGCAACATTCGATCCAGAGTTCTTCGGGATCTCGCCCCGCGAAGCGATCGCGATGGACCCACAGCAGCGGGTGACGCTGCGGGTGTCTTGGCGGGCGCTGGAGAACAGCGGCATCAATCCCGACGACCTGGCCGGCCACGATGTGGGCTGTTTCGTCGGCGCGTCCATGACCGGGTATGGGCCCGAAATGGCGGAGTTCTCCCGGCACAGTGGCCATCTGCTCGCCGGGACGGCGCTGAGCGTGATCTCGGGACGGGTGGCGTACACGCTCGGGTTGACCGGCCCCGCGCTCACCCTCGACTCCTCCTGCGCGTCGGCGCTGGTGGCCTTCCACGTCGCGGTGCGCGCCCTGCGCGACGGCGATTGCGACCTGGCGCTGGCCGGGGGAGTCAACGTACTGGGCTCGCCCGGTTTCTTCGTCGAGTTCTCCAAGCAACACGCACTCTCCGACGACGGCCACTGCCGCCCCTACAGCGCGCAGGCCAGCGGGACGGTCTGGGCCGAAGGATCGGCAATGTTTGTGCTGCAACGCAAATCGGCGGCGCTGCGGGCCGGTCGCCAGATCATCGCCGAGGTCCGTGCCACCGCGGTCAACCAGGACGGTCGCAGTGCCGGTCTGTCCGCCCCCAGCGAGGAGGCGCAGGTCCGGCTGTTCCGCCGCGCGATCACCCAAGCCGGAATCCAGCCCGACGAAGTGGGCATGATCGAGGGGCATGGCACCGGTACCCGGCTCGGCGATCGCACCGAATTACGTTCGCTGGCGAAGACTTACGGTGACACCGAGCCCGGCGCCGGGGCGCTGCTGGGTTCGGTCAAGTCCAACCTGGGTCACTCGCTGGCCGCTGCCGGTGCGCTCGGGTTGGCCAAGGTTCTCGTCTCGGCCGAACACGGTGCGGTACCGGCCACCCTGCACGCCGACCAGGCCAGTCCGGAAATCGACTGGGATGGGCAAGGTTTACGCCTGGCGCAGACCCTGACTCCGTGGCCGGCCGTTGCCGGACACCGCACGGCCGTGGCGTCGGCCTTCGGGATCGCGGGTACCAACGCGCATCTGATCGTTTCCGTGCCAGAGGTGGCATAGTGCTCGATCGCATGCTGCCTGACCGCCGTGTCCCGGTGCTGCTCACCTCGCACGACAAAGACCTGATTCCCCGGGATGCCGCGGCGATCCTCGACTACCTGGACCGCACCGGCAACGCCGCACCGGATCTGGCGGCGTCGGTCGCGTCGACGTTGTCGCGGTTGCGGCGGCTGCGGCGTCACCGTGCGGTGGTGCGGGCAGCCGACCGGGCCGAGCTCGTCGACGGCTTGTCGGCGCTGGTACGCGACGACGAGCACCCCCTGATCAGCCGGTCGTCGAAGAGCTCGGCGCCGCGCATCGCTTTCGTGTTTCCGGGGCAGGGCAATCAATGGCAGGCGATGGGAGCCGACGCCTACCGGGTGCTGCCGGCCTATCGGGAGACCGCGGACGAGTGCGGGCGGGCGTTCGTCGCGGCCGGGTTACCCTCGTCGCTGCCTTACCTGGTGGGGGAGCAGGAGCAGAACTGGTCGCGCACGCAGATCCAGGGTGCGCAGTTCACCCACGCGGTCAGCCTGGCCGCGGCATGGCGAAACTGCGGGGTGGTTGCGGAGGTCACCATCGGGCACAGCCTCGGTGAGGTGGCGGCGGCCTACGTGGCCGCGACGATCACATTGCCGGACGCGGTCCGATTGGTCGGCGCTCGCGCGAGCGTCGTCGACCGGCTGACCGGCCGGTACGCGATGGCGGTGCTGGGCATCGGCCTCGAAGAGGCGGAGTCCCTGCTGACCGATGTGCCCGGCTGGCTGGAAGTTTCGGCGGTCAACGGGCCGTCGTCGACCGTGGTCTCCGGTGAGCACGACGCGGTGGCCGCGGCGGTGCAACTGGCGAGGCGTCGCGGCATCTTCAATCATCAACTGTCCGTGGACTATCCGGGTCACACCAGCGCACTGCGGCCGTTGCGGACTCCGTTGATCGAGCTGATGCCCGATTCGGGCTTCCGGCGCGGCGAGGCACGGTTCGTCGGCTCGACGTTCGGCAGCGAGGTGGACGACGGCATCGACTTCGCCGAGTACTGGTACGAGAACCTTTGTGGTACGGTGCGATTCGACCGTGCCGTGCGACATGCGCAGAAGCTGGGTGCCGACACGTTTGTGGAACTGTCCGCGCACCCGTCGCTGCTCTATCCGCTGGCAGACATCGTCGACGAGGAGTCGGCGGTGGTCGTCGGGTCGGGGCATCGCGACAAACCCATCGTCGAGGCGCTTTCGGCGAACATCGCCGCCGTCGCGACCGCAGATCCCGGTAGCCCGTGGGGCACAACCATCCCGGATGGTATCCGGGCGCCGCTGCCGAAGTTCCCGAACGCGCCGATGCGGGCGGTGCACCTGTGGGCGACGCCGGAACCGCTGACCGACACGGTCGCGGTGCCGGCGTTGACCGCTGCCGTTGAGGACTGGCAGCAGGTGACGTCGACGACGGGTGCAACCGGTTGCAGCATCGGGTTTTTCGGTGAGGACGCTGCGAGCGCGTTGACGCGGCAACTGATCGCCGCCGTCGCCACGCACGACGGCTGCCGGGCGGTGCCGCTCGGCGAAGCAGAAATCGTCGTGGTGGTCGCCCCGGAACTCGACCGGCTGGATGCGCTCGCCGCGATCGACCAGATCGCGCGACGATCCGACGCGGGCCTGCCCGACTACGCCGCGATCACCGGCCCCCGTTGCCGGGCCGTGTGGTTGCTGACCGTCGGTGCCGAGCAGGTCGAGCGAGAGGATCCGACTGTCTCGCCCGCACAGGCCGCCCTGGCGGCGATGCACCGCAGCGTCGGGTTCGAATTCCCGGACCAGATCTTCGGACACCTCGACCTGCCCAGCCGCGATGTCGACGCCACAACCGCGCTCGAGGTCGTCCAAGCGCTGATCGGTGAAGGGGCAGAAATCGCGGTGCGGGGGACCGAACCGCCCCGACGCTATGCTCGGACGTTCCGGGAGTGCCGAGACTCGGCAATCAGCCGGCCATTGGGCGGCGCCGCCCTGGACCACGTGGTGATCACCGGCGGCAGCGGTGCGATCGGCCTGCGGTACGCGCGGTACTGCATCGAGCACGGGGCACGCACGGTTACCCTGTTGAGCCGCAACGGCGTTGACCCCGACACGTTGGCACGGCTTGCCGAGAACCATGACGCGGTGGTGCAGGCCCCGCGCTGTGACATCACCGACCGCGCCGCGCTGTCCGCCGCCGCGCTCGAATATGCCGGCTCCGGTGCGTCGTTGCTGATACACACCGCCGGCATCGCGAAAGCGGTGGTGCGCGAGGATCTCACCGGCACGGATGTAGCCGAGGTATGTGAGGCGAAGGTTCGCGGATTGGCACTGCTGGCCGAGGTATGGCCGATGCGGCCCGACTGTCGGATTCTGGCCTGCTCGTCGGTATTTGGCGTGTGGGGCGGCTACCACCATGCGGCGTATGCGGCGTCCAACCGGATGCTCGACGTGCTGGCCGCCCAGTTGCGGGCCAGGGGCCGGGACTGCACGGCGATTCGATGGGGACTGTGGCAGGCCGCCGGTGTGGTGGCGGCCCACGAGATCACCCGCACCGAGCGCTCGGGATTGATCGCCATGGACCCCGAATTGGCGATCGAGGCCAGCCTGCACCGTTACGACGGCGATCCCCTGATTTTCGACGCGGACTTCGACCGGCTCGCGGTCTTCTTCGAAAGCCAGGGAATGCCGACGCCGTTCAGCGGCTCGCTCGGCGAGAGTTGTGAGCATGACAACGGCTCGGCTGTGCGACCGGTCGCCGACGTGGTGCGTGCCGAACTGGCCGCGACACTGCACTTGGGTGATTCGTCGTCGATTGACTCGAGTGCCTCGCTGATCGACCTGGGTGTGGATTCGTTGCTCGCGCTGGATCTGCGCAAGCGGCTGCGTCGGACGGTGGGGAACTCGGTTCCGGTGGCCCGCATGCTCGGTGGCATCACCGTCCACGAATTGATCGATGCGGTGGGCGCCGGCTCAACCGGCGACCCGAATGCCGCGCCGACGTTGGGTGCCGCCGCCGCTGCGGCCGGAGCGCACCATTCGACGCTCGCGATGCTAGAAAGGTTGGACTCCTAGCGTGACTGAAACCAATGCCAGCGCCCGGCTCGACGAAAGGCGCTTGGAGTTGTTGCGCCGCAAGCTCGCTGAGCGCGGCCTGACCCGGGCCGATGCCGAGGGGCCGGTGACGACCGTCGACGAGCCGCGCATGTCCGGTGGCCAGCACCGGATGTGGTTCGTACAGTCGGTCGACCCCGACAGCGCGCTGCTCAACGTCTGTGTCTCGTACCGGGTCAGCGGCACGGTCGACGTAGCGCGGCTGGGGGATGCCGTCAACGCCGTGGCCGCGCGGCATCAAGTGCTGCACACGACCTACGAGACCGACGCCGACGGCTTGCCGTATCCGGTGGTCCGCGAAGACCTTCGGCCGGATTGGACCGAGCACGATCTGTCGGATCTGTCCGATCAGTCGCGGCGGTTGCGCCTGGACGTGCTGGCGCAGCGGGACTTCTGCCGCCCCTTCGACCTGGCCAAGGATGCGCCGCTGCGGGTCACCGTGGCACGCTTGTCGGCCGAAGAACTGATGCTGCTGTTCACCGCCCACCACATCGCGTGGGACGACGGGTCTTGGGCGCCGTTCTTCGCCGATCTGACGCACGCCTACACCGACCCGGACGGATTTGCCGCCGCGCCGGCCGCACCGACCCCCGCGGTCGAGCCGGCCTTCGCCGACGCCGCGAGCCATCACCAGGACGCGGACTACTGGCGTCCTCTGATCGCGAACCTGCCGGAGCCACTTGAGCTTCCGGGGCCCAACGGTTCGGTGGTACCCAGCACCTGGCGTGCGCAGCGCGCGACGACGCGGTTGTCTGCCGACCTGGTTGATCGGGTTGCGGAATTGGCTAAGCAAACCGGCGCCACCCCGTACATGGTGTTGATGTCAGCCTTCGCGGCACTGGTCCAGCGCTACACGCAGTCGAGCGATTTTCTGGTCGCTGTCCCGGTGCTCAATCGCGGCGTCGGGACCGAGGATGCCATTGGCTACTACGGCAACACCGTGGTGATTCGGCTCCAACCGCACTCCCGCCTGACATTCCGCGAACTGCTCGCCCAGACGCGCGACAGCGCCGTGGGAGCCTTCGCGCATTCACGCGCCGACCTGGATTGGCTGGTGCGCGAATCCAATCCCGATCGCCGCCACGGAGCGGACCGGATGACCCGGGTGAGCTTCGGACAGCGAGACGCCGATGGCGCCGGCTTCTGTCCCCCGGGGGTGCGGTGCGCGCGCGCCGAGTTGCGCGGTCACTTCAACCAGCTGCCACTGAGTCTCATGGTCGAGCTGGAGCGATCGGGGAACGGCGGCGGGCTGCTCGAGGCCGAGTACCTCGTGGAGGTGCTCGATCGCCCGCTGGTCGAACAGCTGCTGCGACACTACGTCGTCTTGCTGGACAGCGCGCTGAGCAACCCCGACGCGACGCTGTCGGCATGCGCGCTGATGAGCGGCGAAGACGCCGAATGGCTGCGCCGAGTGTCGACGGGACAAGAGTTCACGACTGCGGCGGCCACGTTGCCGGAGTTGGTCAGTCGGCGCGCGAGTGGGGCGCCCGACGCCATCGCGGTCGGCTACGAAGGCCGCAATTACAGCTACCGGGAGATTGACGAAGAGTCCAACCGGGTGGCGCACTGGCTCATCGAACAAGGGATCGGCACCGAGGACCGGGTCGCGCTACTGCTGGACAAGTCGCCCGAACTCGTCATCACGGCACTGGGCATCCTCAAAGCCGGTGGGGTCTACCTGCCGGTGGATCCCACCTACCCGCAGGATCGCATCGCGTTCATCCTCGGGGATGCCGACGCCAAACTGGTTCTGCGCGAACCGGTTACCGGTCTATCGAATTACCCGGTGAGCGCGCCCGAGCCGATTCGGCCACTGAGCCCGCACAACACGGCCTACCTGATCTACACCTCCGGCTCGACCGGGCTGCCCAAGGGTGTTCCCGTTCCGCACGCGCCGATCGCCGAGTACTTCGTCTGGTTCGGCGACGAATACCAGGTCGACGCAACGGAATCGCTGCTGCAGGTCGCCTCGCCCAGCTTCGACGTGTCGATGGGCGAGATCTTCGGCACGTTGATCATGGGCGCGCGACTGGTTATTCCGCGGCCCGACGGGCTGCGCGACATCGGCTACCTGACCGATCTGCTCAGCCGCGAAGGCATCACCTCGATGCACTTCGTGCCTTCACTGCTCGGGCTGTTTCTCTCCCTGCCCGGCGTCAACCGATGGCGTACCCTGCGGCGGGTCCCGATCGGCGGCGAGGCCTTGCCGGGCGAGATCGCCGACAAGTTCCATGCCACCTTCGATGCGCTGCTGTACAACTTCTACGGACCGACCGAGACCGTCGTCAACTGCACCAGCTACCCCGTGCAGGGCACCCAAGGCACCCGCATCGTGCCGATCGGACGGCCGAAGATCAACACCCAGGTGTATCTGCTCGACGATGCGCTACAGCCGGTCCCGGTCGGCGTGATCGGCGAAATCTACATCGCCGGAACGCATGTCGCGCACGGATATCACCGCAGGCCGGCACTGACGGCCGAACGCTTCGTCGCCGACCCGAACACCGCGGGCGGGCGGATGTATCGCTCCGGTGACCTGGCTCGCCGCAACGCCGACGGAGACATCGAATTCGTCGGCCGCGCGGACGAGCAGGTAAAGATCCGCGGCTTCCGTATCGAGCTCGGTGAAATCGCCGCCGCCATCTCGGTGGACCCCAGCGTCGGGCAAGCGGTGGTGCTCGCCGTGGATCTGCCCCGACTGGGCAAGAGCCTGGTCGGCTATGTGACCCCGGCACCGGACTGCGGCACCGAATCCGTTGACGTCGAACGCATCCGGGCCCGGGTGGCCGCCGCTTTGCCGGACTATATGACGCCGGCCGGCTATGTGGTGCTCGACGAGATCCCGATCACCGCGCACGGCAAGATCGACCGCGTCGCGCTGCCGCAACCGGAGATCGCCGCCGCCGCCGAATATCGCGACCCGACGACGCCCACCGAACGTCGCATCGCCGCGCTGTTCGCCACGCTGCTCGGCCACGACCGAGTGGGTGTCGACGACTCGTTCTTCGATTTGGGCGGCCACTCGCTGGTGGCCACCAGGCTGGTCACCGCGATCCGCTCGGATTGCGGTGTGGAGCTTGGTATCCGCGATGTGTTCGAGCTGGGGACGGTGGGCCGGCTGGCCGAGCGGGTCGACCAGCTCGGGTCCGGCGAGCTCGTCGAGTCTCGGCCCAAGCTGATCGCCACCGCGCACGACGAACCGTTGCCGCTGTCGGCATCGCAGCTGCGCAGCTGGTTCGCCTACCGCATCGACGGGCCCAGCTGGGTCAACAACATTCCGTTCGCCGCGCGACTGAGCGGGCCGTGGGATATCGAGGCGCTGATCGCCGCTATCGGCGACGTCGTCGCGCGTCATGAAATCCTGCGCACCAGCTACGTCGAAATCGACGGCGTGCCCTATCAAGTGGTCAATCCGGCCGGTACTGTGGCGATCCGCCGCGCGTCCTTCGACGGCGCCGGTCAGGACAGCGTGGCCTGGCTGCAAGAACAGCTGGACCAAGAGCGTCAGCACTGCTTCGAGCTGGACGCCGAACGGCCGATCCGGGTTGCGTTGCTGCGCACCGGTATCCGGGGCGAGTATGTGATGTCGTTCGTGGTCCACCACATCGCCTCCGACCACTGGTCCGCGGGCGTGCTGTTCACCGATGTGCTCACCGCGTACCGGGCCCGCCGCAGCGGGGAGGTTCCGTCCTGGGCACCGCTTCCGGTGCAGTATGCCGACTATGCGGCATGGCAGAGCGCGTTCCTGGGTGACTCCGGCGGCCAGGAGTCCGCCATCGCCGCCGAACAGCGCCAGTACTGGACCCGCCAGCTGGCCGGGATGCCAGAGGACACCGGGTTACGGCCGGACTTCGCCCGCCAGCCGGTGCCCAGCGGCGCGGGTGAATCCGTCGCGTTCCGCATCGACTCGGCCACCCGCGCCAAGCTCGCCGAGTTGTGCCGCGAGGTGGGCATCACCGAATTCATGCTGCTGCAAACGGCCGTCGCCGTGGTGCTGCACAAGGCCGGCGGCGGTGTGGACATTCCGTTGGGCACCCCGGTGGCCGGGCGTACCGAGGCCGAATTGGACCAGCTGATCGGCTTTTTCGTCAACATCCTGGTGTTGCGCAACGACCTGGACGGCAACCCGACGCTGCGCGAGGCGCTGGCCCGGGCGCGCGAGACGGCGCTGGCCGCCTACGCCCATCAGGATCTACCGTTCGACCGGGTGGTCGACAGCGTGAGCCCGGTGCGTTCGCTGTCGCGCAACCCGCTGTTCCAGGTCGTCGTGCACGTGCGCGATCACCTGCCGGCCACCCGGGTCATCGATTCGGGACCCGCCGCCGGTGACGGCGAGGACACGGTGTGCACCTCGCTGGACCCGGTCTTCGACATGGCGCACGCCGACCTCAGCGTCAACTTTCTGGGCACCGACGGTACTGACGGCGCCGGATACGACTGCGACGTCATCTACCGCACCGAGCTGTACAGTCGGTCGACGATCGAGCGATTGGCCGGCTGGCTGGCGCGGATCATCAACGAGTTCGCCGAGAACGTCGACCAAACCCTGCGCGACGTTGCGGTGATCGACGGCAACGAGCAGCACCGCATCCTCGACGAGTGGAGCCGCGGTGCCCCGGCGCCACCCGACCGACCCCGTACCATTCCGGAGTTGCTCGCTCCCAGCCGCAATTGGGGATCCGACCGGATTGCGGTGCGCTGCGGCAGCGAGCAGCTCGATTATCCCGCGCTGCACCGCCGTTCGGACAACCTGGCGGCGCTGCTCGCCGAACACGGAGTGGCACCGGGGTCACTGGTCGGGCTCTCGACACGGCGCGGCATCGACATGGTGGTGGCGCTGCTGGCCATCATGAAAGCCGGTGGTGGATACTTCCCGATCGATCCCGGCTATCCGCTGGCACGCAAGCAATTCATGCTCGACGACGTGGTGCCGCCGGTGGTACTGGCGACGGCCGAGGCAGCGGCCAGCACGCCGGAAGTGCCTGGGGTAAAGGTCATTTCGCTGGACGATCCGCAGGTGCGCACGACGGTGGAGAACGGCACGGCTGACCCCGACCTACCGGTACCGCATCCTGACGACCCGATGTATTTGGTGTTCACGTCCGGCTCGACCGGCAAGCCCAAGGGTGCGGTGGGCACGCATCGATCGATGTCGGCCCGACTGGATTGGCAGCTGCGGCACTACCCGCCCTGCGCCAGCGACATTCGTTTGGCTCAGGCCTCGATCACCTTCCTCGAGGGCGGTATGGAGATGCTGGCCGGCTTGGCGGCCGGGGCCACGATGATTCTCGCCGACGACGCCGAGCACCGGGACGCCGAAGCACTGGCGGCGCTGATGGATCGGCATTCGGTGGCGCAGGTGACCGCGGTGCCCAGCCTGGTTTCCGCGCTGGTGGACATCCGGCCCGATGTGGTGCGATCCCTGTCGCGGCTGGTGTGCGGTGGCGAGCCGGTGAGCACGTCGCTGTTGGAGCGCCTGGTAGCCGCGTGCGCGGGCAATACGGATATCCAGCTGTTGAACAATATCGGCTCCACCGAGACCTCCGGTGCGGTGTCGCGCGGGCCGCTTACTTTGCCGAATCCGCTGGTGGGCAAGCCGGTCCCGGGTAGTGATGCCTACCTGCTCGATGACGGTCTGCGCCCGGTGCCGGTGGGTGTGATCGGTGAACTGTATTACGCCGGCGACCAGCTGGCCCGTGGCTATTGGAAGCGGCCCGGCCTGACCGCGACGCGGTTCATCGCCAATCCCTATGCGGCCAAACCTGGTTCGCGGCTGTATCGCAGTGGTGACCTGGCCCGGTGGACCGAGGACGGCCAACTGGAGTTCGTCGGCCGGGCCGACCATCAGGTTCACGTGCGGGGCTTCCGCGTCGAGCTGGCCGAGGTCGAGTCCGCATTGGCGGCCGTCGACGGCGTCGCCGCCGCGGCGGCCCGTACCTGGGAGGTGCGCGGAGGTCTCTCGCTGGCCGGATACGTTGTACCGCAACGGTCGATCGTCGACGATGCCGAAAAGGCGGCCTTCGCGGCCGCGGTGCGCGCCGCGATCGCGATAACGCTACCCGGCTACATGATGCCCTCGTCGCTGACGGTGCTGGACGCGATGCCCAAGACCGACTCGGGCAAGCTGAACCGGCCCGGGCTGCCGAAGCCGGCGGTCAGCACCGGCGGACAGATCGAACCGGCGCGTACCGACACCGAACGGGCGCTGGCCAAGGTATTCGCCGAACTGCTCTGCACGCCGGAGGTCGGCCGCCACGACAACTTCTTCGCCCTCGGCGGCGACAGCATCCTGTCGGTTCAGCTGTCCTCGCGGGCCCGCGCGGCCGGTCTGGCGGTCAGCCCGCGCATGGTCTTCGAGCATCCGACCGTAGCGCAGTTGGCCGCCGCCCTGGATGCTGTGGGCGACAGCGAGGCCGACACCGGGCAGGCGGATGCGCCGGCCGATGCCCGCTTCGAGCCGATGGCCGTGTCCGGACTGTCGGCCGACGACCTGGCCGCCGTGTCGCAGCTGTGGGCGTCGTCACGCGACGGAACGTCATGACCGCTACCAAAACCGATGTCGCACCCGACATCGAGGACGTGATGGCGTTGAGTCCCCTGCAAGAGGGCCTGTATTCGCTGAGCGCGCTCACCGAATTCGTCGAAGGCGAAGCGGCCGACGACCCCTACATGATCGGTATGGCCGCGGACATCACCGGCGTACTCGACGTCGAGCTGTTACGTGACTGTGCGACAAAGATGTTGGTCCGGCACCCGAACCTGCGGGCCAGCTTCTTCAGTCGGGGCATCGCGCGCCCGGTGCAGATCGTGCCGTCCCGAGTCGAGTTGCCGTGGCGACGTGTCACGGCCACACCCGGCGAACTACCGGCGCTGGAGGTTGGCGAACGCCGGCGACCGTTCGATCTGGAACGCGGGCCGGCCATCCGTTTCCTGCTGATTGAATTGCCCGGTCCACAATGGCGTTTGGTGATCACGGCCCACCACATCGTGATCGACGGATGGTCGTTGCCGGTGTTCGTCAACGAGATGATGATCCTGTACGCGGCCGGGGGAGACCCCGCGGCGCTGCCCGTGGCGCCGCGACCGTACCGGGACTACATCGGGTGGCTCGCGAGCCGCGATCCGCAGGCCAGCCAACAGGTTTGGCGCCAGCACCTGGCCGGCCTGGCCGGTCCCACCCTGCTGGCCGCCGCGCTCGGCTCGACCGGGGCGGCCGAGGGCCGGCCGGCCGGCCTGCCGCGCACCACCGAACTGCGGCTGGCGCCCGAAGTCGCCGACCGCCTCGTCGATGGCGCCCGGTCGCGCGGCATCACCGTCAACACCCTGATGCAAATGGCGTGGGCCCTGGTGTTGTCGCGGCTGACCGACACCCACGACGTGGTCTTCGGCGTCACCGTCTCCGGCCGCCCGCCCGAGCTTGCCGGTGTCGAGACGATGATCGGCCTGTTCATCAACACCGTGCCGATGCGGGTACAACTGGACCCGGCCGCCGGCGTGGGCGATCAATGCCGCGCCGTGCAGCGCGATGCCGCGCTGCTGCGCGAACACGGCTATCTCGGGCACGCACAGCTGCGCGCGCTGGGCGGGGTGGGCGAGATGTTCGACACCCTGCTGGTCTACGAGAACTTCCCGATGGACGGGCTGGTCGCCGGCGGCGAATTGACCGCGGGTGCTGCAACATTCCGGCCGTCCGCGCTGGAGAGCCTGTCACACTTCCCGATCGCGATCGCCGCCCACCTGGAAGGCCGCGATCTGGTGGTGCTGGTCGAGGTGGTGGACGGCGCGCTGGGTGTCGCCTCCGCCGAGCGGCTGGGCTGGCGGGTGATGGCCACCGCCGAGCGACTGCTGCAGGGCTGGGATCGGCCATTGCGTGAGGTCAGCGTGCTCTTCGACGACGAGGCCGTCACGGCCACCGGCGCAGCGCCTGCGCCCGCGGCCGGCATCCACACCCGGTTCGCCGCGATCGCGGCGACAACACCCGATCACGTCGCGGTCAGCTGGGCGGGCGGCACGCTGAGCTATCGCGAGCTCGACGGTCGCGCTAATGGGCTGGCCGCCCGGCTCGCCGAGCGCGGGGTGAGGTCCGAAACCCCAGTGGCCATAAAGCTTGTCCGCGGCCCGGAGTACATCATCGCGATGCTCGCGGTGCTCAAGGCCGGCGGGATGTGCGTGCCGATGGAGCCGGGGCTGCCGCCCGAGCGGGTGGAATCGATTCTGCGCCAAACCGGGGCGTCGATCGTCGTCGACGAAGACCTGATGCGGGCCGGCGAGGCCCGCGACTTCCGCGCCGTCGAGGTACCCCCCGGGCAGGCCGCGTACGTCGTCTTCACCTCGGGAACTACGGGAGAACCCAAGGGCGTCATCGGAACTCACGCGGCCGTCGGCGCGTATGCCGACGATCATCTGGACAGCGTGTTGCGGCCGGCGGCCGCCCGGCTGGGCCGTCCGCTGCGCATCGCGCACGCGTGGTCGTTCGCGTTCGATGCCGCGTGGCAGCCCCTGGTCGCGCTGCTCGACGGCCACGGCGTGCACGTCGTCGACGAGCGGACCCAGACCGACGCCGAGGCCCTGGTCGCCGCGATCGCCGCGCACGGCGTCGACATGATCGACACCACGCCGTCGATGTTCGCCCAACTCGCCGCCTGCGGATTGCTGACGACGGTTCCGCTGGCGGTATTGGCGCTGGGCGGGGAAGCGCTGGGTAAGTCCGCGTGGACCCTGATCCGCAACGAGTGCGCACGAACCCGGTTGCGCGCGTACAACTGCTACGGCCCGACCGAGACCACGGTCGAGGCGGTGGTGGCCGCGATCGCGGAGTACGACGAGCCGTCGATCGGACGCCCGACTCACTGCACCCGCGGGTACGTGCTCGACTCCGGACTGCGTCCGGTGCCCGTCGGGGCGACCGGCGAGCTCTACCTGGCCGGCGCGCAGTTGGCCCGCGGCTATCTGGGCCGTCCGGGAGAGACCAGCCACCGCTTCGTTGCCGATCCATTCGCCGCCGGCGAGCGGATGTACCGCACCGGCGACGTGGTGCGCCGGGGTATCGACGGCTCGCTGCAGTACGTGGGGCGCGCCGACGCGCAGGTGAAGATTCGCGGCTATCGGGTCGAGCCGGGTGAGATCGCTGCCGCGCTCGAGTCGCACCCCGCGGTCCGGCACGCCGGTGTTCTGGTGCGGCGCCTGCAGACCGGAGCGCGGCTGACCGCCTACGTGGTGAGCTCGGACGGGCACACACCGCCGACCGCGCAGCTGCGCGCCATGCTCGCTACCCGGTTGCCGCGCTACATGATTCCGCAACGCATCATCGGGGTCGACGAAATCCCGTTGACCGCCAACGGGAAACTCGACGAAGCCGCGCTGAGCGCAGTCGATGCGGCCGACACCGCGAGCACCGCCGTTGCCGAGCCCGAAACGCCGACGGAAACCGCACTGGCAGAAGTGCTTTCGGAGCTGCTACACCTGCCTCGGGTCGACGTCGCCGTGGACTTCTTACAGCTGGGCCTGGACAGCATCATGGCGTTGTCAGTGGTGCAGGCGGCGCGGGCGCGGGGTCTGGCATTGCGTGCCAGGCTGATCCTCGACTGCGTCAACATCCGGGAATTGGCGGAGGCCATCGACTCCGAGAGTGCCTCTGCCGCGAGCAATATCGAAGAATCAGCCGGTCCGATACCGGTGCTGCCCAACGGCCGCTGGCTCTACGAATACGGCCAACCCCGTCGGCTGGCGCAGACCGAAGCCGTCCGGCTGCCCGCCGACGTCAGGCCCGAACACCTGGATGCCGCGCTGGCGAGCATCGTCGCCGGGCACGAAGTGCTGCGCACGCGACTGGACCGCGCCACGATGACCCTGGTTCCGGCCGAGGCCACCGTGACTCTTGTCGACGAGATAGCCGTGTCCGGCGATCTGCCGGCCGTCGTCCCCGGACACGTCGCGGCGGCCGTCGAACGTCTCGATCCCGAGCGCGGGGTGCTGCTGGCCGCGGTCTGGCTTCGCCCCCCGACCGGACCGAGCGTTCTGCTCCTGGTCGCCCACGTGTTGGCCATGGATCCGGCGTCGTGGCGGGTCGTTCTCGGCGAATTGGACACCGCGCTGCGGGCTTTGGCCACCGGCCATTCGCCCGCGCCGATTCGGGAGCACACCAGTTACCGGCGCTGGGCAGAGGCGCTAACCGAGCGTGCTGAGAAGTTGGACACCACGGGATTCTGGGCGGCGCAGCTCGAAGGGGACGATCCCAATCTCGGTGCCCGACGGGTGGATCCGAATCGCGACCGAGCCGGCGATCTGATCGTCCGGATGGTCGCCGCCAATGCGGACACCACCCACCGGCTCCTGGATTCCGGGCTGCCGCTGCCGCATCTGCTGGTGGCCGCCACCGCGGCGATGGTGACACGCTGGCGCCAGCAGAGAAACCAGGCCACGCCGCCGCCACTGCTGGCGCTGGAAACCCATGGTCGCGCAGACAGTTTGGTGGACGACACCACCGACACCGGCGACACGATCGGACTGCTCAGTTCGATCTATCCGGTGCGGGTGTGCTCCGCCGACCCGCGGCAGGTCGGGGAGCAATTGGCGGCCATTCCGGGCGACGGACTCGATTACGGCCTGCTGCGCTACCTGCGCACCGACACCGCTGAACGGCTGGCCCCGCTGCCCGGTCCGCAGGTCCTGCTGAACTACCTGGGCGCGGCCCACACCGGCGGCGGCACCGTGCTGAAGCTGGAGCGCGAACTGCTGGCCGGGGTCTCGCCGCAGCCGGAGCCGGATCTGGCGGTGCGCCACGAGCTCACAATCATGGCCACCGTGCTGCCCTTCGATTCCCAGCGTGTTCTGGCCGCGCAGTGGCGCGCGTTGCCCGGCATTCTCGATGACACGGAAATCTCTGCGTTGCAACAACTTTGGATCGAAGCACTGCGGGAGGTGGTGACATGAGCACCCTGGCCATCCTCGGCGCCGGCGCCAAGGCGGTGGCGGTGGCCGCCAAGGCCAAGGCATTGCGTGACATGGGCGTCGAAGTTCCCGACGTGATCGCTGTCGAACGCACCGGCGTCGGAGCGAACTGGCAAGCGAGCGGCGGCTGGACCGACGGGGCGCACCGGCTCGGAACCAGCCCGGAAAAAGATGTCGGCTTTCCCTATCGGTCGGCGTTGGTGCCGCGCCGCAACGGCGAGCTCGACGAGCTGATGACCCGGTACAGCTGGCAGTCCTATCTGATCGCGACCGCGTCGTTCGCCGAGTGGATCGACCGCGGCAGACCCGCTCCGCCGCATCGCAAATGGAGCGAATACCTGGGCTGGGTCGCCGACCAGGTCGGCATGCATGTGGTGCACGGCGAGGTCGACGGGCTCGGCATCGCCGGCGACCGCTGGGCGCTGCACACCCGCGAGAGGACCGTGCACGCGGACGCGTTGATGATTACCGGGCCAGGTCAGGCCGAGAAGTCGCTGTTGCCCGGCAACCCGCGCATGATGTCGATCGCGCAGTTCTGGGATCGCGCCGCCGGACACGACCGGATCAACGCCGAGCGGGTCGCGGTGATCGGCGGCGGCGAGACGGCCGCCTCGATGCTCAACGAGCTTTTCCGGCACCGGGTTTCGACGATCACGGTCATCTCGCCGCAGGTGACGTTGTTCACGCGGGGCGAAAGCTTCTTTGAGAACTCGTTGTTCTCCGACCCCACCGACTGGACCGCCCTTACGCTGGATGAGCGCCGCGACGCGCTGGCCCGCACCGACCGCGGTGTCTTCTCGGCGAATGTGCAGGAAGCGCTGCTGGCCGACGACCGCATCCACCACCTGCGCGGCCGGGTCGCCCACGCGGTGGGCCGCGACGGGCAGATCCGGCTGACGCTGTCCACCAACCGGTTCAGCGAGAACCTGGAGACGGTGCACGGATTCGATCTCGTCATCGACGGCTCGGGCGCGGACGCGCTCTGGTTCACCTCACTGTTCAGCCAGGACGCGCTCGATCTGCTCGAGCTGGGTCTGGGTGGACCGCTGGCGTCCGATCGCCTGCAGGAGGGGATCGGCTACGACCTGTCGGTCAGCGACGTCGCCCCGAAGCTGTTTCTGCCTAACCTGTCCGGCCTCACCCAGGGGCCCGGTTTTCCGAACCTGAGCTGTCTGGGCCTGTTGTCGGACCGGGTTTTGGGGTCCTGGGTCGGTCCGGCGGCTGGTCTGTCCCGATTCCCGACGATGGTGGAGAAGCGATGAGTACTAACCCGTTCGACGACGACAACGGCACCTTCTTCGTGCTGGTCAACGATGAACAACAGCACAGCCTGTGGCCGGTGTTCAGCGACGTCCCAACGGGCTGGCGGGTGGTCTTCGGCGAAGCGACCCGCGCCGAATGCCTGGATTATGTCGAACAAAACTGGCCCGACATCCGTCCGAAGAGCCTGCGTGACTCCCTCTCCGGGAGCCGTTCGGCGGGTTAGCCGCGAAGCACAAATTCTGGGCTGCTACACAGGTTGCGCACAGATTAGTCCGTGTGATCCCGCGTAGCATCTGTCACAAGGTGCACAACCACACCATCTACACCAGGTGGGGGTGTGGGGTGACATTCCGTCACGTCGTTGCACGTCGAAGGGGGAACCATGAAATCTCTGAAAGCCATTCTCACGGGCGTGGCAGCCCTGGGCGCCGTCGGCGCCGCGGCCACCGGCGTCACCTCGGGCGCCTCCATTCCGGCGGTGAGCGCGGTGCAGCTGGCCGCCTTCGGTGCCCCGCTGCCGCAGGACCCACCGTCGGTGCCGGCTCCCGCCGTCGACGTTCCGACCGCCGACCAGCTGACCGGGCTGCTCAACACCCTCGCCGACCCGAGTGTGTCGTTCTCGAACAAGGGCAACCTGGTCGAAGGCGGCGTCAGCGGCACCGTGGCCCACATCGCGGACAAGAAGCTGCAGAAGGCGGCCAAGAACGGCGACCTGCCGTTGTCGTTCACCATCACCAACATTGCGCCGGCCGCCCCGGGATCGGTCACGGCGGATGTGGCGGTTTCGGGCCCCAAGCTGACGAACCCGGTGATGCAGAACGTCACGTTCGTCAACCAGGGCAGCTGGATGTTGTCGCGCTCGTCGGCGATGGAGCTGCTGCAAGCCGCCGGGCAGTGAGTAGCATCCGTCAGGTTGGTCTGGACCGGGCCTTTAAAGGGGGAAATGTGAAATCCGTAGCTATGAGCGCGGCGGCGCTGGCCGTCATCGGCGGCGCCGCCGTCGGCATCGCTGCTGTGGCAGCGCCCATGACTGAGGTGCGGCTGGCCGCGGTGGGTGCGCCGTTGGCACCACTGCCCCAGGAACCCCCGCCTCCTCCCGCGCCTGCGCCGGTGGTGCCGGGCCAGCAGCTGCCGACGGCCGAGCAGTTGACCAACCTGTGCATCCAGGCCACCGATCCTGGCGTGGGCTACTCCGTGAAGGTCGGCCTGGTCGAGAACGGCATCAATCCCGATGAGGGCCACGTTGCCGACCACGACCTGCGTAAGGCCTACCGCAACGGCAACTTCCCGGAGACGTTCACCGTGACGAACATCGTCCCGGCCGGGCCCAATACGGCCGCCGCGCAGGTGGCCATCGCGGGCCCGAAGTTCGCCGGGCCGGTCAACAAGCAACTGGTGTTCGTCCAACAGGGTGGCAACTGGGTGCTACAACACGACGCCGCACTGGCGTTGTTGCAGGCTGCGACCGCCGTCAACTAGTCGCGCATCGCTTTCGCGACGCGCTCCGGGTCGGCCAGGACGTCGATGGCGGCGACCAGGCCGTCGCGGACCACGAAAGCCATGATCGCGGTGGGCCGGCCGGTCACGAACACGACCGCGCCGGCCGCACCGTTGATGGTTGCCGCACGGACCTCGCGCTCGGCGGAAGCGTAGCCGCGGGCCAGCTGGGCCACCGACGACGCTCCCTCGGCGCGGAAAAGCCCTGCGCCGGAACCGAAGTCACCCCGCAGCACGACGTCGGGATGCAGCACCGACACCAGCCGGTCGAAGTCACCCGAGCGCCCGGCCGCGAAGAAGGCGTCGACCGCTTCGCGCTGCGCGGTGATGCCGACGTCGGGCAGCGGGTCCGCGTCCCGGATTCGACGGCGTGCGCGGCTCGCCAGCTTGCGGGTCGCTTCCGGGGTGCGCTCGACAATGGGTGCTATCTGCTCGAACGGGACGGTGAAGACGTCGTGCAGCACGAACGCCAGCCGCTCCGCCGGCGCCAGGGTGTCCAGCACGACGAACAACGCCAGCCCCACCGCGTCGGCCAGCATCGCGCGATGTTCGGGGTCGAACTCGCCCTGGGTGTCCACGATCGGATCGGGCAGCTGCGCGAAGAGTTCCTCGCGATGCCGACCGTGGCGGTCGCGCAAGGTGTTCAAGCAGATGCGGGCCACCACGGTGGTCAGCCACGCATCCAGGTTGACGATGTCCTCGGCGGAGCTGCCGTTCAGCCGTAGCCAGGCTTCCTGCACGGCGTCCTGCGCATCGTCGATCGAACCCAGCATCCGGTAGGCGATGGCGCCGAGCTGCGGCCGGACCGCCTCGAAACGTGCCGTCAGTGCAGCCGTCACGCGCGACCGGATTCGGGCAGGGCGCACACCCGGTTGCCGGAGAAGCCGGACGAGCCGATGCCGAGCGCGACATTGAACCGGGCACGCAGATTGCCCAGGTTGATGACGTGGGTCAGGGCGACCAGCTGCGGGGTGTCGAAGTGGGCGCGCAGCGCGTCGAACAGCTCGTCGGTCACCTCGACGGGGGTCCGGCTCATCGCCGTGGCGTACTGCAGGATCAGCTTGTCGACGTCGTCGAAGCACGCGGCGTCGCGGTAATCGGCCATGCCCAGCAGTTCTTCGTCGGTGATGCCCCACTGGCGGGCGATCTGCGAGCCGAGGTCGATGCAGTACTCGCAGCGCACCGTCGTCGCCGCCTTCAGCTCGGCCAGTGCGCGGTGGCGCGGGCGCAGGATGTCCAGCTTCGATTCGGCCATTTCCAGCTTCCCGATGGCGCTGAGCAATGCGGGGACGTGGGCATACATCCGCAGCGGCTCGAGCATGCCGGCCGTTTCCAGTCCGGCCATTCGCCCGAGCTGGCGCTTGGTGAAGAAGAAGGCGATCTTGGCGCCCAGACCGGCGTCGCGGTCGGAGACTCCCTGCAGCCGGGACATGGCGAACCTCCCGAATAGTCCTAGTGCGGACCCGATTTGGGCCTCACTAGGTCGACACCCGGCGACGCCCGAATGTGACCGGGCTAGTGCCCGAACGTCGAACCCGGTCCCTGGGTCTGCTGGCTCAGCGGCACATCCATGTCGTATACCCGGGCATGGAACACGGTGCGATTCCGCAGCGCGGCTTGGACCGCGCGATGCAGGCCGTCCTCGAGGTAGATGATGCCTTTCCACCGCACCGCATGCGGGAAAAGATCGCCGTAAAAGGTGGAGTCTTCGGAGAGCAGCCGGTCCAGCGCCAGGACCGTCGTCGTGGTGACCAATTCGTCGAGCCGGATCTGCTGCGGGGGTATCTGGGACCAGTCCCGGTAAGAGAGCCCGTGTTCCGGGTAGGGCTTGCCTTCTCGTACGCCCTTGAAAATCATTGGTTGATCTTCTCCGATGCGTCGTCGAGGCCCTGCGGATACCTGCTGAACAGGCTAGCCGCAAAGTTGTCGGACGTGCGCGGCTGACGCTCGCGCAGCGAGGTCAGCGCGTCGTATGAGACCGTAAAATGGACGCGATCAAGGAGGTAGCAACCGATGGGCAGTGCTGACGAGCGTCGCTTCGAGGTACTGCGCGCCATCGTCGCCGACTTCGTCGCGACCAAGGAGCCCATCGGGTCGAAGTCGCTCGTGGAGCGCCACAATCTCGGCGTGTCCAGCGCTACCATCCGCAACGACATGGCGGTGCTGGAGGCCGAGGGCTACATCACCCAGCCGCACACCAGCTCCGGGCGGGTGCCCACCGAGAAGGGCTATCGCGAGTTCGTCGACCGGATCGATGACGTCAAGCCGTTGTCGTCGGCGGAGCGGAAGGCGATCCAGAGCTTCCTGGAATCCGGCGTCGACCTCGACGACGTATTGCGCCGGGCGGTGCGGCTGTTGGCTCAGCTGACCCGTCAGGTGGCCGTGGTGCAGTATCCGACGTTGTCGACGTCGACGGTTCGGCATCTGGAGGTGATCGCGTTGACGCCGGCCCGGCTGTTGATGGTGGTCATCACCGAGTCCGGGCGGGTGGATCAGCGCATCGTCGAGCTCGGCGACGTCATCGACGACCATCAGCTCTCGCAGCTGCGCGAGATCCTGGGCCAGGCGCTGGAAGGCAAGAAGCTCTCCGCGGCCTCGGTCGCGGTGGCAGACCTGGCACAGCAGCTGGGCGGCGCCGGCGGGCTGGGCGACGCGATCGGCCGGTCGGCGACGGTGTTGCTGGAGTCGCTGGTGGAGCACACCGAAGAGCGCCTGTTGATGGGCGGCACCGCGAACCTGACCCGCAACTCCGCGGACTTCGGCGGGTCGTTGCGCTCCATCCTGGAGGCACTCGAGGAGCAGGTGGTGGTGCTGCGGTTGCTGGCAGCTCAGCAGGAGGCAGGCAAGGTGACGGTGCGCATCGGCCACGAGACCGCGGTCGAGCAGATGGCGGGCACTTCGATGGTGTCGACCGCGTACGGCACCATGGACACCGTGTACGGCGGGATGGGTGTGCTGGGGCCCACCCGAATGGACTATCCGGGAACTATCGCCAGCGTGGCCGCGGTTGCTCTTTATATTGGCGAAGTCCTGGGTGCTCGATGATCGCGCACCATCAGGTTTTGTGGACAGACGTGGTAAGTCGGCCTTAAAAAGGCCCAGAAAGGTCAGGCGTGGCACGCGACTATTACGGGCTGCTGGGCGTGAGCAAAAACGCCGGCGACGCGGAGATCAAACGCGCATACCGAAAGCTGGCGCGCGAACTGCATCCGGACGTCAACCCTGACGAGGCTGCGCAGGCCAAGTTCAAGGAGATCAGTGCCGCCTACGAAGTACTGAGCGATCCCGAGAAACGCCGGATCGTCGACCTCGGCGGCGATCCGCTGGAGAACGCCGCCGCCGGCGGCGGCTTCGGCGGGTTCGGCGGCCTGGGTGACGTGTTCGAGGCGTTCTTCGGCGGCGGCTTCAGCGGGGGCGGGACGTCGCGCGGTCCGATCGGCCGGGTTCGGCCCGGCTCGGACTCGCTGCTGCGGATGCGGCTCGACCTCGAGGAGTGCGCGACTGGCGTGACCAAACAGGTCACCGTCGACACCGCGGTGCTGTGCGACCGCTGCCAGGGCAAGGGCACCAACGGCGACTCCGCGCCGATCCCCTGTGACACCTGCGGCGGCCGCGGCGAGGTGCAATCGGTGCAGCGCTCGCTGCTGGGCCAGATGGTGACGGCGCGACCGTGTCCCACCTGTCGCGGCGTCGGCGTGGTCATCCCCGACCCGTGCCATCAGTGCATGGGCGACGGCCGGGTGCGGGCCCGTCGCGAGATCAGCGTCAAGATTCCCGCCGGCGTCGGTGACGGCATGCGGGTCAGGCTCGCCGCCCAGGGCGAGGTCGGGCCCGGGGGAGGGCCGGCCGGCGACCTCTACGTCGAGGTGCACGAGCAGACCCACGACATCTTCGTCCGTGACGGCGACGACCTGCACTGCACGGTTTCGGTGCCGATGGTCGACGCTGCCCTCGGCGCCACCCTCAGCGTCAACGCGATCCTCGATGGCACCAGCGAGATCACCATTCCGCCTGGCACACAACCGGGTTCGGTCATCACGCTGCGCGGCCACGGGATGCCGCAGCTGCGCTCGGCGACCCGGGGTGATCTGCACGTCCACGTCGAGGTGGTGGTTCCCACCCGGCTCGACGGCCACGACAGCGAACTGTTGCGCGAGTTGAAGAACCGCCGCAGCCGCGACGTGCCCGAGGTCCGCTCGACGCACGCCGGCGGTGGGCTGTTCAGCCGGCTGCGCGAGACCTTCACCGGGCGCTAGCCACGATCTGAGGGGTCCCCGCAGATGGTGGCGACGCTGTTCTACGTCGAAGCACTGCCCGACGCCGGTGGGGTGGCCGTCGTCGACGGTGACGAGGGATTCCACGCGGCGACGGTGCGCCGGATCCGGTCCGGGGAGGAATTGGTGCTCGGCGACGGCGCCGGAAGCCTGGCCCGCTGCGTGGTCGAACAATCCGGGCGCGACGGCTTACGGGCCCGGGTGCTGGACCGCTGGACCGTCGACCCCGGCACGCCGCCGGTGACGGTGGTGCAGGCGCTGCCCAAATCCGAGCGCTCGGAATTGGCGATCGAATTGGCCACCGAGGCCGGCGCGGATGCGTTCCTGGCCTGGCAGGCGGCCCGCTGCGTGGCCAGCTGGCAGGGCGCCCGCGTCGAGAAGGGGTTGCGCCGCTGGCGTGCGGTAGCCCGGTCGGCGGCCCGGCAATCGCGACGGGCCTACATCCCACCGGTCGACGGGGTGTTGTCGACGGCGGCACTGGTCCAGCGGATCCGCGACGAGGTGGCCACCGGCGCGGCCGTCGCGGTCCTGCACGAGTCGGCGACCGAACGGATCGCGGACGTCGCGGTGGCGGGGGCGAACTCGCTGTTCGTGGTGGTCGGTCCCGAGGGAGGTATCGCCCCGGATGAGCTCGCGTCGCTGATCGACGCCGGCGCCGTCGCGATACGGCTGGGCCCGCAGGTGTTGCGGACTTCGACGGCCGCCGCGGTAGCACTGGGCGCACTCGGCGTGCTCACGGCGCGATGGGAGCAAACCGCCGAGGTCGAGTCGACGGAGCCGCTCGGAGCTGACCAGACGGAGCCCTCGGCGTAGACTGAGACATCCGATCAAACCCTGACGAGCCGAGAAGGCAGGCACCGGAAACCACGTGACGCCACGCGAGACCAACGCTGCTGACGCAGCTAGGGCCCTGCAGGCCGACGCTCAGGTTCGCAGCAGCATCGACATCCCTCCTGATCTCGTCGTGGGCTTGCTGGGTTCGTCGGACGAGAACCTGCGCGCCCTCGAACGCATCCTGGCCGCCGACCTGCATGTTCGCGGCAACGCCGTCACCCTCTCGGGTGAACCGGCCGACGTCGCCCTGGCCGAGCGCGCCCTCTCCGAACTGATCGCGATCGTGGCCAGCGGCCAATCGCTGACCCCGGAGGTGGTGCGCCACAGTGTTGCGATGCTGGTCGGCACCGGCGACGCGTCACCCGCCGAGGTGCTCACCCTCGACATCCTGGCCCGACGCGGCAAGACCATCCGGCCCAAGACGCTGAACCAGAAGCGTTATGTCGACGCCATCGACGCCCACACCATCGTGTTCGGGGTCGGCCCGGCCGGTACCGGCAAGACCTACCTGGCCATGGCCAAGGCAGTCCACGCGCTGCAGTCGAAGCAGGTCAGCCGGATCATCTTGACCCGGCCCGCGGTGGAAGCCGGTGAGCGTCTGGGCTTTTTGCCGGGCACGCTGAGCGAGAAGATCGATCCGTACCTGCGACCGTTGTATGACGCGCTGTACGACATGATGGACCCCGAGCTGATTCCGAAGCTGATGTCCGCCGGGGTCATCGAGGTGGCGCCGCTGGCCTACATGCGGGGACGGACGCTCAACTCCGCGTTCATCGTTCTGGACGAGGCGCAGAACACCACCGCCGAACAGATGAAGATGTTCCTCACGCGGCTTGGCTTCGGGTCCAAGATCGTCGTGACCGGGGACATGACGCAGGTCGACCTGCCGGGCGGCGCCCGGTCCGGGCTGCGGTCGGCCGTCGACATCCTCGATGACGTCGACGACATCTACATCGCCGAGCTGACCAGCGTGGATGTGGTGCGCCATCGGCTCGTTTCGGAGATCGTCGACGCCTATGCGAGGTTTGAGGAACCCGACTCGGGCATGAATCGGGCGGCTCGGCGGGCATCCGGAACCCGAAATCGCCGATGATGGTGCGGTGAGCAGGCCATGACGATCGAGGTGTCCAACGAGTCCGGCATCGACATCTCCGAAGCGGAGTTGGTGAGCGTCGCGCGCTTCGTCATCGCCAAAATGGATGTCAATCCGGGCGCCGAGCTGTCGATGGTGCTGCTGGACACCGCGGCGATGGCCGACCTGCACATGCGGTGGATGGACCTGCCCGGCCCAACCGACGTGATGAGTTTCCCGATGGACGAGCTCGAGCCCGGTGGCCGTCCGGACGCGCCCGAGCCGGGGCCGTCGATGCTGGGCGACATCGTGCTGTGCCCGGAATTCGCCGCCGAGCAGGCCGCGGCGGCGGGCCATAGTCTCGGACAAGAGTTGGCGCTGTTGACGATTCACGGCGTGCTGCACCTGCTCGGCTACGACCACGCCGAGCACGACGAAGAGAAGGAGATGTTCGCCCTGCAGGGGCGGCTTCTCGAAGAGTGGGTAGCCGACCAGGTCGAGGCGTACCACTACGACCGGCAGGACGAGCGAGACCGCCGGTTGCTGGACAAGTCAAGGTATTTCGACAATTGAGCCCTTTGAAACAAGCTCCGAAGCGAGCACTCTGGATCGCGGTTTCGGCCGTGATAGCCTTCGCGCCCTCGGTGGTGCTGGTGAGCATGCCCGGCGCGGCGGCGGCGTCGCCGTGCGCCGGCGAGGGGGCAAACCCCGTGTCCTGCCAGCACTGCATGTTCTATGTCGAGGCGTATCACACCGCGAACGTGTGTAACGCCCCGGCGCCGCGGCCGGCCCCGGCACCGACGAGCACCCCGGTGTACATCCCGGAGCCGCCGCCGTTGCCCCTGCCGCCGAGCCCCACGCGCGCGGCGCCGACGCCCGTGCAAACCCCGAAGATCAATCCGCCGGCCCCTGGAGCGCCGCGCAACGTCGGGGTAGTGGCACCGCCGAAGAAGCTGGATGCACCGCCGCAGGCGGTCGCGGCGGCCAAGGCCGCACCGGTGGCGCGCCTGAATCCCGCCGACCCGCCGAAACCGCCGACCTCGACGGACTTCAATCAGCAGGTCCAGAACGTCATCACCAACCACAGCGAAAACATCGAGCAGATCAGGGCCGACAACAAGGTGCTGGTCCGGCCCCGGCACTGGGACTTCGTCGACTACGACGAGGATCACCGCCCGACCCTGTACAACCCGCTCAGCCAGGCGATGACTTTCCGCTACACCTATGACGGCGCGTCCCGGGACGCGTACCTGCCGGCCGGTGGCCGGATCGTGCTGGATGCCGGTGCCGCGGGCCTGGTCCCGTTCACCGCGGTCGGCGAAAGCTACCTGGTCGCGGGCAGCTTCTACGGCGGGGCCTTCGTGCCGCCGCCCAACGCGCAGGGCCCGCCGCCGCCGGAGTACGCCGCGCCGGCGCCCCCGACGCTGTACCAGAACGTCCTGGCCGAAGTTCCCGCCGACAACCAGATCGTGCAGGTCGGCCAGGTGGCGGTGCTGGGGCGCGACGAAAGTCAACCCGCGGGCAGCCAGGACAGCTTCCTGCTCGACGACACCACCGTGGCCTGGGGCCAGGTGACCGATCCCACCAGCGGCGTGCAGATCAGGGTCAGCAAGACCCAGTCACTGCCGGGCTTCGGGCCGACCGACAACGGCGACTTCTTGGTGACGCTGGCCGTCCACGGGGACCAGACCCAACCCGCCATGCCCGCCGCGCCGTCCCAACCCTGGTGGCCGTGGGCAGTGCGGTACGGGCTGCTGGTGCTGGCGGTGGTGCTCATCGCCGGTCTGCTCAATCGTCGAGCCAAGAGTGACGAGGCCAAGAAAGAGTCCGCGACCGAGCTAAGGCATTAGCACCGTTGACCGGGATATCTCAGCTCCTCGGTGCGCTCGCGTTAATAATTCTGGGTGGGGTCTTCGCGGCGATCGACGGGGCTATCAGCACGGTGTCGCTGGCCCGGGTGGCCGAGCTGGTGCGCGACGAGCGGCCCGGCGCGCGATCGTTGTCGAAGGTGATGGCCGACCGGCCGCGCTACATCAACCTGGTGGTGCTGTTGCGCATCACCTGCGAAGTCACCGCGACCGTGCTGCTGGTGGTCTTTCTGTACGACAACTTCGGCCTGAGCTGGGCGGTTTTCGGCGCCGCGACCATCATGGTGCTGACTAGCTTCATCGTCATCGGAGTGGGCCCGCGCACGCTCGGCCGTCAGCACGCGTACACGATCTCACTGGTGCTGGCCATTCCGCTGCAGGTGATTTCGTCGCTGCTGATGCCGGTCAGCCGCCTGCTGGTGGTCATCGGTAACGCGCTCACCCCCGGCCGCGGCCTGCGAAACGGGCCGTTCGCGTCCGAGATCGAGTTGCGCGAAGTCGTCGACCTGGCCCAGCAGCGCGGCGTCGTCGCCGCCGACGAGCGCCGGATGATCGAGTCGGTGTTCGAACTCGGCGACACCCCGGCGCGTGAGGTGATGGTGCCCCGCACCGAGATGATCTGGATCGAGAGCGACAAATTCGCTATCCAGGCGACCAATTTGGCGGTGCGCAGCGGACATTCGCGAATTCCGGTGATCGGCGAGAACGTCGACGACATTGTCGGCGTGGTCTATCTGAAAGACCTTGTCGAGCAGACGTTCTTGGCTCCCGATGGTGGTCGCGACATCAAGGTGGCGCAGGTGATGCGCCCGGCCGTCTTCGTGCCCGACTCCAAGCCGCTGGATGCGCTGCTGCGCGAAATGCAGCGCGACCGCAACCACATGGCGCTGCTCGTCGACGAGTACGGCGCGATCGCCGGTCTGGTCAGCATCGAAGACGTGCTGGAGGAGATCGTCGGTGAGATCGCCGACGAATACGACGAGGCCGAGGTAGCGCCGATAGAAGACTTGGGCGACAAGCATTTTCGGGTGTCGTCGCGGTTGCCGATCGAAGACGTCGGCGAACTCTACGACGTCGAATTCGACGACGATCTCGACGTCGACACGGTGGGCGGCCTGCTGGCATTGGAGTTGGGCCGGGTTCCGCTGCCAGGTGCCGAGGTGGTCTCGCACGGCCTGCGGCTGCGCGCCGAGGGCGGGCCTGACCATCGCGGGCGGGTGCGGATCGGCACCGTGCTGCTGAGCCCGGCCGAGTCGCAGGACCACGAGCACGAGGGCACGCATCATGGTTGAGCAACTCGACTCCGAGGACGCCAAGCTGGTGGCGTTGGCCCGGTCGGCGATGGCCCAGGCGAAGGCCGGCAGCGCCGCCTCGGTGCGCGACGTCGACGGCCGCACGTATGCGGCTGCGCCCGTGGAGTTGTCGGCGCTGCGGCTCACCGGACTGCAGGCCGCGGTGGCCGCGGCCGTATCCAGCGGGGCGACGGGCCTGCAGGCCGCCGTGCTGGTGGCGGGGTCGGCCGACGACGCCGGCATCGCCGCGGTGCGCGAGCTCAGCCCGACCGCGGCGATCATCCTCACCGATGGCGCCGGCGACCCGCTATGAGCGAATTCCGTTCGGGCTTCGTATGTTTGGTGGGCCGGCCGAACACCGGCAAGTCGACGCTGACGAACGCTCTGGTCGGCACCAAGGTGGCGATCACCTCGAAGCGCCCGCAGACCACCCGCCACACGATCCGCGGCATTGTGCACCGGGAGAACTTTCAGATCATCCTGGTCGACACCCCGGGCCTGCACCGGCCGCGCACGCTGCTGGGCAAGCGGCTCAACGAATTGGTGCGGGACACCTACACCGAAGTCGACGTGATCGGATTGTGCATCCCGGCCGACGAGGCCATCGGACCCGGCGACCGCTGGATCCTCGACCAGATTCGTTCGGTCGCTCCGAAGACCACCCTCGTCGTCATCGTCACCAAAATCGACAAGGTGCCCAAGGACCGGGTGGCCGCCCAGCTCCTCGCGGTCAGTGAACTCGTCGACGGTGCGGCCGAAATCGTTCCGGTGTCGGCGGCGGCAGGCACCCAGGTCGACGTGCTGATCGATGTGCTGGCCGCCGCGCTGCCCCCGGGCCCGGCGTATTACCCCGACGGCGAGCTGACCGACGAGCCCGAAGAGATCCTGATGGCCGAGCTGATCCGCGAGGCCGCGCTCGAAGGGGTTCGCGACGAGCTTCCGCATTCGCTGGCGGTGGTGATCGACGAGGTCAACCCGCGCGAGGACCGCGACGACCTGATCGACGTGCACGCGCTGCTCTATGTCGAGCGGGACAGCCAGAAGGGCATCATCATCGGCAAGGGCGGGGCCCGCCTGCGTGAAGTGGGCACGGCGGCGCGTGGGCAAATCGAGAAGCTGCTGGGCACCAAGGTGTACCTCGACCTGCGGGTCAAGGTTGCCAAGAACTGGCAAAGCGACCCCAAACAGCTTGGGCGACTGGGCTTTTAGCTAAACCGGCGTCGCGATCACAGACGGCGCGCCGTGATGGGCGGATCCGTTCCAAGAATCTTTTGAGGGCTTTCCCAGAAGGTTTCTCTAACGGTCGACGCGGACCGACGAATTCGGAACGCACAGAAGCCGATCACGGTAAAAGGAGGGTCGCTGGCGATGACGCAACCGTTGGCGGTCAACGTCGAGAAGCAAGAACTTCTGGCCCGGGCCGCCGAGCTGGAGCAGCCGATCCCGGGTCTGCCGTCGGAATTGCAAGCGCTGCAGGCGCCGTGCAACCTCGCGCCGATCGTCGCGGCAGCCGAACAACTTGTCTTGTCCGCCAACAACATGCGGATCTATCTGGCGGTGGGCGCAAAGGAGCGGACAGATCTGGCGGAGTCACTGCGCAACGCCGCCGCGGCGTACGAGGATGCGGACGAGGGCGCCGCACAGGCTCTGCACAACGGAACCTCCGTGCCGAACCGGCCGGTGCAGCACGCCGCTCAGGTGGTGGACCGGGCCTCGTTGAAGGACACGCGGCTGGCGGCCGACCCGTTGCCGAACGAATTTCAGGCGGTCAAACAACGGGCGTTCGACTTGGAGCAACCCGACCAAGGTGCCGCATTTCTCGCCTTCGCCGATGCGTGGGCGGCCCATCGGATCGCGTTGCTGCAGGCCGTCGTTCGCTTTCGGCCGTTCACCGAATGGTCGGGCACGGCGTGCGCGGCCGTCGAGGCGAACTTCGATCAACAGCGATCGTGGCTGACCGGGATGGCGGAATTGTGCAACCAGTTGGTCACTCAGGCCCACACCGTCGTCGATGCGCATCGCTGGATGCGCGGTGCGCACATCGTATTTCCCGATCTCAACCCCGCCGGCGGTGACTACGTCCTGGACTACGCGGAAATTCTGCGTTGCGAACAAACCTGGGAACGAATCTGGGACGACCCCTCCCAGGCCGGATACAAGCAGTCTTACATCGAGTTTTTCCAGAAAGCTCAGGAGAAGTCTGACGAGCTCATTGCGCAATACCAGCAGAAGGCGAACCTGCCGTTGGCTCCGATCAACCCGCCGACGCCGCCGGCGGCCACCGGAATCCAGCCGCCGTCGGACGACAACCTTCCTGACGGCGGCGGGCCCCTGTATCCGGACGGCTCACCCGGCGATGCACCAGTCGGGGTACCCAGCGTCCCCAGCATCCCGAGTCTGCCGACGGGCAACACCCCAAAGGCGCCGCCGCCGCCCAGCCCCGCCGTGGCGGGCATCGACAACGCCAAGGTTGCGGGCCTGCCGAAAGCGGGCGCGCCGGGGCTCAAGCCGGCGTCGATCGGCCTCGGCGGGCTCGGAATGCCGTCGACTCCGTTGCAGGATCCGCACTACGCCACGGCATCGCCGGGTGCCGCGGCCAAGGGTGCCGAGGGCCCCGGCTTCGCGGCCCCCGGCCGGAGCGCGGCCGGTGCGATGGGCGGCGGCGGCATGGGCGCAGCTCCACTGGGCACCCAGGGCGATCGGGGTGCCGGCAAGGGCACGCGCCTGCAACGCGACGATGACGCGATCTACACCGAGAACCGCGCATGGACCGAGGGGATCATCGGGCGACTCCCGGCGCCGAAGAGCGCTACCGACCAGAAGGGTCAGAAGCCGTGAGCATCGTGCGGCCGACGGGTCAGTACGCCGAGCAGATGCTGGCGCCGAACGGGTGGCCCCAGGTCGATGAGGACGCCTTGTATGACCGGGCTCAGGAGTACATGCGGGTGATGTCGGAGGTCACCCGAGTCCTGGAAGCCTGCCGGCACGAGCAGATCTCGATCTTCGAGACCAGTGTCTGGACGGGCGGGGCGGCCGGCGCCGCTGGCGACGAGCTGGCAACACGTATCGACGAGCTGACCACGCTGCGGCGTCATTTGGCGAGAGTGATTGCCTGGCATCGGGATATCGCGGGGTCGGTTGTCGGGGCCAAGTCGGAGATCGGTGACAACGTGGAGCTCGCTCACCGGCGGATCAACGAACTGGAGAACGACTCCCGCCTCGAGGCCGCCGAGCGAACCGACGCGATCGAGGCGCTGGTGAGTGCGACGCTGGCGGCCAATGTCAGCGTCGTGAACGACACCGCCGAGCAGATTCGGGCAATCAAGCAGGGAACCCTCCCGTCCAGTGCCCCGCGGAACCTGCTCAGCCAGCAGGCATTAGCGCCCGCCGCCGGCCACGATTCCCCGGCGGATGCTCCCGATCGGTCGGCTTCGTGCGCGCCCGCCAGCCTTGCGCCGGCAACGGTGTTGCCGTCAGTTCCGGGTGTGAGCCCGCGACCGACTCCTCAGCTGCCTTCGTTGCCGGCGACAACGGCCGCGCCGGAAGGGGCGTCGGTGCCGCTAACGCCAGCGGCTGCTGGGCGCCCCGCGGCCGCGATGCCGGAGACTTCCGGTGGGGGACCGGCCGTGCACGCTTCGGCGACACCGCCGAGTTCGCATGGAGGCGTGCGCAGCAAGGGTGTGGTCTCCGTCCGGCCGTTGTCGGGAGACCCGTCACCAGCGCCCGCCGCTGATCCCGGTATGCCGGGGATGCCCATAACAGCCCCGGCACCGATGACGCCGGCCACAACGGGCGGTGCTCAAGGAGCGGGGTCGGGGTCGCGTGCCCCCGCCGGGCAGTCGTCGTGGCGTAAGCCGTCCCCGGTGCGACCGGCGGCGGCCGCCAAGCAGTCGTCGCGGCATCGGGCCGCTACGCGTGCGGAGTCGGCTGACTCCAGCCGTGCATCCAACGGTGTTGCGGCGCAGCTGATTTCGGTCTCACTGGCGCGGGCTGCCCGTGATGCCATCGCCAATGCCTCCGTCGGCAATGCCGCGGGTGACACCGGCACCGACGCGCTGCGGATGGCGCGCCACGTCGCGGCCGCCTTGAACGCGCCGGTCGCCGGCAGCACCGGGGATATCGGCTTCTTCTGGCTGACCGCGCTGACCACTGACGGCGAGATCGTGGTGGCCAACAGCTATGGGCTGGGCTACATTCCCGACGGCGTGCAGTTGCCCGAAAAGGTGCACATGGCAAGCGCCGACGGGTCGATACCGGCCGGCGAGCGGGCGCGCTGGGCCACCTATCCGGTGCTGGCCGTGCAGGCCTGGGCGAGACATCGCGGCACAGAGCTGCGGGCGGTGATCGGAACCGAGAAGCAGTTGGCCGATTGCGATCCCGGCGCGGCCAAGATCGTCCTGAGCTCCGATGACATCCCGGACAGCGGCGTGATGGTGGGGCGAACCCGGCTCGAAGTAGTGGACCCGCAAGCGGCTCATCGATTGGCAGCGACCCCGGATCGGGATCTGCTCGACCTGCTATCGCCGGCAGCGGCCGGCGACCGGCCGACCGACCGACGAGCCACGTTGTGGATCGCGGTGATGCAGCCGCTGGCCAGCCAGCTTGCCGGCCGGCAACCCGCACATCTGCGGGCCATGCACGCCTACGCCGTGCACACCCGGGAGGTACTCCTGAACCGGTCCCACACCACGGTGGATCCGGTCGTCCAGCGCAACACCATCGCTGACTGGCTGTACTGGAATCACCTGGTGTCGCGACTCGACGACACCCTCGCCGAGGCGGCATAAGTCTGCGTTTCGCTCCAAGAATCCGTGAAGGGCCGTCGCTCAAAATTTAGTCAGCGGCCGGAAAGCCACCGGCCCGGTTCATCGCCGAACCGCATCAAACGCATCGAGAGCAAGGAACCGCAGATGAACGTATTCGTAGATGCCGCAAGGCTGATCGCCAATCTGGGCGGCCTAGGCGCACAATTCAACGGCTCAGGTAGCGGGAGTTACGGCGGCGAATACATCGCGTCTAGTGTGACCAGTATGAGCGCCGACGCGCTGTCCGGCGGCCTCGTTGGCTACAAGATGGTTCAGCAATATCGACTGTCCCGGAACATGTCTCCCGAAGAGTTGGAAGAGATGAACAAGGGGATGAAGGACAGCACCAGTCTCATCCTCAAGACGCTCACCGTCGTCGACGTCGTGGAGCTGATGACCGGATTCGGGCCGCCCTGCGACGGCGGGGATTTCGCGGCAGGATCTCAACAGCTCATCGAAATCTCGGACCAGCTGATGTCGGCGCTCCCGGATGACGACTGGCAGGGCGATGCGTCCCAGGCCTATGCCCAACAGGTGACGGCACTGAGGACTCTTGCGCAAGGGATGGCCGAGCTAGACCGCCAGCTTGCCGACATCACCAAGAATCAGGCCGAGTGGGTCACTCATATGCGGTTGGCCTTCGGCATATTGAAGGATCTCCTGATGGCGGCATTTGGCATTGAGTTGGCCCTGAAGATATCGGTGCCTCAGCCGGCCGGCCTCGCCCTCGCCGAAACATTCGCCACCACCGTTGCCGTCTTGGGGATCGGTGCTGCCAGCTCCTTCGTTTTCACGCTGTTCCGCTACTCGCAAGACAACGCGGGCAAGGCCAACGAAATAATCTCCAAATACCAAAAGCTGGCTCCGGTTTCAACGGGTACCACGTCTGCCGAGTCGCACGTGGCCGCCGCGCTGAAGTCCACCACGCCCGACTTCGGTGAGGTCTCGAGGAAGATGACTGACGTGTTCAGCGCAGTCGAGCTCGCCACGCCGGCACGCCCGGATGCTTCGACGAAGCAAAGCACCCCCGCCGGCGCGGGTGAAACCTCGCAGCGACGGCGCGTGTTGGACGCGCGCGATGAGGCGGCTGCGGCCACGCCGTCATCGGGCGCGCCTACCTTGGCTCCAATCGCTCAAATGCCTGGCAAAGCCGCACAACTCAGTCAGAGTGCGGGGCCGCGACCGATTTACCCCGTGCCCCGAACGGGCCAGAAGGCGGGTCTCTCCGAGGACGAGAGGTTTGCCGACGACGTCGACGACGGCGCAGCGGCACCGGGTGCCCAGGGCGCCGAGCGCGCACCGATCGAGTTCGCAGCGCCCGAGGCCACCGTACGACGTGCCGGGTAAAGCACACGTGCAGTCAAAACTATTGGCAGACACGCCAATACATCCTGAAAAGGAGAATAAACCATGTCCGATTTAGTCGTTACGCCGAACTACCTCGACCAGCTGGCCACAATTGAGAACCAAACATCCGCGAAGATCGGATCGGCGGCCGAGGTGACCAACGGGATCAGCTCCGCCGTCTGGCTTACCCACGGGGTGGGCAGCGAGCCCTCCAATATCGCGCTGACTCGTGTCGAGGCCGCGCGCCGTTGCGCGGTCGAGGCGATGCAAAGTGTCTGCCGAGACCTCGCCGCCAAGCTGGGCACCGCCGCCGCCGCCTATGCCAGCACCGACGAGTTGGCGGCCGGCACCATTGACAAGCAACTCGTTGGCCGCTGAAAACGATGCCCTCCCACGCCCGGTGGGAGGGCATCGTCGTCTGCGCAATCGTTTCAACACCCATGCGCCGGGTACCACTGACCGACCGATACAGCCTCAATCGGAAGGCAGGACATGGATGCATTGACTTTTCTCCGCCAAGACCACAAAAGCGTGCTCGGATTGTTCGAGACGCTCGATGGTGCCCCGTCGGGCTCCGGCGCCGAAGCCAGCGGCCTGGAAACCACGGTGAACAACCTGATCATCGCCGAGTCGCAGCACGAGGCGATCGAAGAGCAGTTCTTCTGGCCCGCTGTGCGCGAGGCGCTCGGTGATGCCTTCGCCGACAAGGCGATCGAACAGGAGCAGACCGGCAAGAAGCTGCTCCAGCGGCTAGAAGACGGCAAGCCCGGCGACCCGGATTACCACGAAGCGTTACAGCAATTCGTCGAAGCGGGCCGGGAACACATCGCCTACGAGCAAGAGGTGGTGTGGCCCCAGGTCGAACAGGTTATGAGTCGCGAGGAGCTGGAGAAGATCGGCGAAAAGCTGGAAGCGGCAAAGAAAATCGCCCCCACCAGGCCGCACCCCGACACTCCGCCGAACGCTGCGGTGCAGAAGACGATGGGAGTGGGGGCGGCAGTGGTAGACCACGTGCGCGATGCGGTCACCGGCCGCAGCCAAGACAACCCGCCGGACCCTCAGGCCCACTAGGCAACGCGAAGACTGGGCATCGGAGTATCCGATGCCCAGTCTTCGTTGTTACCCGATCATGTTGTGGGCGAGTGCTGTTCGTGCGTGAACGGCTTTTCGGCCTCGACCGCCGGCGAGCCCTGCGGGTTCTGTTCGGCACCCTTGTTTTGGCGCGTCTGTCCACCCAGCCATTGCTTTTCCGGCCTTTCGACGTAGTCCCATTCCATGCCCTGTGGCCACGGGCCCTGCCCCTGGTTCCACGGCCCACGGATCGATTCGCCGCCGCCGTCGGACATGTTGAACGCCACATTTTGGAACCGGGGATCGCCCGCCAACTGTCCGGGCGGGAAGTTGACCGGAAGTTCGTTGAGCGCAGCGGTGAATTGCTGATAGTGCGCCACTTCACGCGTCATCAAGAACGTCAGGGTTTCCTGCACACCCGGATCATCGGTGAACTGCTTGAGGTACTCGTAGACGACTTTGGCCCGGGACTCGGCGGCGACGTTGTTGCGCAGGTCGACGGTGGGATCGCCGTTGGCATCGATGAATGCCCCGGTCCAGTTGTTGCCTCCGGAGTCTTTGACGTCGGGTCCACCGCCGCTGAGCACGAGGAACATCGGGTTGACGGCGACCTGATGAATGATGTTGTCGCGCCCGTTCGTACTGGCGACGGTCGGCATCCAGTCGCACCGTTGATTCGCGATCTTGAGATCTTCGCTGAGTCCGTCGAGCAACATGGTGATCATCGATCCGACCATCTCGAGATGGCTGAGCTCCTCGGTGGCGATGTCCATGAACAGGTCGTACATCTTGGGATTCTTTTGGCGCAGCACGAACGCCTGGGTGAAGTACTGCAGCGCTGCGGTGAGTTCGCCGTTGGCGCCGCCGAATTGCTCCATGAGCAGCGACGCGAATCGCGGGTCGGGCTCGGTGACCCGCACTTCGAACTGAAGATCTTTGTTGTGCATGAACATTGATTGCCTCCTGGGTGTCGGCACGGCTGGTGTGCGCAGCCGGGTACCCGGGGCATTCGGCG
Source organism: Mycobacterium sp. 050272 (assembly GCF_039023525.1). Lineage (NCBI taxonomy): Bacteria > Bacillati > Actinomycetota > Actinomycetes > Mycobacteriales > Mycobacteriaceae > Mycobacterium > Mycobacterium sp. 050272. The sequence goes on along the minus strand of NZ_JBCHKV010000005.1, from coordinate 203,960 downwards.
CCAAACGCGGTTATCCAGGTACCCATAGAGACCGTTTGCGGATGCCGACCGCGGGTAGCCGATGCGGATGACGCAAGCAAAGTTGGCGCTGGTGACCGGGGGCGTCCAGTGGATTGATTTCGATACCGATCAGTCGCTAGGAACTAGAAATGCGTTGGGCACCTGAGCATTAACGCTGTGGCCTAATCGTGTGGACGGAAGTGGTCGTGCTCCCACCACACCTTTGGCTGCTTGGCGGCCCAGCCGCAGACGGCCTCCAATTCCGCGGCCAGCGAGATCAGCACGCCCTCGCTGTTCGCCGGGCCCATCAGTTGCACACCGATCGGCAAGCCGTCCGAGGTGAACCCGGCCGGCACGTTGATCGAGGGCCAGCCCAACACATTCCACGGCCAGGTCGCCGGGCACGCCTTGATCATGGCGCGGTCGGTGCCCAAGCCACTGAGCCGGTCGAAGGATCGGGCCAGGGGCGGTGGCTGCGCGGTCGTCGGAGCCACCACCACATCGACGATGTCGAAAATCGAGCCGACCCGTCGCTGCAGCGCGGCTTCGTGCACCCGCGCGTTGCGCAGGATCGCCTGCCCCAGCACATGGCCCATCCGCAGGTTGGACAGGGTGCGAGGGTCCAGGACGACGCCGTCGCCTAACCGCTCCTCCCATTCCCTCAGTCCCGCAGTCGATCTGGCCAGAAAATCCCATCCCAGCCGCACGCCGTAGTCCGGATTACCGTTCACGACCGTGTGGCCGAGCAATTGCAGCTGCTTGCCCACTGCTCGGGTCGCGGCCAGTATCTCCGGATGCAGCTTGGCCCGAAAAAAGGTGTACGCGAACCGGGTTGACAGCGCGATGTTCAGCGGGCCCGGGGCGATACCGACATAGTCGGACGCCCGCAGCGGCGGCGGCTTGTGCCGGTCACCCTCGACATTGCCCGACGCGGCGTCGAGCACCAGTGCCGCGTCGGCGACCGTGCGGGCCAGCACGCCGTTGACCGTGATCCCGTTGAACGACTCCGGTAGCGGCCAGGTCGAGATGCGGCCGCGCTGCGGTTTTATGCCGACCAGATGGGTCCACGCCGCCGGGATGCGGATGCTGCCGGCGCCGTCGGAGCCGATCGCCGCGGTGACCAGGCCGGCGGCCACGGCGGCGGCGCTACCGCCGGACGAGCCGCCCGGGGTGTGCCGCCGTGACCACGGATTGCGGGTGTGCCCGAACCCCGGCCCGCTGGTGAACGGCCACTGTCCCAGCTCGCAGGTGTTGGTCTTGCCGACGATGACCGCTCCGGCGGCCTTGAGGCGGCGCACCACCTCGGAGTCCTGGGTGGCGGGGCGCACATGGCCGTCGGTGCCGAAGGCGGTGGGCACGCCGGCAACATCGACGTCGTCCTTCACCGCGATCGGGACGCCCAGCAACGGCGCCGTTTCGCCGGCGGCTCGTCGCCGGTCGGCCTCGGCCGCGTCCGCCAGCGCGGACTCCGTCAGGACCACCCGGAACGCGTTCAGCGTGGGCTGGCTGACATCGATCGCATGCAGCGAACGGCGCACCAATGTGTCGGAGGTCACCGCACGGCTGTTCAGCTGATACAGCAGGTCAGTGAGTGTGGGCAGGCGCGTGCCGCGGGACCCGGAAACGGGCCCGGAAGGGGACCCAGAACCGGGTCCAGGAGCGCCAATCACGGGGTACGAGACTATCGGCGCGGATCCCCGCGATGTCGCGGCGGGGTGCAAAACTATTGATATGCGGCTGTATCGAGACCGAGCGGTAGTGCTGCGCCAGCACAAGCTCGGCGAAGCAGACCGAATCGTGACTCTGCTGACCCATGATCACGGGCTGGTCCGTGCGGTGGCCAAGGGGGTGCGCCGCACCCGCAGCAAATTCGGCGCGCGGCTGGAGCCGTTCGCGCACATCGATGTGCAGTTGCATCCCGGCCGCAATCTGGACATCGTCACCCAGGTCGTTTCCATCGACGCGTTCGCCACCGACATCGTCAGCGACTACGGCCGGTACACCTGCGGGTGCGCGATGCTGGAAACCGCCGAGCGCCTCGCCGGCGAGGAGCGCGCGCCCGCCCCGGCGCTGCACCGGCTCACGGTGGGCGCGCTGCGGGCGGTGGCCGACGGACGCCGCCCTCGTGACCTGCTCCTGGACGCCTACCTGCTGCGGGCCATGGGCATCGCCGGTTGGGCGCCGGCGCTGACCGAGTGTGCCCGTTGCGCCACGCCCGGCCCGCATCGGGCATTCCACATCGCCGCGGGGGGCAGCGTCTGCCCACACTGCCGTCCCGCGGGCTCGACGACACCGCCGCTGGGCGTGCTGGAACTGATGTCCGCGCTGCACGATGGCCATTGGGAGGCCGCCGAGGCGACGCCGCAATCCCACCGCAGCCATGTCAGCGGATTGGTGGCCGCCCACCTGCAATGGCATCTGGAACGCCAGCTCAAGACGTTGCCGCTGGTGGAGCGTAATTATCGGAGCGACCGTCCCGCGCAAGCGGGAGCTGCTCCCACCATCGCCGATCAGCGCGCCGCGCTGATCGGGCAGGATGAGGCCTGTGGCTAATCGGATGGCTGACTGGGCCGTGAACACATCCGTCACATCCGCCCCTCCGCCGGTCGACATGTGTTTTGCCCGCCTCCGAGCGACAACCGCTGGACGCCGATTTTTGTCGCGCGGAGGCGGGCAAAAGACCGTCCAGCCCCAGCCGAGGCCGGTGGGGCGGACGTGACAAACCGGGCCTTCCCGCAGTTGCCCGCCGCGCCCGAGGACTATCCGACTTTTCCCGACAGGTCAACGTGGCCGGTGGTGTTCCCCGAGTTGCCGCCGTCTCCCAACGGCGGCCCGAGTCGGCCGCCGCAGCACACTTCGAAGGCGGTCGCTCCGCGGATCCCGGCGGATCGACTGCCCAATCACGTGGCGATCGTGATGGACGGCAACGGCCGCTGGGCCACCCAACAAGGCCTGACCCGCACCGACGGCCACAAGGCGGGGGAGGCCGTCGTCATCGACGTCGTCTGCGGCGCAATCGAAATCGGGATCAAGTGGCTCAGCCTGTACGCCTTCTCCACCGAAAACTGGAAGCGGTCTCCCGAGGAGGTCCGCTTCCTGATGGGCTTTAACCGCGACGTGGTGCGCATGCGCCGGGTGAGCCTGCAGGCGATTGGGGTCAAGATCCGCTGGGTGGGGTCGCGGCCTCGCTTGTGGCGCAGCGTGATCAACGAATTGGCGGTCGCTGAGGAGATGACGAAGGGCAACGACGTCATCACCGTGAACTACTGCGTCAACTATGGCGGCCGTGCCGAAATCGCGGACTCCGCAAAGGAAATCGCACGCTTGGCGGCTGCCGGCCGGCTGAATCCCGAGCGCATCACCGAGGCGACGGTGGCCCATCACCTGCAGCGGCCCGACATCCCCGACGTGGATTTGTTTCTGCGGACCTCGGGGGAGCAGCGCTCCAGCAATTTCATGCTGTGGCAGGCGGCCTACGCCGAATACATTTTTCAGGACAAGCTGTGGCCCGACTACGACCGTCGCGACCTGTGGGCGGCCTGCGAGGAATACGCGGACCGCAACCGACGGTTTGGGAGCGCCTGATGCCATCTCTACAAGAGCGCCTTGGGTCGGTTCTGCGCGACGTGCTGACCGTCGAGGACGAACCCGACGGCGGGCTGACGGTGCACCATGACGGCACCTTCGCGTCGCTGCGGGTGGTGAACATCGCCGAGGGACTCGACCTGGTGTCGCTGACCCAGGTGGTGGCGTGGGATCTGCCGCTGACCAAGAAGCTCAGCGATCAGGTGGCCAAGCAGGCGCACAACAGCAACTTCGGCAATGTGACCGTGGTCGAGAAGGTCAGCGACAAGGCCGCGCAGCGCAACTCCGGCAAGGGCGCGGCCAAGACCGCGGACGTGATGCTGCGCTACAACTTCCCCGGCGCGGGCCTGGCCGACGACGCCCTGCGCACCCTGATCCTGTTGGTGCTCGACTCGGGCGCTCAGATACGGCGCGTCCTGACGGCCTGACGGCCTCAATCGCCGAGCGCCCGGCCAGCCGGGCGTCAGACGCCGACCGCCCGGACAGCCGGGCACTCGCGGGCGAAGATTAGCGGCCGCAGTCCGAGCAGGTCCCGAAGATCTCGATGGTGTGGCTGACCTCGGAGTAGCCATGCTTGGCGGCGACCTGCGCCGCCCACTCCTCGACCTCGTGGTCGCCCACCTCAATGGTGGACCCGCAGTGGCGGCACACCAGGTGGTGGTGATGGTGCTCCGAGCAGCGCCGGTAGACGGACTCGCCGGTGTCGGTGCGCAGCGTGTCGACCAATCCCGCCGACGCCATCGACTGCAGCGTCCGGTAAACCGTGGTCAGCCCGATGTTCTCGCCGCGGCGGCGCAGCTCGTCGTGCAGCTCCTGGGCCGAGCGGAATTCATCGAGCGTTTCCAGCAGCGTGGAGATCGCCGCCCGCTGACGGGTGGAACGGACGCTCGGTTGGGTCATGGCGTGTCCTCGCTGGCGTGGGCGACGGCGTCGACGACGATGTGCGCCAGGTGGTGGTCGGCCAGTCGGTACAGCACCTCGCGGCCGGACCGCTCCCCGGCGACCACTCCCGCCGCCTTGAGAATCTTCAAATGCTGGCTGACCAGCGGTTGTGGCACGCTCAGCGCGTCGACCAGCTCGTGCACGCAGCGCTGGGATTCGCGTAGTTGCAAGACGATGGCGATCCGTACCGGTGCGGCCAGGGCCCGCAGCAGCTCACCGGCGGCATCGAGGACTTCTCGCGACGGTGGCTCGGGATATTCGGCGAAGGCAGTGTGCTCGCCGGCGCTCACCTCGGCGTGCCGGTGGGCGACCAGATCCGACGGTGAGCCGTTGGCGGCTGTCGGCGATGAGGAGGGCATCACCATGCGAGCGTCATCTCCTCGAAGTGCCGGGTACGTGGAGTGCCCACTATAGAGAACGACTTCCACTGTCACATGCATGATGACGCATGTCAAAGACTGCGGCCCGGTCGATACGATTGCTGATGTTTCGCGGGCGACGATTCGCCGCCCCGCCTCCTCAGTGATCCGAAAGGGAGTGGACCACCCCGTGGCGTCCGTCATCGACACCGTCGTCAACCTGGCCAAACGGCGTGGATTCGTCTATCCCTCGGGGGAGATCTACGGCGGCACCAAGTCGGCGTGGGACTACGGGCCGCTGGGCGTGGAGCTCAAGGAGAACATCAAGCGGCAGTGGTGGCGCGCCGTGGTCACCGGCCGCGACGACGTCGTGGGACTCGACTCGTCGATCATCCTGCCGCGCCAGGTCTGGGTGGCCTCCGGCCACGTCGAGGTGTTCCACGACCCGCTGGTGGAGTCGCTGATCACGCACAAGCGCTACCGCGCCGACCACCTGATCGAGGCCTACGAGGCCAAACACGGGCATCCGCCGCCCAACGGACTGGCCGACATCCGCGACCCGGAGACCGGCGAGCCGGGTCAATGGACCGAGCCGCGCGAATTCAACATGATGCTCAAGACCTACCTCGGCCCGATCGAGACCGAGGAGGGGCTGCACTACCTGCGGCCCGAGACGGCGCAGGGGATCTTCATCAACTTCGCCAACGTGGTGACGACAGCGCGGCGCAAGCCGCCGTTCGGCATCGGGCAGATCGGCAAGAGTTTTCGCAACGAGATCACCCCGGGAAACTTCATCTTCCGCACCCGCGAGTTCGAGCAGATGGAGATGGAGTTCTTCGTCGAGCCGTCGACCGCAAAAGAGTGGCACCAGTACTGGATCGATACCCGACACCAGTGGTACATCGACCTCGGCATCAACCCCGAGAACCTGCGCCTGTACGAACACCCCAAAGACAAGCTGTCGCACTATTCCGACCGCACCGTCGACATCGAGTACAAGTTCGGATTCCAGGGCAACCCGTGGGGTGAGCTGGAGGGCGTCGCCAACCGGACTGATTTCGACTTGTCAACGCACGCAAAGCATTCCGGTGCCGACCTATCCTTCTACGATCAGGCTAGCGACACTCGGTACACGCCGTACGTGATTGAACCCGCGGCCGGCCTGACCCGGTCGTTCATGGCGTTTTTGATCGATGCCTATGCCGAGGACGAGGCCCCCAACGCCAAGGGTGGCGTGGACAAACGCACCGTGCTTCGCCTGGACCACCGGCTGGCCCCGGTCAAGGCGGCGGTGCTGCCGCTGTCCCGGCACGCCGACCTGAGTCCCAAGGCGCGGGACCTGGCCGCCGAATTGCGAAAGTCCTGGAACATCGATTTCGACGATGCCGGTGCGATCGGGCGCCGCTACCGGCGCCAGGACGAGGTCGGTACGCCGTTCTGTGTGACGGTGGATTTCGACTCCTTGGAGGACAACGCCGTCACTGTGCGTGAACGCGACGCCATGACGCAGGAGCGGGTGGCAATGGATGCTGTCGCCGACTACCTGGCGGTTCGACTCAAGGGCGCCTAGCGGCCGTCAATCGGCTATTTCGGCAAACCGGGCCATTTAGGTGTAGTGCTGCCCTACGCTCCGGCCTTAGTCTTATACGCAGTGTCCAGTCGCTGGTGACTGTCGGGGTGCAGTGGTAAGGCCGTAGGAACGGCTGGTCGTGTCGAGGTAGTAGATGGTTCTGAATTTCGCGTTTTTGCCGCCGGAGATCAACTCGGCCCTGATGTACGGAGGTGCAGGCTCAGGGCCGCTGTTGGCTGCGGCCGCTGCCTGGGACGGCCTGGCCGCCGACATGTGGGCGTCGGCGTCGTCCTTCGACTCCGTCGTTTCGGGCCTGGCGTCCAATGGACAGTGGACGGGTCCGTCGTCGGAATCGATGACGCAGGCGGCAGCACCGTATTTGCAGTGGTTGCACACCGCGGCGGCGCACGCCTCGATGTCGGCCGTGCAGGCCCGGGTGGCGGCGACGTCGTACGAGTCGGCATTCGCCGCGACGGTGCCTCCCGCGGCGATCGCCGCGAATCGCATCCAGCTGATGGTGTTGATCGCGACGAACATCCTGGGCCAGAACACGGCGGCGATCGCGGCCACCGAATTCGAATACATGGAGATGTGGCTTCAGGACGTGATGGCGATGTTCGGGTATCACGCCGGCGCGCAATCCGTCATGGCGGCATTGCCGTCGATCACTTCGGCACCGTCGAGCCTGGCCGGCCTGTTCACGACGCCGCTGAGCACGCTGGCGTCGCAATTCGCCGGGGCGTTGTCATCGGTGGGTGGTCAGATTTTCGGTCCGGGGTTTTCGTCGGCGGTGACCGCGATTCAGTCCGCGTTGACCCAGGTGGGCTCAATAGTCACCTCGACGCCGGTTTCCTCGTTGATGTCGGTGGCCCAGATCGGGGTGTATCCGGCGACCACGTTGCCGCCGATGATGGCGCTGACCCAGGGCGCCGCGCCGGTGACGTCGTTGGCCGGTGCGACGAACATGGCGGCGACGGGTGCATCGCAGACGGTCGGGTCGACCGCACCGGCAATGAGAATGATGAGCGGCGACGGGAGCTGGGGCTCGTCCATCTCGGCCAGTCTGGGCCGGGCGCGGTTGGTGGGCGCGATATCGGTGCCCCCGGTGTGGCAGGGCTCGACGCCGGCCCCGATCGCCACCTCCGCGATGGCGGGTGCGGGAGCGTCCGGCGCCGTGGCCGAGCCGGTCGGATCCACCAGCGGCATGCCGATGCCCGCGCGGGTGGCCGCGGATCATGACAAGCCGGCCGAAATGGTGGGGAAGGCCGGAACGAGTGCGACCCACGTGGTGCAGTCCCGGCCGAAGGTGGTGCCGAGAAAGGGCGCGTGAACGGGGCCGCAGCGTAGCCGGGCGCAATTGCCGCGGCGGTCATACGAATGAATCGGGCGTGTCGCAAATTTCTCGACATGCAGCCAACTTCTATTCATCGGTTACCCGCTTAATCAAACTATTAGGTACGGTTTGCGGCCGCGAATGATTCCGGCCACGCAATGTTCGCCAGAAGACGCGTACCGCAACCACCCTCATCGTCGGGCGCTGGTCCTGTTGTCGAGTCTGACGGGCCTGAGTCGGTGGCTGTCGCGCCGGCGGCCGCTGCCACGAATGAGCCTGTCGACGGCCCGCAGAATCCCTGTCGAGCAACGGTTTTCGCGCTCACGCCGGCTGGCCTGCCGGGTGCGGCGTGCCACCTCCCAGCGTCGCATCCGGCAATGCCGCGACCGGGCGGCTCGAGCTGGCCGCACTCCCAGGTTGCCGGGTGGGCCGAATTTTGATGATTAACGTCGACAAAACCGTAAATCTCCGACAATTGTCCTTAGCTTTGCTTTAGTATGAAAAATACTCGGCGGCGATTTGTGCGCCGTTGGGGTCTGTGTGAACAGAGTTTCGGGTGTGGAAGGGGGCGTCATGCTTTTGCCTCTTGGTTCACCCCTGCCGAACGATTCGGTCGCGGCAGTTCGGGGTGAGTCAGGCATGCTCGGTCGCTTGACGGTTCCGCTCAGTTGGGGCGTGGCCGTTCCGCCGGACGACTATGACCATTGGGCACCGGAGCGCGAAGAGCTCTCCGACGCCGCTGGCAAGGCGATCGACGGGCCGGATTCAGAGGCGGCTGCCGACGGCATGAGTGAAAAGAAGGAATGGGGGCATTGGAACGAATGGGGAGGCGACGCCGAACCTCGTTTCGAAGCGCCACGAACCGGCCGCGTTGTACCGCATTCTCCGTGGGCCGGTTGAGAGGGAAGACCCGCACGCGATGCGTGCGATGGCGAGCCAGTCACTTGGAGACGTAGACGATGTCGATCAATTACCAGTTCGGAGATGTGGACGCCCACGGCGCCCTCATCCGCGCGCAGGCCGCTTCGTTGGAGGCCGAGCACCAGGCCATCGTTCGCGATGTGCTGGCTGCCGGCGACTTCTGGGGTGGCGCCGGTTCGGTGGCGTGCCAGGAGTTCATCACCCAGTTGGGTCGCAACTTCCAGGTGATCTACGAGCAGGCCAACCAGCACGGGCAGAAGGTGCAGACCGCGGGCAACAACATGGCCAGCACCGACAGCGCCGTCGGGTCCAGCTGGGCCTGACAGATTTCGGGTAGTAGGGGCGTACCGAGCAATCGGTGCGCCCCTACTACTGTGCAGAACTCAGAACCGCCCGCCGCCGCCCATGAAGCCGCCGTCAAAGCCGCCCGGCGAGGAGTTCGACGAGCCGCCGAACGACGTCGAGCTCCAGCCGCCGAATCCGCCCCGCATGCCTCCGCTGAGCAGGTCGCCGATGATGATCCCGCCCAGCATCGCGCCGGCGTCGCCCCCGCTGCTGCGGGTGTAAGCACGCTGGGCCGAGGCCACATCGGAGTTGGCCAGCGACTGCGCATTGGCCGCCAGTGTCGACGCCGCATTGGCGTGCGAGATCGCCTCGGCCGGGTTGGTCGACCGCTTGGCGTGCGCGGCGTCGAGATGCCGCTGGGCCTCGGCGAGGCGGGTGCGAGCGTCGGGCCCGACGCTGCCCCGGCGGGTGTCGATGTACTCCGAGACTCCGCGCACCCGCGATTCCGCGGTGAACAACGCCTGTTCGAGTGAACGGTTGAGCCGATCGGCGTCCGCCTGTTCCTTGGCCACCGTGGCCAGCAGCCGGTTGAGGTCGGAGTCCGCCTTGGCCAGTTGCGCGAAAGTGCCCAGTGGATCGGCCGATTGACCGCCGGTGGCGTCGACTGCTCGAATAGCGGCATCACGGGCCGCCGCGAGTTCGCCGGCATGCGGGGCTTTCGCGTTCTGCCCCTGCAGCTGCGCGGTGGCGTGCTGGATGGCGGCCTGGATGTCGCTCATCACCGCGGGCAGTTGCTCGACGGCGCGCCGGATGTCGGCGGCCGCGTTGTCCACCGCATCGAGCAGCGCGCGAGCTTGCCCGAGCGCCGACTCTGCCGCCCGCACCGCATCGACCAAACCGCTCTGCTGTCCACTGACGGCGTTGGCGGCCAGCGCACGCGCTGCGCTGATGTTGCGGTCGGCGAACGCCAGCCGCTCCTTGGTGGTGACGACATTGCCCGACACCGAAGTCAGTGCCGCAGGGCCGAATTCCTTGTTCAACTGGGCCAGCCGCCGTTCGGCCGGCTCGACGCGGCTGGTGAGTTCGACGACCTGCTGGGTGAGCGCATCCAGGCGGGTGCCGGCGTTGACCACCAAATCGCGGAGCTGCTCGAACGCCGCGGTCTGTGCGTCCAGCTCGCGATCGGCGGTGGCCGCCGACACGATTACCTGGGTGAGCAGGTCGCGCTGTTGTTCGGCCGTCTCGGGCATGGCGTCATCGAGTTGCTGACGGACCGTAAAGGCTTGGGATAGCGCGGCTTTGGCGTTGTTGATGGCCCGGGTGAAGGGTTCGGTGCGCTCGGTGCCGAACTCGTCGACGGCCAGGGCGAGCTCATTGGAGCTGGTGCGTACCGCGTTGTCGACCTCCACCACCATCGAGCGCGACAGGTCGTCGAGGGCGGTCAGTGGCACGGCCGCCAGCGCGGTCGGGTTGGTGGGGTCCACCCGGCGTGCGGCGGCCAGATCGGCGCGGCGGCGCCGGCGGCGGCGATAGCGCATCACGAACACCAGGGCCACGACCGCGACGATGACCAAACCAAGGGTGGCCAACAGCCAGAAGCGGTTCGCCGGATTCGGCTGTGCATCAAGGCCATTCGCTGCGGAGACCGCGGCACCCCGCCAGTCCCCTGCGCGCAGAGCGGGTTCGATTTCGTTGCGGCGCAGCTCGTCCACCTGAGTTTGGGTCACGCCTTTCACCCCGGACGGCACCAGGAAGGCATACGCGCGTGCGGTGGTGGCCACCGCGAGCAGCGCGTCGTAGGTACCCAGGTCGCTTTCGCGGATTGTGCGCTGCGCCCAGGCCACCGAGTTCTGACCGGAGAAGTCGTCGACATAGACCACCCACAGCCGGATGTGGCGGTTGTTGTACAGCTTGTCGATGGCTCCGCTCACATCGGTGCGGCCCGACGGTGACAATGCGCCCGCGTTATCGGTGACATACCCCGGCAGCCGAAACGGGGGCTGTGCGTCGGCGGCCGGTGCCACCAGCAGCCCGGTGACGAGCATCGTCAGGATCACGCCGAGGAAGCGGGCAAAGCGCATAGGTCAATTTAGCGCCGGGGGAGACCGGGGCCATGTCCCGGCATTCCCTGGCAGACTGTGCTGCGGTGACTAAGAAGGTGATCACGAACGTGCAAGACCCATACGACGACTTCGAACGTCAACGGCGGGTTGCCGAAGCGCCGAAGACCGCGGGTCTGCCGGGCACGGAAGGTCAGCACCGCACCGACTTCGCCCGGGACCGGGCGCGCGTGTTGCACAGTGCCGCGCTGCGCCGGTTGGCGGACAAGACGCAAGTCGTCGGGCCCCGCGAGGGGGACACCCCGCGCACCCGGCTGACGCACTCGCTCGAGGTCGCGCAAATCGGGCGCGGCATGGCGATCGGGCTGGGATGCGATCTGGACCTCGTCGAGCTCGCCGGGCTGGCGCACGACATCGGCCACCCGCCTTACGGACACAACGGCGAGCGCGCGCTCAACGAGATCGCCGACGAGTACGGCGGGTTCGAAGGCAACGCCCAGAACTTTCGCATACTCAACAGCCTTGAGCCCAAAGTGCTTGACGAGCAAGGTAATAGCGCGGGGCTGAACCTGACCCGCGCTTCGCTGGATGCGGTCACGAAATACCCGTGGACACGTCGTGACGGTGTCCGCAAATTCGGGTTCTACGAAGAGGACCGCGAGGTTGCGGAGTGGATGCGCGCGGGGGCGCCGCGCGACCGAGTGTGTCTGGAAGCGCAGGTGATGGACTGGGCAGACGACGTCGCCTACTCGGTGCATGACGTCGAGGACGGTGTCGTCTCACAGCGCATCGACTTGCGGGTACTCGCCGACGATGACGAGGCCGCGGCGCTGGCCAAGCTGGGGGAGAGCGAGTTCTCCCGGGTAAGCGCCGACGATTTCATGGCGGCCGCGCGCCGGCTGTCGGGGCTGCCGGTGGTCGCTGCGGTCGGCAAGTACGACGCGACGCTGGCCGCGTCGGTCGCCCTCAAGCAGTTGACCAGTGAACTGGTGGGCAGATTCGCCTCGGCCGCGATCGCGACTACGCGCGCGGCGGCGGGTGCCGGGCCGCTGGTGCGTTTCCAAGCCGACTTGCAGGTGCCCGACTTGGTGCGGGCCGAGGTCGCGCTGTTGAAGATTCTGGCGTTGCAGTTCATCATGTCCGACCCGCGTCATCTGGAGACTCAGGCTCGGCAGCGCGACCGCATTCATCAAGTGGCGCAGTGGTTGTACGCCGGAGCTCCCCGCACGCTTGACCCCTTCTTTGCCTCGGCATTCACCACCGCAGCCGACGACGGCGCCCGGTTGCGGGTGATCATCGATCAGATCGCCTCGTTCACCGAAGGCCGGCTGGAGCGAATCGATGCCAGCCCGGCGAGCCCGTAACGGTCTTGTGCCACCCGTTAGGCTGCGGGCATGCGCAGAAACACCGCCGTTGCCGCCGCCCTGTTCTCGATGCCGATCGTGGCCATGACCGCGTGCAGTTCGCCCCAGCATGCGAGCACCCAGCCGGGTACCACGCCACCGGTGCTCAGCGGGTCCCCGAGCTCGTCGACGACATCGGGTCCGGCGCCCAGCGGCCAAGCCCTCTCGGCTCAACTCAAAGCGCCCGACGGCAAGCAGGTCGCCACGGCCACCTTCGACTTCACCGACGGATACGTCACGATCACCGTCAAGACGGACACCCCAGGCATTCTGGCGCCCGGTCTGCACGGCATGCACGTGCATGAGATCGGCAAGTGCGAGCCGAACTCGGTGGCCCCGACCGGCGGTGCGCCCGGGAACTTCTTGTCGGCGGGTGGCCACTACCAAGCACCGGGACACACCGGAAAGCCCGAAAGCGGCGACTTGTCGTCGCTGGATGTGCGCAAGGACGGCTCGGCTTACCTGGTGACCACGACCGACGCGTTCACCAGGGACGAGCTGCTGGCGGGCAACAGGACGGCCCTGATGCTGCACGGCGTGCAGGACAGTGACATGGCGATGGAGCGCGTGGCGTGCGGCGTGATCGGTCCGGCCAGCTGACCTGGTCGTCACGGGTTTGATGGGACAGCCGTATCCGGCGTCCTAGACTGAGCCGATGGCTGGCCGGATCTCCGATCGTGATATCGCCGCCATCCGTGAACGCGCCCGCATCGAGGAAGTCGTCGGCGACTACGTCCAGCTGCGCCGCGCGGGAGCCGACTCGCTGAAGGGGTTGTGCCCCTTTCACAACGAGAAGTCCCCGTCGTTTCACGTCCGCCCCAACCACGGCCACTTCCACTGCTTCGGCTGCGGTGAGGGCGGCGACGTATACGCGTTCATCCAGAAGATCGAACACGTCAGCTTTGTCGAAGCCGTCGAACTGCTCGCCGACCGGATCGGCCACACGATCACCTACACCGGCGCCGCGGCCACCAACGTGCAGCGCGATCGCGGCAGTCGCAGCAGGCTGATCGCGGCCAACGCCGCCGCGGCCGAGTTCTATGCCGCGGAGCTGGAGTCCGACGAGGCGGCGCCGGCACGTCAGTATCTGAAGGAGCGCAACTTCGACGCCGAGGCCGCCCGTCGCTTCGGCTGCGGATTCGCGCCGTCGGGCTGGGAGAAGCTGACAAAGCATTTGCAGCGCAAGGGTTTCGAGTTCAAGGAGCTGGAAGCAGCCGGCCTGTCCCGGGAGGGGCGCCGTGGGCCGATGGACCGCTTCCACCGCAGGCTGCTGTGGCCGATCCGCAGCTCGGCCGGCGAGGTGATCGGGTTCGGGGCGCGGCGGCTGTTCGACGACGACCCGATGGAAGCCAAGTACGTCAACACGCCCGAGACGCTGCTGTACAAGAAGTCGTCGGTGATGTTCGGCATCGACCTGGCCAAGCGCGACATCGCCCGGGGACACCAGGCCGTCGTCGTCGAGGGCTACACCGACGTGATGGCGATGCATCTGGCCGGGGTCACCACGGCGGTCGCGTCGTGCGGCACCGCTTTCGGCGACGAGCATCTGTCCATGCTGCGCCGGCTGATGATGGACGACAGTTTCTTCCGCGGCGAGTTGATCTACGTTTTCGACGGCGACGAGGCCGGCCGCGCGGCCGCGCTCAAGGCCTTCGGCGGCGAGCAGAATCTCGCGGGGCAGTCGTTTGTCGCGGTCGCCCCGGACGGTATGGATCCCTGCGATCTACGGCTGGCGTCCGGTGACGGCGCGCTGCGCGACCTGGTGGCGCGACGAACTCCGTTGTTCGAGTTCGCGATTCGCACGGCGATCGCCGAGTTCGACCTGGACAACGCCGAAGGCAGAGTCGCCGCGCTGCGTCGCTGTGTGCCGATGGTGGGCCAGATCAAGGACTCCACGCTGCGTGACGAATACGCCCGCCAGCTCGCCGGCTGGGTGGGTTGGGACGACGTCGCGCAGGTCATCGACCGAGTGCGGACCGAGGCCAAGAAGTCCAAGGCGCCGGCGACACCGTCCGGCTCGACGCCCGGCCCCCGCCGCGGCGCCGAGCAGCCGGCCCGACGCGCGCCGGCCGAGCCCGCCGCCCGTCCCGACCCCAAGGACCCGACGTTGTGGCCACAGCGCGAGGCGCTCAAGTCGGCGTTGCAGTACCCGGCGTTCGCCGGCCCGGTGTTCGACACGCTGACCGTCGAGAGCTTCACCCACCCCGGGTACGCGGCCGTGCGCGCGGCCATCGACGCGGCCGGCGGCACGTCGACCGGCATCACCGGCGCGCAGTGGATCGACACGGTGCGCCGCCAGACCACCTCGACCCTGACAGCCGGACTGATCAACGAGCTCGGCGTGGAGGCCGTCTCTGTTGATGACGAGAAGCTGCCCCGCTACATCGCCGGGGTACTGGCGCGTCTGCAGGAAGTCTGGATGGGCCGCCAGATCGCCGAGGTCAAGTCCAAGCTGCAGCGCATGTCACCGATCGACCAGGGCGACGAGTACCACGCGTTGTTCGGCGACCTGGTTGCCATGGAGGCCTACCGGCGCAGCCTGCTGGAGCAGGCTAGCGGCGACGATCTGACGGCGTGAGGGCCTCGTCGGCCGGCCGCTCGACCTCGCGCTGCACGACGGCCGTCTCGTTGTCGATCTCGGCCACGGTGACAAAACCCGCGTCGGGCGAGATCGTGTTCGCGATCTTGCGCCGCCCCCCTTCGATCATCGAACGGGCCATCGGACTGCTGGTCAGCGCGCGATAGGTACCGACGAGCTGCTCGTATCGGCGGCGGCCGGCTTTCGAGCCCAGCACGTAGCCCAGTCCGAGCACGACGACATAGCGGATCAAAGCGTCCCTCCCCACGCGGTGCGGATGGGTCCATCCTGCCTCACTCGGCGCGGTGCGTGCGCGCCCGATCGGTCTAGCTGGGCGCGCACGGCCGGCCGGCGAACTTGGGCGCGGCCGGGCCAGTACGCTAGAGTCGTCCAGCGATCCGCGCCAGATTTCGCGCGGGCCAGGTTAATCCCCTGTAGCTCAATTGGCAGAGCATTCGGCTGTTAACCGAAGGGTTGGTGGTTCGAGTCCACCCGGGGGAGCAGGCAACGGCGCATCTGCAGTCCAGCGTGCTCGGGAGCGCCGGCAACAGGGGGCTCGATATCCATGGTTCGAAATTTGACGGGTGTACAGAGCATGGTGCGTTTACGTCACCGTCAGTTAAATAGCGATGCGTACGGTTGGCCCGTCTCACTCGTGTGTGACCGCACATGACGGCAGGAGGGTGGTGTCGGGCGGTGCCGTTGACCGGATTGGTGACCACATTCGACGCTGTCATTCGCGCCGGCTACCCGCAGGGTGTGCCGTACGCCGACTACGTCCCGCTGTTGGCGCTGCTGCGGCGGCGCATGCCCGACAACGCGGTGGCCGCGGTGGCGACCCACGTCGCGGCCAGCGGTGAGCTCAACATCGATGCCTCCGATATCCAGGCGGCCATCACGCGCGTCGCGGCCGAACTGCCTTGCGCGGCCGATCTCGAACGTGTCCAGGGCCGGCTCGCGGCGATCGTCGGATTGACCCAACAACCCGCGTAGTTACCGGTCTAGTCGTAGCTCGCGGCCGGCCCCTAGTGAAAGCCGTTGCGGCACAGCGAATCCTACTAGATTCGCGATGCTGTGGTTGCCTATCAGAGCAAAGAGAATAAGCGATGGCGCGAACCGGCTTCCGGATTACAGTGACCGCCACGGTCAGACGTTTGCCAAAAGCCCGCTGTCAAATGACGCGGAAAGGCACTCGATCGTAGAAGTCGCTGAAAGCTCTGGAAGCGCCATTTTTTTGGTTGTGGAGAACCCGCGCGGCGTCGCGATCCCAGCTGGTGATGTCGAGGCCGTCGAAACCCGCGCCGATCGGCAGGATTGCGCGGCCGCCGTCGACGTTGGCGTAGTCGACGCGGTCGACTAGTGATCCCCGCCAGAAGACGTCGGCGCTCGCGATGAGCACCGAGCTGTCGGGGAAGACTGCGGACCATCCGAATTCGGTGTCAGACCGGGTCGGGGAGCCAAAGCGCAACCCGTAGCAGATGGTCAGGTCGATGTCAGACTTGTACACGAGTGTGGTGTGATCGAACCGGCTTTTGTAATTGTCGCTTTCCTCGATTTTATGCCAGTCGGCCGGTTCGGATTCCCGCACCAACTGGCGCAACTCAGCCAATGTTGTCATTTCAACGTGTGCCCCTTAATGAGCTTTTCACCGTTCCGCGCGGGAAGCGTACGCCGATAAGGTGTTTGCTGCACGCCTAATCATTCCGAATTTGTGCGTTGGTGGTCCGAGTCCATCCTGGGAGCCACCTGAGTCGAGGCCTCCTATTAGGCCATTAGGTCTGGCCGAGCCAAAATCTAGTTCTCGCACCGAGTGCCGGGCCACGATATGGCCCATCGCTGCAGTTGGGTTGCGGTCGGAGCGCTTCGCGGAGGTGCTCGCCGCGCTATCCCGGCGACACCGAAAAGGTGCAGTTCGAGGCCGAGCGAATCGCCGCAGCCCGACCTTGGTCGGGGCCATGCGGGAGAGCGCGTCCTATATCAGGATCGCGTACGCGATTGGCCTGCCCGCCAACTCGACGACGCGGCCGGCTGGTCGGTGCTGGGGGTGGCCCGAGCTGGAGAGCCCAATTCCCCGCGGCCGCCGCATCGTTGGATCGACTCATTCGCGCAGGTCGAGCTTCACAGCAGGTAAGTCAGGCCCCACTCACGCTCGGCGGCGAGCTGGGCGGCGATGTCGCCCTTGATATCATCCTCCCCGCTGGCCAGGCTGACCAGGGCGCCGGCCAGGGCGAAGATGGGGGCGCGGTGCCGCTCGCTGACCGAGATCAGCTCCCGAAATGCGGCGTTAGCGCTGTATCGGCGCCAGCCGACGAGGATGCCGATTGCGGTGTCCAGGGCCCGGATGTCCGGCTTGCGCCCCGGGCTGAGGTGTGGCTGACTCGCGAGGGTTTCAGTCATGTCGATCTCCTGAGTTGAAATATGGTGTCCGGTAGGCGTTCTAACGCCTAATGAGTGGTAGCTCATCGAAGAGCATGAGAGGCAAGCAAATTGGACGACGCGCCGAATGGCGCGGGGACCTCAATGGCAACAGTGCGCCGCGCGGCAGCGCCGATCGACGAGGCGCCGCGGGAACTGTTGCATCAGTTCAGTCTATTTGATCGGGCGTGTAGCAAAAGGTTTGGGGTACAAGTGATTTAAATCGCGCTCACGCTGTCGGCTGTTGTCGTCAACTCGACGCTCAGATCGAGAAGTCCTCGCCGTTCCAAACCCCCTTTTCGGGAGGCCGGATGACGCGGCCGCTTTGCGGGCTGCTGCTTTGAGCCTCGAGTTTGGCAACGCGGGTGAGCAATTGCTGCAGGCTCACCCCCACCAGATCGGGCAGTGAATCGTCCTCACCGCCCGGTCCGGATCGGCTGACGATCTGGCCAGGCACCCCGACAACCACGCTGCTCGACGGAACCTCTTTGACCACAACGGCATTGGCGCCGATACGGCTGTCTTCGCCGATTTTGATCGGGCCGAGAACCTTGGCCCCGGCGCCGATAATCACCCGGTCGCCGATAGTGGGGTGCCTTTTGCCGGGATCCGTGCTGATACCGCCGAGCGTGACGCCGTGGTAAATGGTGACGTCGTCGCCGATTTCGGCGGTCTCGCCGATCACCACGCCGGTCGCGTGGTCGATGAACAATCCGCTGCCCAGCGTTGCGCCGGGATGGATTTCGACCCCGGTGAAGATACGGATGAGCTCGCCCATGATGCGGGCGGCGACCCGCGCGCCGCGGTGCCACAGCCAATGGCTGATCCGATGCCCCCAAATGGCGTGCACGCCCGGGTAGGCGAAAATCACCTGCAGCGCCGACGGCCGGGCCGGATCCCGCTCGATTGCGGCCCGAATGTCCTGCCGTATCGCTGCCAGCATTACTAGTCGGCCAAATCCGCGAACAACGGAGTGCTCAGATAGCGCTCGCCGAAGGACGGCAGCACGACGACGATCAGCTTGCCGGCGTTCTCCGGGCGGCGGGCCACCCGAAGCGCGGCTACCACGGCAGCACCCGACGAGATGCCGACCAGCAGCCCCTCTTCCCGGGCCAGCCGGCGGGCCAGGTTGATCGACTCGTCGTTGCCGACCGCGATGACCTCGTCGATGAGATCGAGGTCCAGCACCGGTGGGATGAACCCGGCCCCGATGCCCTGAATCGGATGGGGGCCTTTTTGGCCGCCGGACAGCACCGGCGACGCCTCCGGTTCCACCGCGATGAACTGAACCGAGGGCTTTCGCTCCTTGATGACTTGGGCGACTCCGGTGATGGTGCCCCCGGTGCCGACCCCCGCGACGAAAAAGTCGATCTTGCCGTCGGTGTCACGCCACACCTCTTCGGCCGTGGTCTTGCGGTGGATCTCCGGGTTGGCGGGGTTTTCGAATTGTTGCGGAATGAAATAGCGCTGGTCGGTCTTGGCCAGTTCCTCGGCCTTGGCGATGGCCCCCGGCATACCCTCCGAACCGGGGGTCAGGATGATTTCGGCACCATATGCCCGCAGCACCTTGCGCCGCTCGACGCTCATCGTCTCGGGCATCGTCAGCACCAGCTTGTAGCCGCGGGCCGCGGCCACCATCGCCAGGGCAATTCCGGTGTTCCCGCTGGTCGGCTCGAGGATGATGGTGTCTTCCCGGATCAGGCCGGCGGCCTCGGCCGCATCGATCAGAGACACGCCAATGCGGTCCTTGACGCTGGCGGCAGGGTTGAAGGACTCCAGCTTGGCGACGACCGTCGCACCTGCGCCGTCGGTGACCCGGTTCAGCCGGACCAGGGGAGTGTTGCCAACAAGTTGGGTGATGTTCTCAGCGATGGTCACAGTCGCCATTCCAGCGAATGTCGAGGTGGATTGCAACGTCGGCTGGTACGGCGAGCGCGACCGGAGTGAATTGATCGGCCGACTCGGGCGCCAGTCCGGTCAGCACTCGTCCGGCGATTCGGTGCGGCGTCGAGGCGGTCAACGTCGTCGCCGAGGTGCCGGATGCCGGACGCATGTAGAAGTCGTTACCCGGGTGCACGGTTCCCTCGATGGCAAAGCCGTCGGCATCGACCAACGAGTGACCGTCTCCCACGTTGAGCGTCAAGGGAATTCGCACCCGGAACGGCCCGATGAGTTCGGGTCCGGCGATGGCCTGGGTATCGACGAGCACCTGTTCGTCGGACGGGGCTATGGACCTCAAAGCTCCAGAAAGCAGGTAGTTGTACAGATGTACGACGCCCTCGGCGTTGCGGTAGTGCCGAGTTCCGGTGAGCCGGAAGTCCACGTGGCCGATCGGCGGTGTGGTGCCGGGCTCGGCGTCGGTGATGAGTCGGTAGTAGCGATAGCCGCGTCCGCGGTGGCCGTGGCTGCTGCTCGACAGGGTGCTGCCGATTCCCAGTGTGCGTTCGTAGCGGCCCATGGCCGCGTCGGTGGTCAGCTTGGATCCCGAAACATCTTGCCAGTCAACATTATCGATGGATTTTTGTAGTCTTACAGAGACGGCGTGATCGGAGGTGGTCCAGACCGAGTAGCCGCCGAGTTGTGGTTGGCCGTCGAATTCGAACGTCATCACCGGACCGGGTACCCCGTGTACGGCGACGGGAACATTCAGCGGCTGAGTATCCAGAGCCAGGCCATTGGTCAGGTACCAGATCGCAGCCTGCGTAGCGGCAATCGCTTCGTGTTCCTCGAGATTCGCGTGTCCCAGTGGGTAACCGGCCTGGCGCAACCGCCGACTGAGGTCGGCGGTCGTTCGCATCGGATAGGAATGGCGCAGAATCCAATCCACCTCGGCTTCGCAGTCGCGGCTGCGCAGGTGTTGCAAAGCGGACCAGCTCCCCAACCGATAGCGCGACGGCAGGTGTGGTGCGATGCCCGCGAAGTCCAGCGAATAGGCGCGCAGATTGGGGTGCAAGCGGATCAGGTCGGTTCGCGCGGTGCTGCCGTCGCTGAACACGATCGTGTCCACGGTGTGGGAGTAGGTGCCACCGCGGTAGCGCGTCATATGCGGCAGTTCTTCGGCCGGTCGGCCGGTGATGCGTTGTCGGATGGCCACCGGCGCCAATGTGCGGCCGGATAGGGATAGCACGGTCATGAATCGCTGTTCTTCCTGCAAGCTGTCGACTGGGGCGGCGCGCCTCGGTACGCGCGGGCCGGTCCGCCCGCTAGCGGGATAAAAGCGCGACGATTAGAACGTCAGATTTGGGGTCGTCAGGAATCAACAACAGCGACAACAGTCCACGGCAAGGCAGCGCGAAGGGATGGGGCGCAGCTGTGCAGCGTGGTGCATGCGTCCACTATAGGGCAACATCCGCTGCGGGTTTGCCTGCCCGATAGCGCCTCGAACTGCGGTTGAAAAAACCCCGGTGAGTCTTACGATTGCCTCGGCTCAGCGGTGCGCTGGCGGCAGGTGGCCCTCGTTGGCTCGACACCCGCGCAGGTACTCCACGACGGAAGGATCAAGATGACGTCGGCTCAGAACGAGTCTCAGGCACTCGGCGACCTCGGTGCCAGGCAGCTCGCAAATGCGACCAAAACCGTCCCGCAGCTCTCGACGATCACCCCCCGGTGGTTGCTGCACCTGCTGAGCTGGGTGCCGGTCGAGGCCGGTATCTACCGGGTCAACCGCGTCGTCAACCCCGAGCGGGTGGCCGTGACCGCCCAAGAGGGCGCCTCGCTGGACACGCCACTCGCCGAGACCTTCGTCGACTATGAGACCAGCCCGCGCGAATACACGCTGCGCACGATTTCCACGCTGCTCGACGTGAGCACCCGCGTTTCCGACCTGTACTCCAGCCCGCACGACCAGATCACCCAACAGCTGCGGCTGACCATCGAGACGATCAAAGAGCGCCAGGAATTCGAGCTGATCAACAGCCCCGAATACGGGTTGCTGGCACAGGCGACCCCGGAGCAGACGATCGAAACGCTCGGTGGCGCCCCGACGCCGGATGATCTGGACTCGCTGATCACGCGGGTGTGGAAGACGCCGAGCTTCTTCCTGACCCACCCGCAGGGCGTCGCCGCGTTCGGCCGCGAAGCCACCTACCGCGGCGTGCCGCCCGTGGTCGTCAGCCTGTTCGGCGCGCAGTTCATCACCTGGCGCGGCATCCCGATCATTCCGTCGGACAAGGTGCCGCTGGAAGACGGCAAGACCAAGATCCTGCTGGTGCGCACCGGCGAAGAGCGTCAGGGTGTGGTGGGCCTGTTCCAGCCGGGCCTGGTTGGTGAGCAGGCGCCGGGGTTGTCGGTGCGGTTCACCGGGATCAACCAGTCGGCGATCGCCCGCTACCTGGTCACGCTGTACACGTCCCTGGCTGTTCTGACCGACGACGCGCTCGCCGTCCTCGACGGTGTGGCTGTGGACCAGTTCCATGAGTACAAGTGAGTACCGGTCGGTAGACGCCGAAAGCGACCTGCCCGTCAGCGCCGCGGAGCTCGCGGCCCTGGCCACGCAGCTGTATGCGGCGCGTTTCCGGCCCGGTCCGGACACCCCGCCGCAGACGGCGCCGGTCGCCCCGCGCGGAAACCTGCCGGACACTACGGCCGCGGCCTCGGCGGTTAGGACTGCCGCCGGTTCGTCGGATCCGTTCCCGACACAGGTTCCGCCCCTCGGCTTCACCGACATCTACGTTCCGGCTCCGACTTCGCCGGGGCCCGACGGTCTGCCCCAGGCGGTGCCCGTCGCCCCGCGTGGCAGCGTGCCCGACACCACGGCGGCGCCCTCGGCCGCCTGGACGACGGCCGGTGCCGCGGATCCGTACGTGCCGCCCGGGGTTGCCGATCTCAGTGCGTTCGCGGTGCCCACCGAGGGCATCGTCTCGACGCAGCCGGGTGTACTGGCCGGCGCGAGGCCCAGTGCTCCGGTGGCGCCCCGCGGCTCGGTGCCGTATTCGGGGACCGAGTGGCCGACGACGGCGCCGTCGGTGCCCGACATCGGTTGGGTCGACCCGGTTCCGGTAGCTGTGCCCGCGGGCGACGAGGTCAACTACCACTTCCTGACCTCTTCCTTGTCGGAGGCCGATCCGGTCCCGGTATTGCCGGACGACCACGAGGTGTTCGACGTCAACGCGATACGGGCCGACTTCCCGATCCTCAAGGAGACGGTCAACGGAAAGCCGCTGATCTGGTTCGACAACGCCGCCACCACTCAGAAGCCGCAGGTGGTGATCGACCGGCTGGCCTACTTCTACGCCCACGAGAACTCCAACATTCACCGGGCCGCACACGAATTGGCGGCTCGCGCCACCGATGCGTATGAAGAGGCGCGCGAGACCGTGCGGCGCTTCATCGGTGCACCCAAGGCCGAGCAGAACATCTTCGTGCGGGGGACCACCGAGGCCATCAACCTGGTGGCCTACGCGTGGGGCGGCAAGCATCTGGGCCCCGGCGACGAGATCGTCATCACGCACTTAGAGCACCACGCCAATATCGTTCCGTGGCAACTGCTTTCGCAACAGACCGGGGCGGTCCTGAAAGTGGCGCCGGTCGACGATGCCGGTAACCTGCTGCTCTCGGAATTCGAGGACTTGCTGGGACCCAAGACGAAACTGGTTGCGGCCACTCAGGTTTCGAATGCGCTGGGCACGGTGACGCCGGTGGAGAAAATCGTTGCGCTGGGTCACCGGTACGGGGCGCGGGTGCTGATCGACGGCGCGCAGTCGATTCCGCACATTCCGGTCGACGTCGCGGAGCTCGGCGTGGACTTCTTCGCCTTCTCCGGCCACAAGATTTACGGCCCGACCGGGATCGGGGTGCTGTACGGCTCCGAGGAGGCGCTGGCCGAGACTCCGCCGTGGCAGGGTGGCGGCAACATGATCGCCGATGTCACGCTGGAACGCTCGCTCTACCAAGGGCTTCCGAACAAGTTCGAGGCCGGCACCGGCAACATCGCCGACGCTGTCGGTCTGGGCGAGGCGCTGCGCTACGTCGAACGCGTTGGGATCGAACGTATCTCGGCCTACGAGCACGCGCTGCTCGACTACGCGACCCCGCGCCTGGCCGACATCCCCGGCGTTCGCCTGGTCGGTACCGCGGACGAGAAGGCCAGCGTGCTGTCCTTCGTGCTGGCCGGCCACGAGCCGCTCGAGGTCGGTAAGGCGCTCAACGCCGAAGGGATCGCGGTGCGTGCCGGACACCACTGTGCCCAACCGATTTTGCGTCGGTACGGCCTGGAGGCAACGGTTCGCCCGTCGTTCGCCTTCTACAACACGTTCGAGGAGATCGACGTGTTCCTCAAGGCGGTGCGCCGGATCGCCGAGGGTGGCACCAACGTCGGCTAGCTTCGACTGTGCGGCCAGGGATTCGAGTGTGCGCCCACGCCGGCATCGCTCGGCGTGTCGCGGCCGGGGCTGCACACTCGTTGCCGAGAACGCACACTCGACCGACATAGCCGGCGCCCAGCAACGTGATTTCTGTTCATTCTGAACGGAACTCTTGATTTGGGCCACGGTTCGCCGAACCGTGGCGAGCGGCGGCAATAACCGCACGCCGACGGTGGCCGGGAATGCTCAAGTGGGTTTCGAGATGACGGAAAGAATTTCGCGCGGCGATTTCAGTATCGGCATGGGCGAGCGGCCTTTTATCGATTCCTGCCGCCGCCGCCACGACCTCGCGATCGAAGGCTTCGCGGCCCGCTGGCCGGGGCGCCGCCGCGCGCCTCCGTGCGCCCTGCAGCTCCGGGATTCGGCCCCACCAGCGGGTTCGTCACGAACGTCCGTCGGACGTTACCGGCGTCTGCCAGATTTCTTCTGGTTGATTGCAACCCTGACGCCGGGCATAGCTTTGCCCGTAAATTGCTGCGATGTTCCATGTGTACAAACAGACGATGCGGTCCACGTGTAAACAAAGCCGACCCTTCCGGGCCGGCTAGTTACATACGAGTAAAAAGCATTACGAAAATGGGGGCCGCATGAGTCGAATGGGTCGTCGGTGCTCTGGGCAGGTCCTGTGAACGGCACCGCCATCGCAAAGCCGATGAATGCGCTGGGTGAGTTTTTCATGCTCAGCGCCGAGGCATTGGTGACCGCGCTGCGCCGCCCGTGGGCCTGGCGCGAGATTCTTGAGCAGATCTGGTTCGTCGCGCGGGTGTCGATCTTTCCGACGATCATGCTCTCGATTCCCTACACGGTGCTGATCGTGTTCGTCCTCAACATTCTGCTCGTTGAGATTGGTGCAGGAGACTTGTCCGGTGCAGGGGCGGGGCTGGCCTCGGTGACCCAGGTCGGACCGGTTGTCACGGCGATGGTGGTCTCGGGTGCCGGGTCGACCGCCATGTGCGCCGATTTGGGTGCTCGCACCATCCGTGAGGAAATCGATGCGATGAAGGTCATCGGCGTCAACCCGGTTCAGGCACTGGTTGTTCCGCGCATCATTGCTGCCACCTTCGTCGCGGTGCTGCTGTACTCGGTGGTCGCGGTGACCGGATTGACGGGCAGCTACATCTTCGTGGTCTTCGTGCAACACGTCACGCCCGGCGCGTTCATCGCGGGCATGACACTGGTCACCGGTCTTCCGCAGGTGGTGATTTCGCTGATCAAGGCGACCCTGTTCGGGCTGTCTGCCGGCCTGATCGCCTGCTACAAGGGCCTTTCGGTGGGCGGTGGCCCGACCGGCGTCGGTAACGCGGTCAACGAGACGGTGGTCTTCTCCTTCATGGCGTTGTTCTTCATCAACATCGTGACCACCGCGCTCGGGGTGAAAGTGACCGCCAAATGACCGCTCTCACACGCGGTCCGTCATGGCTGGAGGCTGTTGGCCCGAAGCTGGTGGCCTCTACCCGCAAGCTGGGAGAGCAGACCGAGTTCTATGGGAAGTCGTTGGCGGCCACCGTTGACGCGGTTCGGCGCTACCCCAACGAGTTGCTACGGCTGATTGCCGAGATGGGCATGGGCACCGGCGCACTGGCGGTGATCGGCGGCACCGTCGGCATCATCGGGTTCTTGACCCTGACCACCGGTGCGCTGGTCGCGGTGCAGGGCTACGACACGCTGTCCAACATCGGCGTAGAAGCGCTGACCGGATTTCTGTCGGCGTTTTTGAACGTCCGGATGATCGCGCCCTGCACGGCCGGGCTAGCCCTGGCGGCCACCATCGGCGCGGGTGCAACGGCACAGCTGGGTGCGATGCGCATCAACGAGGAGATCGATGCGCTGGAAGTCATGGGCATTCGCTCGATCACCTATCTGGCCTCCACGCGGATCATCGCGGGCGTCCTGGTCGTCATTCCGCTCTACGCCGTCGCGGTGCTGATGTCGTTCATCGCGGCGAAGTTCCTCACGATCTATGCCTACGGCCAGTCACGAGGCGTGTACGAGCACTACTTCTCCACCTTCTTGCGTCCCAACGACTTGATGTGGTCGTTCCTCTCGGCGCTGACGATGGCGACGGGTGTGATGGTCGTGCACACGTATTACGGCTTTAACGCGACAGGTGGTCCCGCCGGAGTGGGGGAGGCCGTCGGTCGTTCAGTGCGGTCCTCGATGATCGTCACGGCGTTCGTCTGCCTGATGATCTCGCTGTCCGTCTACGGGCAGTCCGGCAACTTCAACCTGTCCGGATAGTCAATGAGCAACCACAGGGAAAGCGGACCCGGTAGACCAAATAGAGTTCGCGCCAGCAGGATCGACCCGATCTGGTGGGCGCCGACGTTATTCATCCTGATCGGTGGGCTGATCGTGGTGACCGCCGGTTCGTTCTCCGGAAAGTTTCAGGACTTCGTCCCGCTCACGTTGGTGTCGGATCGGGCCGGGCTGGTGATGGAACCGGGCGCCAAGGTGAAGTTGCGCGGGGTGCAGGTTGGCACGGTCGCCTCGATCGGCACCGATGTGAAAGCGGCTCAGCTGCAACTGAAGATGGATCCCGGCTCGTTCAAGTATCTGCCGAGCAACCTCGAGGCCGAGATCAAGTCGACCACCGCGTTCGGGTCCAAGTACGTCAACCTGATCGTGCCCGAGCAGGCCAGCCACACCCCGTTGAAGCCCGGGGCGGTGGTGCGCTCACGCAATGTCACCGTCGAGGTGAATACGGTTTTCGAAAACCTGCAATCGGTGGTCCAGGCGCTCGACCCGGCCAAGCTGAATGCGATCCTGTCGGCCTTCGCGCAATCGGTGCGCGGTAAGGGCGACCGGCTCGGACAGGCGATCACCGATTCGAACAATCTGCTGCTCACCGTCAACCCGCGCATGGACACCATCCACCGGGACTGGCAGCTGTTCGGCAAAACCACTGCTATCTATTCCGATGCCGCGCAGGACATCCTGTCCATCCTCGATTCCGCGGCAACCACCAGCACCACCCTCACCGAAAACCAGCGGTCGCTCGACTCGCTACTGCTGTCCGCGATCGGCTTCAGCCAGACCGGTATCAACGTGATCGGTAGAAACGAACCCAACATCGTGCGGTCGATGAGCCTGCTCGACCCGACCTTGACTCTGTTCAACAAGTACTCGCCGACCTACACGTGCTTGTTTCAGGGGGCGCAGTGGTATGTCGACCACGGTGGCCGAGATGCGCTGGGCGGCAATGGGTATTCGGTGATTCTCGACGCTGCGCTGCTCTTCGGCGACGACCCGTACCGGTTCCCGAAGCACCTTCCGAAGGTCAACGCCACCGGCGGGCCGGGCGGTAGACCCAGCTGCGGTTCGCTACCCGACCCGAGCGCGAACTTCCCGGTGCGCGCGCTGGTCACCGACACCGGTTGGGGCGCGGCGCCGAACGAGATCCGCACCAACGTGGCCACCGGAAACCCATGGTGGGCCAACTACTTCCCGACCACGAAGAACCCTCCCGAGCCGCCTCGCTACTTCTGGCGCGGGGGGCAGCCGCCACCATGAGAAGGAAACTCTCGAGCATCATCGCGCGTGTCGCGATCTTCACGCTGGTGTGCCTGCTCTTCACCTTCTCGCTGATCGCGGTGTTCGGGCAGCTGCGCTTTGAGGACCGCACCGATTATCAAGCGGTCTTTACGAACATCTCCGGTCTGAAGTCCGGAAACTTTGTTCGTATCGCCGGCGTGGAGGTCGGCAAGGTCGGCGATCTCACTCTGCACCGTGACGGCACCGTCACGGTCGGCTTCGCGATCGACAACGGGATCCGGCTCACCGAGGGAACCAAAGCCGTCGTACGGTACGAAAACCTAATCGGTGACCGCTATCTCGCGCTCGAAGAGGCTCCCGGGCCGCCGCGCCGGCTGCCGCCGGGTTCGACTATTCCGCTGGCCCGGACGTCGCCCGCTCTTGACATCGACGCGCTTATCGGCGGTTTCCGCCCGCTGTTCCGGGCGCTGGATCCCGATCAGGTCAACGCATTGTCCGGTCAGCTCCTTCGAATCTTCCAGGGACAGGGCGGCACGCTGGCGTCGGTGCTGTCGCAGACCTCGATGCTGACCTCGACGCTGGCCGGGCGCAGCCAATTGATCGGCGAGCTGATCACCAACCTGAATACGGTGCTGCACACCTTCGCCGCGCGCGATCGCGAGTTCTCCGACGGCCTGGACAAACTGGTCCAGTTCGTGGAGGGACTGGCACAGCGCAAGGACGACATCTCCACCGGGCTGGCCTATGTCAACGCCGCCGCCGGTTCCGTCGCCGATTTGCTTGTCCAGTCCCGCCAGCCGATCAAGGACGTGGTACACGAGACCGACCGCGTATCCGCACAGGTGCTTTCCGACCGCGACTATCTCGACAAACTGCTCAAGGACCTCCCCGATATCTATCAGGTGCTGGCCCGCCAGGGTCTCAACGGTGACTACTTCGGCTTCTACTTCTGCGAGGTTTTGCTGAAGGTCAACGGCAAGGGGGGCAACCCGATCTTCGTCAAACTTTTGGGCCAGCCCAGCGGGCGGTGCACGCCCCAATGAGACTGAAGCTGCCCAAGATCAAGCCGCTTGGCCGCCGGAGCCCGTTCGCGTTAGGACTGATGGGCACCGCGATTCTGGCCTGCATCACGATCGTCGCATTTCAGTACAACAAGCTGCCCTTCGTCAAAAACACGGATGACTACGCCGCCTACTTTTCCGAGGCGGGTGGCATCAAACCCGGTAATACCGTGCGGGTTTCGGGGCTGGGCGTCGGTCGGGTCTCCGATATCCGGCTGGAGGGCACCAAGGTCCGGGTCGGCTTCACCGTTCGCCAGGGCATCGAGCTGGGCGACCGCACCGAGGCGGCGATCAAGACCGAAACGATCCTGGGCTCCAAGATGCTGGAGCTCACGCCGCGTGGCGAAGGTCGGTTGTCCGGCCCCATTCCGCTGTCCCGCACACACTCGCCCTACGACCTGCCCGACGCGCTGGGCGACCTAACCACCACCATCAGCGGCCTTGACACCGTTCAATTGTCCTCGGCGCTGACGACATTGGCGGATACCTTCAAGGAGACACCGCCGAACCTACGGCCCGCACTGGAAGGTGTGGCCCGGTTCTCCGACACTCTCAACGGTCGTGACGCGCAGCTGCGCAACCTGCTGGGCAACGCCAACAAGGTGTCGACCGTGCTGGGCAAGCGCAGTCAGCAGATCGCCGGCCTGGTCGCGAACTCCAACGCGCTACTGGCCGCACTGCTCGACGAGCGGGATTCGCTGGACGCCCTGATGAACAACCTCACCGCGGTGTCGCATCAAATCTCCGGGTTGGTCGCCGACAACAGAACCCAACTCAAGCCGGCCCTGGACAAACTCAACGGTGTGCTCGAGATCCTGGACAACCGCAAGGAAGATATTCAGCGCACCTTGCCGAAGTTCAAGCGATACGCGATGTCATTCGGCGAATGCCTGGGTTCTGGACCATTTTTCAAGGCCTACGTGGCGAACCTGCTTCCCGGCCAGATCGGTGGGCCGGTCCTGGACGCGGACATGTATGACCGTTTCCTGGATCCCGATCAGAAGCTGCCCTCCGAAGCGGTGGATCCGCCTACCGGAACCCCGCCCGTGCCGCCGGAGAACGCACCGGTCCCGTTGTGGTCGCAGCCGCCGTCCCCGCCGCCGTCGACGCCGCCGGTGCGGACCATCCCGCCGCCTTCACCACACGACTTCGACGGGCCATGAACATGACTCGAGACACCATGCGCAAGGCCACCGCGATCTGCCTAGTGCTGACGCTGGCCGCGGCGTCGTTCCTGATTGTCAGGAATCTGTGGAAAGAGGTCGAAAAGAACACGTACACCGCGTATTTCACGGAGGCCAACGGTCTGTTCGTCGGCGACGAGATTCGCATCCTCGGTGTGGCCGTCGGCGTCGTGGACAAGATTGAACCGCAGCCCACCAGCTCCAAGGTGACGTTCTCTGTCGACAAGCAGTACCCGGTCCCGGCCGATGCGCGTGCCGCGATCTTGTCGCCGTCGCTGGTGACGTCACGAGCTATTCAACTCGTACCGGCCTACTCCGGCGGGCCCAAACTGAGCCCAGGCGCGTCGATTCCGTTGAACCGCACGGCGGTGCCCGTCGAATGGGACGACTTCCGCAGACAGCTGGAGAAGCTGAGCGAGGCGTTACAGCCGACCACTCCGGGCGGGGTCAACTCCGTCGGCGAGTTCGTCAACTCGGCCGCTGATAACCTGCGTGGCCAGGGGGACACGGCGCGCGACACCGTTATCAAGCTGTCCCAGGCGATCTCGGCGCTCGGCGATCACGCCGACGACATCTTCAGCACGGTGCGCAATCTGCAGCTACTGGTCTCGGCCCTGTACTCCAGCAGCGATCTGCTGGCCTCGTTCAACAGGAATCTGGCCAGTGTGACGACGGTGCTGACGAATAGTCCGAATGAAGTCGGCAATGCGTTAAAGGCTTTGGATGGCGCCCTGGTGGATGTACGCGACTTCCTCGCCGAGAACCGCGAAGCGATGGGCGTCACGTTCGACCGGCTGGGGTCGATCACGACCGCGCTGAACGACAGCCGCGGCGACATCAAGCAGATACTGCACATCGCCCCGACGGTGTTTCAGAACTTCCTGAACATCTATCAACCCGCACAGAGCGCGATGACCGGCATCTTGGCGTTGAACAACTTTGCCGACATTCCGCAGTTCATTTGCAGCTCGATCGAAGCGGCATCCCGGGCACGCCTGGCCAGGGTGTCGAAGTTGTGCCTGCAGTACATCAACCCGATTATCAAGAACCGCATCTACAACTACATCCCTGCCGGCATCAATCCCTTTGTCGGGACGCAGGCCCGGCCGAGCGAGATCACCTACAGCGAGGACTGGTTGCGGCCCGGTTATACGCCCCCGCCGCCACCCGAGGCGCCATCACCGCCGGACGCACCACCGCCTGCGGGATCGCCGCCCCCGGCGCAGGCGCCGCCATCGGTCGAGGCGCCGCCACCGCCGAGTGCCGGCATGAGCTCGATCCAGGTGTTGCAGAACCTGATGCTGCCGACGGGGCCTGAATCATGAGGCGGGCGATGGCCGCAGTGCTCGGTTTAGCCTGTCTCGCAGCGCTTTCCGGGTGCGGATGGCGGGGCCTGAATTCGTTTACCCTGCCCGGTACCTCCGGTGGCGGGCCAGGTGCCTACACGATTCAGGCGCAAATGCCGGACGTGGTGACCATTCAGCAGAACACGCGTGTTCGGGTCGACGACGTCAACGTCGGTAACGTCACCAAGATCGAGCTGCAAGACTGGCACGCGCTGGTCACCATGCGTATCAACGGCGATGTGCGGTTGCCGGCCAATTCGACCGCCAAGCTGGGCCAGACCAGCCTGCTCGGTTCGATGCACATTGAGCTCACGCCGCCCAAGGACGAGCCTCCGGTGGGCCAACTCAAAAACGGGTCGGTCATCCCGCTATCGCGGGCGAGCTTGTACCCGACCACCGAACAGACGTTGGCGTCGGTGTCAATCTTGCTCAACGGCGGGGGAATTGGGCAGTTGCAGGAGATCAACCAGGCCGTCGCCAAGGCGTTCGCGGGCCGCGAAAACGACATGCGCAGCCTGCTGAACCAACTGGATGAATTCATCGCGAAGACCAATGATCAGACCGACGACATCATTGCCGCCGCCGAGAACCTCAACGCCCTGGCGGGCCAGGTGGCCGCCAGCGACCCGGTCGTCGACAAGGCCCTGATGACGGTGCCCAAAGCGCTCGCGGTGTTGGCGGCCGAGCGCACCAAGATCGCCGAAACAATCGACCAGGTCGGCAAGTTCAGCGCGATCGCGGCCGACACCATTCACCAGAGCAGGGAGTCCCTGGTCAACAATCTGCGCAATATCGCACCGGTACTGCGCTCGCTTGCCGACGCCGGGCCCTCGCTCACCAGGGGCCTCGACGGCCTGGCGACGTACCCTTGGCCGACGTCCACGGTGCGCAACTGGTTCCGCGGCGACTACGCCAACCTGACCCTGGTCGTCGACTTGACGTTGAGCCGTATCGACCAGGGACTGTTCACCGGCTCGCGATGGGAAGGCAACCTGACCCAACTCGAACTGCTGTGGGGACGCACGATCGGCATGCAGCCCAGCCCGGTCACCGGTGGCAACCCGCTGACCTACCCCTATCACTTCGGGGGGTACTAGATGCTGCGTCTGAATCGCCGTACCTGGATCCAGTTGGCCATTTTGACCCTGGTGACCGTGGTTTCTTGTGGCGCAATGGCGTTCAACTTCATGAAGCTGCCCGCCACGCTGTTCGGCATCGGCGAGTACGGCGTCATCGTCGATCTGCCGCAGTCGGGTGGTTTGTACCAGACATCGGTCGTCACCTACCGCGGCACCGACGTGGGCCAGGTCAAATCGGTCGACGTCACCGCAACCGGGGTGCGCGCGGTGCTCGCGATGCGATCCGGGGTCAAAGTCCCTGCCAATGTCCAGGCTTCGGTGCACAGCCGCTCGGCGATCGGTGAGCAATATATCGAATTGACCCCGCAGCAGGGCAAGGACGGTGAACAATCCCGGCCGCTGCAGGCCGGCGACGTCATCCCGGCCGGCCACGTCGACGTACCCGTCGACATCGGCCACCTGCTTGACATGACCAACCGCGCGCTGCAAGCGATTCCACGGGACAATTTGCACACGGTGATCGACGAGACCAACCGGGCGGTCGGCGGACTGGGCCCGGAGCTGTCGCGGATCGTCGACGGGTCAACAGCATTGGCCATTGCGGGCGGCCAGACGCTCGACCCACTCGCTACCCTGATCGACCAATCACCCGCGGTGCTGAGCACACAGGTGCAGACGTCGGACGCGATTGCCACCTGGGCCAGTCGAACATCGGCCCTGATGGCGCAATTCAAGGCACAGGATGCCGCGGTGCGAGATCTGCTGACACAAGGCACTTCTGGTGTCGAAGAGGGTCGCGCATTGCTCGACCGGGTGTCGCCGGCGCTGCCGGTGCTCTTCGCCAACCTGGTGAGCCTCGGCGACATCGCCGTCGTCTATCGCCACGACATCGAACAGCTTCTGGTGCTGCTCCCGCAGGGCATCGCCGCCATGGCGGCGATCATCGTGCCGAGCTCGAACACCAAACAGGAGTATCGGGGCGCGCAGTTGGACTTCAATCTCAACCTCAACCTGCCGCCGCCGTGCACCACCGGGTATCTGCCCCCGCAGCAGCGCCGCTCACCGGCCAGCGTCGATGCTCCCGACCGCCCGGCAGCAGACCTGTTCTGCCGGCTGCCGCAGGACTCTGAGCTCAATGTCCGTGGCGTACGCAATATTCCGTGTGAGGCCAAACCATGGAAGCGCGCGCCGACGATCGAGCTGTGCGAAAGCGACGAGGAGTATGTGCCGCTCAACGAGGGCTACAACTGGAAGGGCGATCCCAACGCCACGACCAGCGGCCAGGGCGTGCCGATGTACCCGCCGGGACAGGATCCGCGGCTGCCACCGCCGCGGGGCACCGCGCCACCGGCCCCGCCGCTTGCGGTCAGCACGTATGACCCGGCCACGGGCGACTACATAGGTCCCGACGGGCGGCATTACACCGAATCCGACTTGGCGCACCCGCGTGCCAAAAACTGGCAATCCCTACTGGTGCCGCCAGCGTAGGAGTGTGAAGGAGAAACAATGGCCGATGAGCCCGATACCCCAGAGACCGAAGAAAAGGTCACTGCGCCAACGGATGCCGAAGACTACGACGCGTCCGCAGATGACGCCGCGGACAACGCCGCCGACGGCGACGCAGTCGCGTCGGCCGAGGAGAGCGACGACGGCGAAAGCCGGTCCCCAGGCCGGCTGGCCCGTTGGCGCCGGCGGGCCACGAGCCGTCGACTTTCCCGCACCGGATCGGCATTGGTTGCCAGCGCGGCCATCGTGGCGGCGGTGACGGGCTTGGCCGGCTGGCTGGGATTGCGCGCCTACGAAACCAAGCACGCCCAAGCCCAGCGCGAGCAGTTCGTCCAAGTTGCCCGCCAGGGCGCGGTGAACCTCACCACGATCAACTACACCGAGGTCGATGCGGACGTGCAGCGAATTCTTGACCAGGCCACCGGGGCCTTCCGCGAAGACTTCGAGCAGCGGGCCAAGCCATTCATCGAGGTCGTCAAGGCGGCGCAGTCGAAATCGGAGGGCACGGTAACCGATGCGGGTCTGGAATCGCAGCGGGGAGATTCGGCTCAGGTATTGGTGGCGGTCGCGGTGAAGTCGCGGACTGCGGGCGGCGAAGAGGCGCCGCGGGAATGGCGGATGCGCATCGAGGTCCGCTCGGTCGGCAACGACACCAAGGTCTCCAACGTGGTGTTCGTGCCATGACCGCGGTCAAGGACGACGCCGTGACCGAAAGTCCCGACGAAGTGCTGGTCGAGGAGCCGACAGACTCGGCCGAGGAGGCGGATTCGGCCGAGACCGAAACCCCACGCGAGCGTCGGCGGATCCCGTGGCTGCGGGTGCTCGC
Organism: Mycobacterium sp. 050272; assembly: GCF_039023525.1. NCBI lineage: Bacteria > Bacillati > Actinomycetota > Actinomycetes > Mycobacteriales > Mycobacteriaceae > Mycobacterium > Mycobacterium sp. 050272. The sequence continues at coordinate 169,653 of NZ_JBCHKV010000005.1, read as the reverse complement.
TTACGGCGTGCTGCCCGCGATCGCATTGCTGGTGGCGCTGGGGGCGGGCTACCTACGCTGGGTGATCGGGTCAACCGACGAGCTGGCGCAGGCCCGCACCGAATCGGTCCGGGCGGCAAGCGAAGACGCCGCCGTCTTGCTCTCCTACAAGCCCGACACGGCCGACAAGGATCTCGGCGCGGCACGCGAGCGGCTGACCGGTGAGTTCAAGGACGCCTACGGCGAATTGATCCGCCAAGTGGTGATCCCCGGTGCGAAAGAAAAACACATCTCCTCAGCAGCCAAAGTGACTGCGGCATCGTCGGTTTCAGCGAGCGCTAACCACGCTGTGGCCCTGCTGTTCGTCAACCAGACGGTGACCATTGGCGACGGCGCTCCCACCGATACCCAGCCGGTCATCAAAGTGACACTGGACAAGGTCGATGGCCGATGGCTGGTTTCGCGTTTCGATCCGGTGTGATTCGAGGAGGTCGGATGACGACGTGGCTACGCTCGCTGTCCGTCGCCGTGCTGGTGGCGGTAACCAGCGCACTGGCGGCCCCGGCCGCGCACGCCGACAATAAGCGGCTCAACAGTGCTGTCGTCTCCGCTGTCTATACCCTGCAGCACCAGGCGGGTTGCACCAACGACGTCATCCGCAACAACGCGTTGACCCTGGCCGCGCAATGGCACGCCGATGACATGATCAATAACCGAAACATCAACGACGACATCGGATCCGATGGATCGACACCGCAAGACCGAGCCACCGCCGCAGGATTCCGCGGCAAGGCCGCCGAGACGGTGGCAATCAATCCGGCCATTGCGATCAGCAGCCTGGAGCTGGTCAACCAGTGGTATTACAACCCCGCGGACATGGCCATCATTCGCGACTGCGCCAACAACAACATCGGAGTGTGGTCCGACAACAGCCTGGACCGCACCGTCGTGGTCGCGGTGTACGGGCAGCCGGCGCCGCCCGGCCGCTAAGTTTTCAGTCGTAGACCGGTGCCCAGGTGGTTTCCGCCACCGCCTGCGCGACATCGTCGTGGCGAGTCGTGGCCACCCCGTCGTCGACGGCGGCGTGGTAGACCGCCTCGGCGACCGCGGTGGAGATTTGGCGCAGGTTCTGCACATCCGGCAACAGCGAGTCTCCCATATTCGTCGGGCTAGCTTGCCGCACAATCGCTTTCGCGGCGGCCTGCAGCATGCCCGGGGTGACCCTGTTGGCTCGGGCGACAATGATCCCGAGTCCGATACCCGGGAAGACCAGGACGTTGTTGGCCTGGCCGATGGTGTAGGTGGTTCCGTTGTATTCGACGGGGGCGACGGGGGTTCCGGTGGTAATCAGCGCCTTCCCGCCCGACCAGTTCAGCACGTCGACCGGCATGGCCTCCATGCGTGAGGTCGGGTTGGACAGCGGGAAGATCATCGGCCGCTGGCAGCACGCGCTCATCGCCTCCACGGCTTCCTGGGTGAATGCGCCGAATACCGTTGAGGCACCCAACAAGATGGTCGGCGAGGCGAGCTTGATCGCGTCCACCAATCCCACCCGGTCGCCGTCGGCCACACCGAGTTGCTTGCGGTTCTTCGCATACGGCACCTGAAATGCGCGCAGGTCGTCCATGTCGTCGAACAGCAGGCCTTGCTTGTCGATCGGCCAGATCCGTGACCTGGCCTGCTCGATGGAGGCGCCGTCGGCGACCATCGCGTCACGGATCTGGTCGGCGACGCCGATCCCGGCGGTGCCGGCGCCGAACACGATCACTGTCTGCTCGCGCAGCGGGGTCGCGGTGACATGGCACCCGCCGTAGATGGCGGCCACCACGACCGCGCCGGTGCCCTGGATGTCGTCGTTGAAGATGCAGTAGTCGTCGCCGTAGGTCCGCAAGATGTTGCGTGCGTTGACCGGACCAAAGTCCTCGAAATGCAGGATCGCCTTGGGGAACAGCCGGTGAGCCGTTTCGATGTACTTCTTGATAAACGCGTCGTACTCCTCGCCGCGGCGGCGGGCGTGCCGATTGCCCAGGTAGAACGGGTCCTGCAGAAGCTGTTCGTTATCGGTGCCGACGTCGAGGGAGACCGCGATGCAGCGGCGGGGATCGATGCCGCCGCCCGCGGTGTAAAGCGCCAACTTGCCCACCGCGATCTGGATGCCCCCTACGCCCCAGTCGCCGATGCCCAGGATGGCTTCGGCGTCGGTGCACACGATCAGGTCGACGTCGTCGGGTCCCAGCCCGAAGGTCTCGAAGGCATCGTTGATGTCCTCGGGCTCGTCGATGCTCAGAAACAGTCCACGCTGCCCGCGGTATTCGTCGGAGAAGCGCTGGATCGCCTCCCCGACGGTGGGCGTGTACACCACCGGCATCAGTTCGGGCAGATGGTCTTCCAGCACCTTGTAGTACAGCAACTCATGCCGGTAATGCAGCTGCTCGAGTAGCAGATTGCGACCCAAATCCGTTGCCAGGCTTTGCAATTGATGCCATACCCGGTCGGCCTGTTGCTCGAGTGTGAGAACGGCCGACGGCAGCCGGCCGGTCAAGCCCAGCTTGTGCCGCTGCTCGTGGGTAAAGCCGACCCCGCGATTCAGGCTCGGCGAGGACATCGCGAGCGGGATCCGGGGCGTGTGGGGGTCGCTCATCGCGGCCTCCGTCCGATGGCTGGGCGCATGAGGTCACGTTAGCCCTGTCCCGGTGAACGCAACCTAACGAGAACTTGAAGGGCAGCCCGCTGCGATGCGCGAAGCGCCGTCAGGCGCCGAGCCGCGCCACGATTGTCTCGGCATCGGCCGTCGCCGCACGGTTGTACGGCAATTTGGACAGCGCCGTTGCCATCGCGCACGTGTTGGAGATCGCGGCATACGTCAAGCCCGCCCCGATCGCGCCGGCCAGCCATTTGAGTCGCGGCACGGCGAGGCTGCCAACGACCGACGACAGCACGACCGATCCCGCGACCAGACGTACCTGACGCTCGAGATCCCAACGCGGAGCACCGCGGTCGACCGCGAAACCTCGTCTCTCCCAATCGGTGATGCCGTTCTGCAGGACACGCCCGCTGGCCAGACCCGCGTTTCGCAACAGCGTTTGCGCCTTGGTGGCCCGTTGGCCCGAGCGACACACCAGCACGACATCGGGGTCGTCGTCCAAGCGCTGGGCAACGGCAGGGCCGTGTTCATCCACAACGTCGAGCGGAACGTTGTAAGACCCGGCGATGTGCGAGGTTTCGAACTCGGCGGGCGTCCGGACGTCGATGACCCGTGGGGCCGTGGGCGATTCCAGCAACGTCCGAAGCTCTGCCGAGGTGATGACATCGGCGCTCGATGCGTTCATTGTCAGCTCCCGTATTAGGCGGCAATGAGTTATCACTACCCGGGTCCGTCGGGAACTACAGGTTTTACTTCAGAATGAGTTTTTGCCCCGCCTCACCCGCTGGACGTGGTGATCCCGAGTTTTTCGGCGCTGCCGAAATCGTCGTCGATCAGCACGACGCGCAACTGGTGCCGGTCCAGCAGCGCGGCGGCGATCGACGCCCGGTAGCCGCTTGCGCAATGGATCCATAGCTCGCGGTCGGGCGGGATCTCGGCGACACGTCCGGTCAGTTCGTGCAGTGCGACATTGAGCGCCCCGCGCACATGGCCGCTGTCGAATTCCCCGCGCTGGCGCACGTCCAGCACCAGGACCCGGTCCATGTCGAGAATGGCGGCCAGTTCGCCGAAGTCGGCGACGCGGTAGCTCCGCAGCTGCGCCCCACCGGCGAGCTCGCGGATGTCACAGCTGGCGCTGCCGGTGAGGTGGTCGACGCCGATGCGGGAAAGCTCACGCTGCGCCTCGGCGATCTGCTTGGCGCCGTCGCCGATCAGGGTCAGCGGCGCGCCCCAACTGTAGAGCCAGCCGAGGTAGTTGACGAACGAGCCGGACAGCTCGAAGCCGTATGTGCCCGACAGATGTCCAGCCGCGAACGCAGTCCGGTTGCGCAGGTCGACGACCCATTCGCCGGCATTGATTCTCCTGCGCAACTCGCCCGGATCGACCGGCGTGAGCGGCGAAAGGTCGGCTGCCGCAGGACCTTTCCGGTTGATCACGCCCATGTGTGCGTAGTAAGCCGGGAAGTCGGCCAGACCCGCGAGAAGGCCGTCCACGTAGTCCTGCTCCTCCTGGGTCAGCGCGGGATTCTTGTCGCGCTGATCTCCGATGGTGGAGTCGTCGCCGTCGGTGGGTGCGGCCGAGCAGAAGCTCCCGAATCCGTGGGTGGGATAGACGGGAGTCGATGGGGGCAGCTCGTCGGCGAGGCGTCGAACCGAATGGTATTGCAGCCGAGTCAATTCCTCGGTGTGCTCGTCGCCGAGTAGGTCGGTCCTTCCGGTGCTGCCGAAGAGCATCGACCCACCACTGAATACCCCGAGTGTGTCCCCGGATTCGTCGCGGAGCACGTAGCTGACGTGATGGTGCGTGTGCCCCGGAGTGAACAGGGTGTCCAGGTGAATTTCGCCGGTATCGATGCGGTCGCCGTCACTGGCTGCGCGGCAAGAGAATTCGACGTCTTCGCCAGCCGGAAGAACGTATTCGGCTCCGGTCGCCGCGGAAAGCGCTAAGCCGCCGGTCACGTAGTCGTTGTGGATGTGTGTTTCGAGGACATGCGTGATCCGCGCGTCGCCGGCGAGCTCCAGCACCCGATCGATGTCGCGCTGGGGGTCGATGACGACGGCTACCTCGCCGTCGCTCACGAGATAGCTGCGATCACCCAGCCCGGAGGTCTCGACAATCGATACGTCCACCATGCTTGTGCCCCGTCCACCGTCGTTGCCCGACGGTACGGCCGCAGCGCTGGACGTGCGTTGTCGCGAACACCGTCGCGGGGATGCGTGATTGACAATCGTGGCGGTTTGCTATCCGCCGTTCACGTCCCAGAAGGGCGACTCCGCGTGCTACCCGGCGTGGCGGCGATCGTCGCTCAGCCACTCACGCGTGTGACCCGCATCGGAGTCGAGCAGGCCGTTTTCGGTGGCGGGGTCGGCGGCGTTTGCGTCTGACCCGTTTTTGAGCGCGCACCAACGCTTGCGCAGCAGGTGCTGCGCGTAGACCTTGTCGCGCTGGGCGTAGGAGAACGCGAAATCCAGGTTGATCGGCAGTCCCGCCCACGCAACTTCGCCCGTCGGTAATTCCTGGTCACCGAGGTGTTCGTCAGTCGACATGCGGGCACCCCTTCATAGCTGTCGCACCAGTTGTTGAGCACATGGTGCGACAGCGATGTTTCGGCCACGCTTGTCCGGCGTTTCCGCCGTATTACGAAGTCCTAGTAGACGTCGCGGTGGTAGCGCTTGTCGGCGCTGAGCGACTGGACGTAGTCTTTTGCCTCGTCCAGGTCGAGGTTGCCGTGCTCGGCCGCGATGTCGCACAGCGCGCGGTCGACGTCTTTGGCCATCGGGTCGGCACTGCCGCAGACATACAGTTGGGCGCCGTCCTGCAACCAGCTCCACAGCTCGGCGCCACGCTTGCGCATCAGGTGCTGGACGTAGACCTTCTCTTGCTGGTCCCGGGAGAACGCCAGGTCCAGCTCGGTGAGGAGCCCGTCGGCGTGCATCTTCTCGATCTCGTCGCGGTAGTAGTAGTCGGTCTCGGCGTGCTGTTCGCCGAAGAACAGCCAGTTGGGCCCGGTGTGGCCGAGGGCGCGGCGCTCCTGCAGGAAGCCGCGGAACGGCGCGATGCCGGTTCCTGGCCCGATCATGATCATCGGCGTCGCTGACTCACGCGGCGGCCGGAAATTGCTCGACGGCTGCAGGTAGACAGCGACGCGATCACCGGGGGAGCGGTCGGCAAGGTAGGTCGAACACACCCCGCGGCGGGGGACGCCCTGGAAGTTGTAGCGCACCGGAGAGACGGTCAGGTGAGCTTCGCCCGGGCACTCCTTGGGGCTTGACGAGATCGAGTACAGCCGCGGTTGCAGGCGTTTGAGGACGCGCAGCCACTCGTGGGCCGACGCGTAGACCGGCAGCTGCGCCAGCAGGTCGATGGACTGGCGCCCCCACGTCCAATTGCTCAGGGCGGCTTTGTTTTCCGGCCGCAGCAGTTCCGCGAGTTTCGGGTCACCGGTGCGCTCCTGCACGAACCGCACCAGGTCCCGGCTGATGTGGGCGATCTCGATTCGCTCGGTGAGCGCGGAACGCAGCGACATCAGGCCGTGCTCGCCGACCTCGACCGGCGTCTGCCCGTTCAGTCCGGTGACCGACAGCCATTCGTCGACCAGCTGGTCGTTATTGCGCGGCCACACCCCGAGCGCGTCGCCCGCTTCGTAGCTGGCGGCCTCATCGGAAACGTCGAAGACGATCTGCCGCACGTCTTTTGCGGAGTTCGGCCCGCTGAGGGTGATGTTGCTGATCATGTCGGTGACCAGCGGGCGCTTCTTGTTGTACGCGGGTGCCTGGGGACGGGCCGCCGGACGGGGCGCGGACGTGGCGGGGGCCGCCGCCGGGGCACCGACGCGGGTGGGGGTGCGCCGCAGCGCCTCGATCACCCCGCTCATCCACCCGGCAGCGGCCTCCTCGTAGTCGGGTTCGCAGTCGACGCGGTTGACGATCCGGGTCGCGCCCAGCTCCGCCAGCCGCTCGTCGAGCTTGCGCCCGAAACCGCAGAAGTCGTCGTAGTTGGAGTCGCCCAGGGCCAATACGGCATAGCGGGTACCAGACAGCCGCGGTGCGCTGTCGCCGGTCAGCGCGCGCCACAGTGCGGCACCGTTGTCGGGGGCGTCGCCGTCGCCGGTGGTGCTGGTGATCACCAGCAGTTCCCGCGTGGTGGCCAGGTCGGCCACCGGGAAGTCATCCATGCTGTGCAACGCGACCTGCAGCGACGCCTCTGCGAGCTGGGCAACGCAGTCGGCGGCGAGTTCTTCGGCGTTGCCGGTCTGCGACGCCCACAACACCACCACCGGAGCCTGCTTGCGTTCCGCCGCGGTTGCCGGGGCCGCGGGCGGGCCGGCTGGTGCCTGCGCGGCGGGGGAGACCGGGGTAAAAGCCGGCATCGGCGCCGGTGTCTCGGTACGCGCGAACATCCCCGCGAGCAGACCGTCCACCCACAGCCGGGTGTTGGCGTCGAGTGGGGCGTTGAGCGGCAGGGTGGGGACCCCGGCCGTGCGGCGGCCGGCCTCCGAGCGCAATCCGGCCAGCACCCCGGCCAGATAGGTGCGGCCCAGTGGACCCAACTGGGGAGCAGGTTCGTTTGCGACACCGAGGATTTCGGCGAGGGCGTCAACCTGTGACACGCTGATTTCCATAACTTCGGTAGGAGCAGGCTCTGCTGTGCCGGTGGCCAACGACGGCTCCGGCTCTGTGTCGGATTCGGTTGTGCCGGCGGCGATCTTGGTGACGGTAATCGCGCACGCCTTGAACTCGGGCTGGAAAGACACCGGGTCCACGGCGTCGTTGGTGACCGCGTTGATCGACAAATATTCGCCGAACGCGTCGTTCCAGTGGAAGGGCGCAAAACAGTTGCCCGGCCGCACCCGGTCGGTGACCACGGCAGGAAGCACGGCTCGCCCACGGCGCGAAGCGATTTCGACCCGATCGCCATCGGCGATCTCGAGCCGCGCGGCGTCGTCCGGGTGGATTTCGACGAACGGTCCCGAGTTGAGTTTGTTGAGCTTGGCCACCTTGCCGGTCTTGGTCATCGTGTGCCACTGGTGCGGAAGACGACCGGTGTTGAGCAGGAACGGGTAGTCGTCATCCGGCATCTCGTCGGGTGACAGGTGCGGTCGGGCGAAGAACATCGCCCGGCCGTTCGCGGTGGGGAAGGCCAACCGTGGCACGGTGCCGTCTTCGCGAACCAGCTGAGTCTGGCTGACGCCGTCGTTGCGGTAGCGGATCGGGTTGCGGTCATCGGTGCCATCGGGCGGGCACGGCCACTGCAGCGGAGTCTGCCGCAGCCGGTCATAGCTCGCACCGCGCAGGTCGTAGCCCGTCTTGGGATTCCAGAACCGCTTGATCTCCTCGAACACTTCCTCGGCGCAGTCATAGCTGAAGGAATCCGAAAAGCCCATCTCGCAGGCGATTCGGGCGATGATCTGCCAGTCCGGCATCGCCTGTCCGGGCGCTTGCACGGCCGGCTGGAACAGCGTCAGGTTGCGCTCGGAGTTGATCATCACGCCCTCGGACTCGGTCCACAGGGCGGCGGGCAGCAACACGTCGGCGTAGCCGTTGGTCTCGGTCTCGAGGAAGGCGTCCTGGGCGATCACCAGCTCGGCGTTTTCCAGACCGGCCAGCACTGTTTTCCGATTGGCAACGCTGGCAACGGGATTGGTGCAGATGATCCAGCAGGCCTTGATCTCGCCATTGGCCATGCGGGAGAACATGTCGACGGTGCCCGTACCGACCTCGGTGCGCAGCGTTCCGCGGGGGACGCCCCACTGGTCCTCGACAAAGTCGCGATCGGCCGCCGAAGTCACCACCCGCTGGCCCGGCAGACCCGGCCCCATGTAACCCATTTCGCGCCCGCCCATCGCGTTGGGCTGCCCGGTGAGCGAGAACGGGCCGCTGCCCGGCTTGCAGATCGCCCCGGTCGCCAAGTGCAGGTTGCAGATCGCATTGGTGTTCCAGGTGCCGTGGGTGCTCTGATTGAGCCCCATCGTCCAGCAGGTCACGAAGTTCTCGGCTTCTCCGATCCAGCGAGCCGCGGTGCGGATGTCGTCGGCGGGGATGCCCGTGGTCTTGCTGACCCGCTCCGGCGTGAAGTGTTCGAGGAAACTCGGCATCTCGTCCCAGCCCTCGGTGAACTCGGCGATGAATTCCGGTTCGGTGTGGCCGTTTTCGACGATCAGGTGCAGCAGTCCGTTGAGCAGAGCGAGGTCTGTGCCAGACGAGATCTGCAGGAAGAGGTCGGCCTTCTCCGCGGTCGCGGTGCGGCGCGGGTCGACGACGATAAGCTTGGCGCCGGCCTTGATCCGATCCATCATCCGCAGGAACAGGATCGGATGGCAGTCGGCCATATTGGCGCCGATGACGAAGAAGACGTCGGCCTTCTCGAAATCCTGATAGGACCCGGGCGGTCCGTCCGCGCCCAGCGACAGCTTGTAGCCGGACCCCGCGCTGGCCATGCACAGTCGCGAGTTCGACTCGATCTGGTTGGTGCCGATGAACCCCTTGGTCAACTTGTTCGCGAGGTACTGCGCCTCCAGCGACATCTGTCCGGACACGTACAGGGCGAAGGCATCCGGGCCGTGCTCGTCGATGATGGCCCGCAGCTGCGTGGCGGACCGGGTGATCGCGGCGTCGATGTCGATCCGGTCCAGGGATTCGCCACGGTCGGCGCGCCAATACGCCGAATCCATCCGGCCCGGAGCGGCCAGCATGTCCGCGGTCGTGGTGCCTTTGGTGCACAGGCGGCCGAAGTTGGCCGGGTGGCTTTTGTTTCCAACAGATTTCGTGACGTGACGGCCGTCGCTGTCCGGATCGGTTGTGATCTGCAGCACCATGCCGCAGCCCACGCCGCAGTAGGCGCACATGCTGTTCACGGTGTCTTGACCGTGGTCTGCAGCCACGCCTACGACCTCCTTCCGGGCGCGCAAGGATCTATCCGCTAAATCGTGCGACAAGGATGTTTCGGCATCGGACGTCCGATGTTTCCGCCGTTTTACGGCTTGATCTCACCGGCGCCGGACGCAAATGTGAGATGTCCGGGAAATCCGCCGCCAAGCGCGTAGCCGCAGGTCAGCATTGATCCGCGACTGGGGCCAGATTACCCACGGATCCTTCGGAATTTCCCCTCAGAACAGGGGTTCCGACCAAACAAATGGCACATTCACAGTTTTCGCTAAGCTCACAATGTGCGTCGTCACTTTGTGATTTTTCTGGCTTTCTTGGCCGCGTCTTGTGGCGGAAAACCAACGGCACCGCCGGCGTCGTCGCGAGCGGACACGTGCAAGGAGTCCGACGGGCCCAGTGCCGCGACCGTGCGCCAGGCCATCGCCGCCGTTCCGATCGAGGTTGCCGGGTCGAGTTGGGTCGAGATCGGTCGCGGGCACACCAGGAATTGCCGGTTGTACTGGGTGCAGATCATCCCGACCATTGCCAGCGAGTCGACTCCCCAGCAGCTGGTGTTCTTCGACCACGACAGGCCGCTGGGTACACCGACGCCAAACCCCAAGCCGTACATCACCGTGTTGCCCGGCAGCGACAACGATGCGGTCACGGTTCAGTACCAATGGCAGACCGGGAACGAAGAGCCTTGTTGTCCCAAGGGAATCGGCACCGTTAAGTTCCACATCGGGCCCGACGGCACACTGCAAGCGCTCGGCAAGATTCCGCACCAATAGGTCTACCGCACATGACGTTCCGACATTCCGCCGCATTAGGTCCTGGTATCGAAGGGATTACGGTGCCCGCACGAGGCGATGCTTCCAGTATTTCCACAGGAATTCACCAGCGATTCCGGGCCGAATTCGCGAGCCACCGTCGTTCGAACGGTCAAGCGAGTGGGTAGTTCACGTCACCTCTCGCATTGGGACGCAGAAGATCTCGAGGCGTGGGAGGCAGGCGGCAAGACCATCGCGCGACGCAACCTGTTCTGGTCCGCGGCGATCGTGCACCTCGGTTATGCGATATGGGCCCTCTGGCCGGTGATGGCACTGTTCATGCCCCGAGACGTCTATGGCTTTTCCGCCGGCGACAAGCTGTTGCTCGGTGTCACCGCCACCCTGGTCGGGGCATGCCTGCGGCCGACGTACGCCGTGGCGACGGCAATCTTCGGCGGCCGCAACTTGGCCATGTTCTCGGCCTTCGTCCTGGTGGTCCCGGTCATCGGGGCCATGGTGCTGCTGGCTCATCCGGGGCTGCCGTTGTGGCCGTACCTGGTGTGCGCGGCCCTGTCCGGCATGGGCGGCGGCAACTTCGCGGCCTCGGCGAGCAACGCCAACTCCTTCTATCCACACCGGCTCAAGGGCGCGGCGCTCGGGCTCGCCGGCGGGATCGGCAATCTCGGCGTGCCGGTGATCCAGATCGTCGGGCTGGTGGTCATCGCTGCCGCGGGCGACCGGCAACCGTACTGGGTGTGCGGCCTGTACGTGGTCCTGTTGATGGTCGCGGGCATCGGCGCCACGTTCTTCATGAACAACGTCGCCCAGCACCGGGTGGAGCCCGGCCGGCTGCGATCGATGCTGTCCGCCGTGCTTTCCACGCGTGACACCTGGCTGCTCTCGCTGCTGTACCTCGGCACCTTCGGGACATTCATCGGGTTCTCGTTCGCGTTCGCCCAGGTACTGCAGACCAGCTTCGTGGCCGGCGGGCAGACTAATTCCCAGGCCGCGCTGCACGCCGCCGAACTGGCCTTCATCGGACCGCTGCTGGCCGCGGTGTCCCGCATCTACGGCGGCCGGCTGGCCGACCGCCTCGGCGGGGGCCGCGTCACGTTCGTGGTGTTCGTCAGCATGGTGGTGGCCGCCGGGCTGCTGATCACGGTCGGCACCATCGAGGATCCGCACGCCGGGCCGGTCAGCCGCTCGGCGATGGCGGGCTACGTCACCTGCTTCATCGCCCTGTTCACCTTGGCCGGGTTGGGCAATGGATCGGTCTACAAGATGATCCCGACCATCTTCGAAACGTGCGGCCGGAACCTGGATATGGACGAGGATGACCAGCGACAGTGGTCCCGCGTGATCTCGGGCATCGTCATCGGTTTCGTCGCCGGCGCCGGGTCGTTGGGTGGCGTCGGGATCAACCTCGCGTTGCGCCAGTCCTACGTCAGCACCGGCACGATGACGTCGGCGTTCTGGATCTTCCTGGCCGTCTACGTCGCCGCCGCGCTGCTGACCTGGGTCAGGTACGTGCGGCGCCCGCTGAGCGTGCGCAGCCTCGCCGATGCGGTCGACGCCGGTTGAGCGGGGTGTTCAGTCGGCTTCGGGCAGGTTTTCCGGGTGCAGCATCTCGGCGTAGCGCAACGGCTCCGGGATGCCGAAGCCGTCAACCAGTGTCTTGGCATGCGGGCGCAGGGCCCGGCACCGGTCGTTGATGCCGCGGGTCACCGCCTTGGCCCGCCCGGTGGACAGGTAACCGTGCTCGATGTACCAGGCCTTGTCTTCTTCGATCACCGAAAGCGCGTACAGGTCGCAGACGACCTCCAGTAGCTCACGGGCCGCGTCGTTTTCGCAGGCGTCGATACCGGCGACGAATGCTTCCAACACGATCCGGTCGATGTGTGCGCTCGCCGCGTGCAGCACGTGATCCTGCACGGCGTTGAACGCGTCGAACTCCGACATCTCCTTGGACTTGCCCTGCAGGCGTCGCGCGACCGAAGACAGTAGGTATTCCTCGCGCTCTTCGAACATGTTCACCTGGGTACCGCGGTTGAACAGGCTGCCCTCTTCTTCGCTGTCCTGGCGGGAGTCGACGATGGTTTGCATAATCGCTTCGGCCGCAGTACGTTTCAGCACCCGCGTACCAACGGTGTTGGCCGCGAACCGAACCCAATCGACCGGGCTCATACTCTTGATGTCGTCGGCGTAGGCGGTCAGCAGTTCCTTGGCCACCAGCTGGGTCAGCACGTGGTTGTCACCCTCGAAGGTGGTGAACACGTCGGTGTCAGCCCGCAGGGCGATCAGCCGGTTCTCGGCCATGTAGCCCGCGCCGCCACACGCTTCGCGCGCCTCCTGAATGGCACGGCTGGCGTGCCAGGTGTTGGCCGCTTTCAGGCCGGCGGCACGCGATTCCAGCTCGCGCTGCTCTTCGGCGTCGGGAAAGTCCGACGTCTGCAGGTCGTGGCACTTGGACACCAGCTCGTTCTGGGCGAACTGCAGCGCATACGACTTGGCTATCAACGGGAACAGCCGCCGCTGGTGCACCAGGTAGTCCATGATCAGGACTTCGCCCTCGTCGTCGGGAGCGCTGAACTGCCTGCGCTGCAACGCATATCGAGTGGCGATGTCCAGCGCGACGCGGGCGGCGTTACCGGCGCTGCCGCCGACGGTGATCCTGCCACGGATCAGCGTGCCGATCATCGTGAAGAACCGGCGGTTCGCGTTGTCGATCGGGGAGCTGTACGTGCCGTCCGCGGCGACGTCGCCGTACTTGTTCAACAGGTTCACCCGCGGGACGCGGACATGGTCGAACATGATGCGGCCGTTGTCGACGCCGGGCAGGCCGCCCTTGTAGTGACAGTCCGACGTCGTCACGCCGGGCAGGTCGTTGCCGTCGGCGTCGCGGATCGGGACCAGGACACAGTGCACGCCGTGGTTGACCGGCTCACCGTTCTCGGTGGTGATCAGCTGCGCGAAAACGGCTGCGACCGTTGCCGTCTCGGCGGCCCCGCCGATGTAGTCCTTACGGGCGGTCGGGGTGGGGGAGTCGATGATGAACTCTTCGGTTTGCGCGTCGTAGGTCGCCGTCGTCTCCAGCGCCTGCACGTCGCTGCCGTGCCCGGTTTCGGTCATCGCGAAACAGCCGCGGAGCTCGAGGCTGATGACCTTTTTCACATACGGTTCGTGATGGCGCTCGGTGCCCAGGTTTTCGACGGCCCCACCGAACAGTCCCCACTGCACCCCGGCCTTGACCATCAGGGACAGATCCGACATCGCGAGCATCTCGATCATCGTGATCGCCGCGCCGACGTGGCCGGTGCCGCCGTGCTCCTTGCGGAATCCTTCGTCGGGGATGCCCGCGGCGGCGATGAGCTTCATCTGCTCGAACACCTTGGCGCGGGCCAGGACCGTGTTCGGCGTGTAGTGCGGCCGGAACTGATCCTGGCTTAGCCATTTGCGGGTCTCGTTCTTCGCGTCCCGGAAACGTCCGTCCAACGCGTCGCGCAGGTGCTCGGCAGTGTTTGTCGTGTCTGGCGCCATACCCGACGGTAACCTGCCGCCCGCTGCGCGGGGAACAACCCGCCGGTGTCGATCCTGTGGCGGTGAGTCAGCGTGGCGGGGGCGCCCGGATGCGATTAGATGACGTCATGTCCCGGCCCGCCACCGTGTCCGTGAACCCGGCGTCAGACGACGCCTGCCTGCTCGGCCTGGCAGTCGTTTGATGCGGGGCCGGTTGCTGGCGCTGGTCGGGTTATGCCTTTCCTGGTGGCTAGCGGGTTGTGATGCCGCGCGCCCTTCGGCTCCGCCGAGTCCGCCGCGGCCGGTGCTGGCTTATCTCGGTCAGGCGCAGGTCGCCTTCGGCACGAGCTTCGGTGGCACCGCGATCGGCGGGTTGTCCGCACTCAGCTACGACCCGGAGCGCGAACTCTACTACGTGATCAGCGACGACCGTTCGGAGAAAAACCCCGTCCGGTTCTACGTTGTGCAATTGTCGCTGTCGGACAAGGGAATTGACGGGGTTACCTTCACTGCCACCCACCCGCTGCTGGACCAGTCGGGTCAGCCGTTTCGGCCGCTGGCGCTCAACGCGCCGCAGCCGGTGGTTCCTCCCGACCCGGAGGGCATCGCGTTCGACCGCCTCCGGCAACGGTTGTATTGGAGTTCGGAAGGCGAGCGGCTGGCCGAGGGGCCGGTGCTGCTGGACCCGTGGGTCAGGACCGCCGGACTCGATGGCGCCTATCTGGGACAGTTCACGCTGCCGGCCAATCTGGCCATGTCCGCCCAGCAGACCGGACCGCGGCGCAACCGGGCGCTCGAGGGTGTGACGCTGACGCCTGACGGTCGATCGGTGTTCGCCTCGATGGAGGATCCGGGTTACAACGACGGCCCCGAGACCGGTGACGGGCACCGGGTGCTGACCCGGTTCACCAAATTCGACGTCGCCACCGGAAAGCCCATCGCCCAGTACGCCTACCCGATGGAGCCACCCACCCCGCCGGCGGAGGAGAACGGTGTCTCGGATCTGGTGGCGCTGACGGATACGACGTTTCTGGTGATCGAGCGGACCGATTCCATGCCGCAGACGATCCGCGTCTATCGGGCCGAGATCGGTTCTGCCACAGATGTATTGGATATGCCGTCGATGACGAACGTGATGTTGACGCCGATGACGAAGTCGTTGGCGGTCGACATGACAGCGACACCGGGCCTGTCGCCGCTGGGCAACATCGAAGGCATCACGCTGGGACCGAAGCTGGCCGATGGCCGTCAATCGGTCGTATTTGTCAGCGACAACAATTTCTCACCCAGGGGAATCACTCAGTTCCTGCTGTTCGCGATGTAGCGGCCGCGGGCCGATATCGCGGGCCGGCGGGCGTAGGCGGTACCGAGCAAAACCGGCCCACAGCGCGCCGAAGCTGGCGAGCACGATCATGTCGAACATCCACCAGCCCGCGTAATGCGTCCAGACCAGGATGTCGGCGGCCTGGGCGTCAACTCGGTGTAGGTCGACGGTCGAGGCGGATGCCGCGAAGCCCCACTGCGCGGGGACGAACCAGGAGATCTGGTCGTACCCCCAGGTTCCCACCAGGGTGATCAGGCCGCCGGCGAAAACCGCCGAGGCCAGAATCGCCGGGATCGCCAGTGGCAAAACCTCGCGCAGCGACGTGCCCATCGTCGACAGCGCCAGGCCCAGGACCGCCGAGACGATGGCCGTCAACGCCACGCCGACATACAGCTCGGCGGTGGCGTTGTTCAGCAACACAGCGCCGCGCGTCGGCTGGCCCTTGTCGGCGATGACGATCGCGAACACGATGCCCGCAAGCGCGGCCGCGGCCACGCCGAAGAAGACGATCTTGGCCGCCAGATACGCCGACGTCGAAAGCCCGACGGCTTGCTCGCGCCGGAAAACGCGCCGCTCGCCGGCCAGTTCGCGAATGGTCAGCGCGATACCCACGATGACCGCGGCGATGTTGAGTGCGGCCAGGATCTCGACGGCTTCATGGGGGTTGCGGCTCGTCGGGCCGGGCCGACCCAGGCCGGAGTCACCGGGAATCAGCAACGCCGAGCCCGCCAAGGCGAACGGCAGCGCCACCAAGAACAAGGTGTAGAGCGGGTCCGCGACCAGCAGCCGCACCTGGCGACGCGCGACCACCCAGGCCTGGCGGGTCAGGGTGGGCGCTGGCTGCGGCGGCCAGGGTGCGGCGACCTCGGGCGGTTCCGCCGGACCTTGTGCCTGGTGCCGTGCGGTGAACGCGCGGTGCGCCCCGTCGGGATCGGCGCTGATCCGCGCGAGAGCTTCGGACCAGTCCGCGGTGCCCAGCGCGGACTGGATCTGCGCGGGCGCCCCGGCGAAGGCCATCGTCCCGGCGGCCGTGAGCACTAGGACCTGGTCGCAGATCGTGAGGTGGGTCGGTGTCGTGGTGGCCACCACGACGACACAGCCAAGGTTGGCCTGACGCCGCAGTACGGCCATTACGTGATCTTCTTGCTCCTCATCGAGTCCGATGCCCGGCTCGTCGACCACAAGCAGGCTCGGCCGGGTGATCAGTTCGATCGCCACCGATGCGCACCGGCGTAGTTCCGGGGTGAGCTTGCCGATCCGCGTCATGCGGTGCGGTGTCAGCTCCACCTCTTCGAGCACCTGATCGACCACCCGGTTGCGATGCTCGGGCGTGGTATCGGGCGGCAGCCGTAACTCGGCGGTGTAGCGCAGGGCTCGTTCGACGGTCAGCCGCCGGTGCATGGTCTCGTTGCGTCCGACGATCCCGATGCGGGTGCGCATCGAGTCGGGTTCGGCATACACGTCGTGGCTGTCGACGGTGAGCTGCCCGGTGCTGGGCGTCCGGGTGCCGGCGAGTATCCCCAGCAGCGCCGAATTGCGGGCGGCCGACGGGCCGGTGACCGCGGTCAGCGTGCCCGGACGTGCCGTGAACGACACGCCCATGAGCATTTGCTGGCTGTCGGTGCCCAGTCCCAGCCGGTAGGCATTGACGCCGACCGTGCGGGCACCGGTCGCCAGCGGCAGCCGATAGGTCGTGTTCGGCTCCTCGGGGCGGAAGTTGGTGGTGGCCTCGGCGGGACGGCTTGCCCGCAGCTTGCGGGTCGCGTCGGTCATCCGCTCGATCAGGCCACGGCCCTTGGGCTGTTCCTCCGGCGCGACGGGTTGCTCTGGTGCCGCGGGCGGACGCGGAGGCGGCGCGGCCGGCGGCGGAGGTGCGGCCGGCGGCGGAGGTGCGGCCGGCGGAGGCGGCGGCGGCCCGACCGCGGGCGGAGGTGGCGCGGGCGGGGGTGATGGCGGCGGCACAGGTGGCCCGACCGCGGGCGGAGGCGGCAGCACCGGAGGGATGCGCTGCTCGACCGTCGGCTGTCGCGTTGGCCCGATCTGGATGCGCCGGGTCTCCTGTTGCGTCGGCATCTGCGGCGCGGCGGGCGGGGGCGGCGTCGGCGACCGCTGCGGCGGCGGTGCGACGGGCGCTGGCGGCATCGGCGGCGGCGGTGGGGGTGGCGGCATCGGCGGTCGCTGCATGGGCGGTGGCTGAGGCGCACGTTGCGGGGGACCGGGCGGTGGCCCTGGTGGGCTCGCGGGCGAGCCAAGCCGGAACACCAGCCGTGGCCCGCGCTGGGGATCGCCGAGCGCGATCGCGAGGCCGTCGCGAATGTCGACCGCGGGCACTCGAGAGCCGTCGACGAAGATGCCGCTGCGGCTCCTATCGATAGCGACCCAGCGCGTTTCGGCAAAGCGCAGCAGCACATCGGGCTGCGGAATCGGCGGTGGCGGGGCGGCGAAGCCCAGTCGATCCAGCGGGATGTCACACCAGTCCCCGTACGCCACGATCACGTCGCGGCCCGGGACAAACACGTACCGCATCGAGCCGACGAAGACGGTGAGCGGCGAGGCTGGGAAAGCGGAAGCCACTGACTAAGTGTCTACCCGCTGGCGGTCATCGACCCACAAGGGGTGCACGCCGGTCACAGTGTGTTGCGGCGCGGCGTCGCCGCGGCGTTGTCGAGCAGGCGGCGCAGCACCTGGACCGCCTCCGCGAGCACCTCGCGGTCGGCGGGCTCGAGCATCGCCAGTTGCGGTTCGATCGCGGCGGCACGGTCGGCCCGGACCGCGTTCAGGGTGCGTCGCCCTGCGTCGGTGATGCGGATCCGGACCGCACGGGCGTCGCCGGGGTCGACGGTTCGGCTAACCAGGCCTGCGTCTTCGAGTCGACGCACCTGGGTGGTCATCGTGGGTTGCGAGCAGTGGTCGACGGCGGCAAGGTCGCCGATGCGCGCTTCTCCGTGAACCTCGACAGTCGCGAGCAGCCTGGCCTGCGCCGACGGCAGCGGCATCTGGATACGTTGGGTAGCCAGTCGGTTCAGCCGCGCGACCACGGCGAGCAGGTCTGCGCCCAGCCCCTGCTGAAGCGCGACGTTTGCGGTGTCGACGACGTTGTCCATGGATCCATGCTTCCATAGCTTTGCTATGCGAGACCAACCGCTGTCCAGCTGATGCACAGAATCGTCCCGGCCAGCAAAGGGCCGCTAACTCAGGGCGCCCGGTGTGTCGGCCTGGCACAATCGAGAAAGTGACCTTGCGCCCTCTTCGGCACAGCACGAGCGGACCGCTGCAGCCGAACGAATTAGCTCAGGCCGCGGTGATGGGGGCGCTCTGTGCGGTGACCGCAATCGTCGCCGCGGTCATTCCGTTCGCTCAGGGTTTCGGCGTGCTGGGCACGGTGCCGATGGGGTTGCTCGCCTACCGCTTCCGTCCTCGGGTGCTGATCGCCTCGGCCGTCGCCGCGACGGTGATCGCGTTCTTGATTTCCGGAATGGGCAGTTCGGCGATGGTCGTCGACGCCGCCTGGGTCGGCGGGATATGCGGCATTGTCAAGCGCAAGGGCCGCGGCGTACCCACGGTGATCGTCTCGTCCCTGGTTGCCGGATTCCTCTGGGGCGCGGCCTGGGTCGGCGTGTTCGCGGTGCTGACCCGGTTGCGGCAGTTGATCTTTGGCGTCCTGACCGCGAACGTCAACGGGGTCGCCGCATTCTTGCGCTGGGTCCACCTGCCCAATGTCGCCCAGACGCTGCAGCGCTACGTCGCGGAGGGGCTGCAGTACTGGCCGTGGTTGGTGCTGCCGTACTTGATGTTCGTCGTCGTGCTGGTGACGCTGATCGGCTGGTCGGGGTTGTCGCGTCTGCTGGAACGGATGGGCGACATCCCCGGTGTGCACAAGTTGGATCCGCCCGACAACGAACTGCCTGCGGATGCCGGGATCGGTCCGGTGCCGGTGCGGCTGGACCGGGTGCGGTTCCGTTACCCCAAGGCGGCGAACGACGCACTGCGCGAAGTCAGCTTGGAGGTGCGAAGCGGGGAGCACGTCGCGATCACCGGCGCCAACGGCTCCGGCAAGACCACGCTGATGCTGATCCTGGCCGGCCGCCGGCCGACGTCGGGCACCGTGCACCGGCCCGGCGCGGTGGGTTTGGGGCGGCTGGGCGGCACCGCGCTTGTCCTGCAACACCCGAAGAGTCAGGTGCTGGGCACCCGGGTTGCCGACGACGTGGTGTGGGGCTTACCCCCGGACGCCAAGGTCGACGTGAGCCGGCTACTGCATGAGGTGGGCCTCGACGACCTTGCCGAAAGCGACACGTCAAGTCTGTCGGGCGGGCAGTTGCAGCGTCTGGCACTCGCCGGGGCGCTCGCCCGAGAGCCCGCATTGCTCATTGCCGACGAGGTCACGTCCATGATCGATCAGCGAGGTCGCGATGCCTTGCTGGACGTGATGTCGGGCCTCACCAAACGGCACCGGACCGCCCTGGTGCACATCACCCACTTCGACGACGAGGCCGCGTCGGCAAACCGCACGATCAATCTCAGCGAATCGTCGGATAACACCGACACGATCGGATTCGACGAATCGTTGGTGTCCAGCGCCGTGCCGCCGCGGCGGCACGACGCGGGAGCGATCGAACTCGTCGGCGTCGGGCACGAATACGCCAGTGGCACGCCGTGGGCCAAAATCGCCTTGCGCGATATCAACTTCGTCGCCGAGCAGGGTGATGGTGTGTTGATCCACGGTGACAACGGCTCGGGCAAGTCGACACTCGGGTGGATCATGGCCGGGCTGACGGTCCCCACCACGGGCACCTGCCTGATCGACGGTGAGCCCACCCATGAGCATGTCGGCGTGGTGGCGTTGGCATTTCAGTCGGCCCGGCTGCAATTGATGCGCAGCCACGTCAACCTGGAAGTGGCTTCGGCGGCGGGTTTTTCGCATGAGGACGAAGACCGGGTGGCCGCGGCATTGGGTTTGGTCGGGTTGCAGCCCGCGTTGGCGCAACGTCGCATCGACCAACTCAGCGGTGGCCAAATGCGCCGCGTGGTGCTGGCCGGGATGTTGGCGCGTTCGCCGCGAGCGCTCATTCTCGACGAGCCGCTGGCGGGATTGGACGTCGCGAGTCAGCGCGGGTTGCTGACGCTGCTGGAGCGGCTGCGCCGTGAGCAGGGTCTGACTCTGGTGGTGATCTCGCACGACAGCATCGGCCTGGAAGGAATTTGCCCGCGCACGTTGCATTTGCGCGACGGGGTGCTGGAAACGGTGCCCACCGCGACTGGGGGTGCAGCGTGACCGAGACCGCGTCATCACCGCGCGCCGCCAAGGGCGCCAACAAGAAACCCCGTCGTCCGGTGGTGCTGTTGGTTCCGGTCCCCGGAGACACCGTCATCCACAAGTTGTGGGCCGGCACCAAACTACTGGTCGTTGTCGGCACCGCGGTGCTGCTGACCTTCTATCCGGGTTGGGTCACTATCGGACTGCTCGGGGCCCTGACGATCGCGGCGGTGTGGCTGGCGCACATCCCGCGCGGTGCCATGCCATCGGTACCGCGCTGGATGTGGTTCATGATCGCGCTGGGCTTCATCACCGCCGCGGTCGCCGGCGGTAGTCCGGTGGTGTCGGCGGGCGGGCTTCATGTCGGACTCGGGGGATCACTGCATTTCCTGCGGGTGACCGCATTGACGATCCTGTTGATAGCACTCGGGGCGATCGTGTCCTGGACAACCAATGTCGCCGAAATCGGCCCCGCACTGGCAACTTTGGGCCGCCCGTTCAAGGTATTCCGGATCCCGGTCGACGAATGGGCCGTGACGTTGGCGCTGGCGTTGCGCGCCTTCCCGATGCTGATCGACGAGTTCCAGGTGCTCTACGCCGCCCGCCGGCTGCGTCCCAAGGAGTTGCCTGCGACCCGCAGGGCCCGGCGCAAGCAACAGGGCCGGGAGCTGATCGACCTGCTCGCGACGGCCATGGTCGTGACGTTGCGGCGCGCCGACGAGATGGGCGACGCGATCACCGCTCGCGGCGGCGCGGGCCAACTGTCGGCATCTCCGGCCCGGCCGAAACGGGCGGACTGGGTGGCGCTGGCGCTGTTTGTCGCGGCGGGGTCCGCCTCGGTGGTGATCGAGACAATGCTGCACACCACTCCGATTTAAGGCTTGTCGCGTAGCGTGAGCGCGTGGCCGACATCCAGCGCACTCGTACCATTGCCGCGCGCCCGCAAGAGGTCTGGGATGTCCTGGCGGACTTCGGCGCCATCGTTTCGTGGGCCGACAACGTCGACCACTCATGCATATTGGCTTCGGGGGCCGACGGAGCACCGGTCGGTACCACCAGACGAGTCCAGGTCAAACGCGACACCCTGGTCGAGCGCATCACCGAGTTCGACCCGCCCCATGCGCTCGCCTACGACATCGAGGGCCTGCCCCGGCTGCTGCGCCGGGTGGTCAACCGCTGGACGCTGGCGGCGGGTCCAGACGACTCGACCGTGGTGACGCTGACCACCACGGTCGAAATCGGGCACTGGCCGCCGCAGCAGCTTGCCGAACGCGTCGTGTGTCAAGTCGCTGCGCGACAGTCCGATTCGATGCTCGCCGGGCTTGCCCACCGATTGGAGAATGCGCGTGTCTGATCGCCCCGACATCGTCATCCTGATGACCGACGAGGAACGTGCGGTGCCGCCGTACGAGACGCCCGGTGTGCTGGCGTGGCGCGACCGAGTACTGACAGGCCGCAAGTGGTTCGACGACCACGGCGTCAGTTTCGGCCGCCACTACACGGGATCGCTCGCCTGCGTGCCGAGCCGCCCGACCATTTTCACCGGGCAGTACCCCGACCTGCACGGCGTCACCCAGACCGACGGCATCGGGAAGACGGCAGGCGATTCCCGGATGCGCTGGCTTCGTCCCGGCGAAGTGCCCACCCTGGGTAACTGGTTTCGCGCGGCCGGATACGACACGCACTACGACGGCAAGTGGCACATCTCGCACGCGGATCTCGAAGACCCGGACACCGGCCGTTCGCTGGCGACCAACGACGACGACGGCGTCGTCGACCCGGTCGCGGTGCAACGCTATCTGGACGCGGATCCGCTTGGGCCGTATGGCTTTTCCGGATGGGTCGGCCCGGAGCCGCACGGGGCGCTGCTGGGTAATGCCGGGATTCGCCGCGACCCGCTGATCGCCGACCGCGTCGTCGCGTGGCTGACCGACCGCTACGCGCGCCGTCGCGCCGGCGACCCGTCCGCGCTGCGCCCGTTCCTGCTGGTCGCCAGTTTCGTCAACCCCCACGACATCGTGCTGTTCCCGCTGTGGTCGCGGCGCAGTCCGGTCAAGCCCTCGCCGCTGGACCCACCACCGGTCGCCCCGGCGCCCACCGCCGAGGAAGACTTGTCTACCAAACCCGCCGCGCAAATCGCTTTCCGTGAGGCGTATTACTCCGGCTACGGTCCGGCACCCGCGATCGACCGGACCTACGAGCGCGGCGCGCAGCGCTACCGCGATCTGTATTACCGCCTGCATGCCGAGGTGGACGGGCCGATCGACCGCGTCAGACGTGCCGTCACCGAAGGTGGTTCGGAGGATGCCGTTTTGGTGCGCACCGCCGATCACGGCGACCTGCTGGGCGCTCACGGCGGGTTGCATCAAAAATGGTTCAACCTCTACGACGAAGCCACCCGTGTTCCGTTCGTGATAGCCCGCATCGGTGCGCGCGCGACGCAGCCCCGGGTGATCACGGCGCCGACATCGCATGTCGACCTGGTCCCGACGCTGCTGGGTGCCGCCGGGGTCGATGTCGCGGAAACCGCCGCCACACTGGCGGAGTCGTTCTCGGAGGTGCACGAACTGCCGGGCCGCGACCTCATGCCGGTCGTCGACGGCGCACCTGCCGACGACACCCGGGCCGTCTACCTGATGACCCGCGACAACATGCTCGAAGGGGACAGCGGTGCGTCGGGTTTGGCGCGGCGCCTGAAGCAGACGGTGAATCCGCCTGCGCCGCTGCGGATCCGGGTTCCCGCGCACACGGCCTCCAATTTCGAGGGTCTGGTATTGCGGGTTGACGAGGCCGGCGGCGACGGACATCTGTGGAAACTGGTTCGCACCTTCGACGACCCGGGCACCTGGACCGAGCCCGGCGTTCGTCATCTGGCGGCCAATGGCATTGGGGGAGAAGCGTATCGGACGTCTCCGCTCGACGATCAGTGGGAGCTCTACGATCTGACCGCCGACCCGATCGAAGCAAACAACCGCTGGACCGATCCCGATCTGCACGACCTGCGCCAGCACCTTCGGATGCAGCTCAAGGGGGCCCGGGCGAGTTCGGTGCCGGAACGAAATCAGCCCTGGCCCTACGCAACTCGCCGGCCTGGGGCCCGGCCCGCGTGGCGCCGGATGCTGACGTTCCGCGCGCGCTAACGCTCACGCCGCGAGCGTAACGTGACGCGGAAATCTCGGGCCGAATGTCAGCGTGGCGTTACGCTCGCGAGTCCGACCGCTAGGTCCGCATCCGGTCGATCAGGTTTGACAGCACAACGATGCTTTCGCTGCGCTCGATGTCGGCACTCTCCCGAATGCGTTCGAGTGCGGACTCCAGGTGGCGCATATCGCGGGCCAGCACATGCAGGATCGCGTCGGACGTCCCGGTCACCGTCGCGGCGCTGACCACCTCGGGCATCTCCACCCAGGCCGCCCGCAGCTGATCGGGCGCGATCGTGCCGTGGCAGTACACCTGCACATACGCCTCGGTGTTCCACCCGAGCGCATTGCGGTCGACGATCGTGGTGAAGCCCCTGATCACGCCGTTGTCGAGCATGCGGTCGACGCGCCGTTTCACCGCCGGCGCGGACAAATTCACCTTCTCGCCGATCTCGGCGAACGTCGCCCGCGCATGCTCGGTGAGCTCGGCGAGGATGCGCTCGTCGGTGTCATCCAGGCGGTCCATCGCCCTCCATTCGAGCCTGCGCAATAAATCCCTGTCTACAGCACCCTAGCGCAACAAATCCTTCATAGACACGCAAGAATCGGCGTTTGATTGTGCACAGACGTCCAAATACCCTTGATCTATGACGGACTATTATGTCGCTGACCCGGCCCCGCGCGCCCGGCCCGAGGCATGGCAAGACACCGCGCTCAAGCGGTTCAGAACGGCTCGGACTCGTCGGTATGCGATGACGCCGCCGACCTACTTCGCGGTCGAGTACGCGATCAACCCGTGGATGGACACCAGTGCGCCCGTGGACGTCGACGTCGCGCACGCGCAGTGGGAAGACCTCCGGCGGACCTATCTCGGGCTCGGCCATCGCGTGGACATCGTCGAGCCGGTACCCGGTCTGCCGGATATGGTCTACGCCGCCAACGGCGGCTTCGTCGCCGGTGATGTCGCCATCGTCGCCCGATTCCGCTACCAGGAGCGGGCCGGCGAGGCCGTGGCGTACGGCGAGTGGATGTCGTCGATGGGCTTCCAGGCTGTCACGACCCGCCACATCAACGAGGGGCAGGGCGACCTGCTGCTGGTCGGCGAAATGGTGTTGGCGGGCTACGGCTTTCGCACCGACCGGCGCGCCCATGCCGAGGTGTCGGCGGCGCTGCGCATGCCGGTAGTTTCCCTCGAGCTGGTCGATCCGCGGTTCTATCACCTCGACACCGCGCTGGCCGTCCTTGACGATCACACGATCGCCTACTACCCTCCGGCGTTCAGCGTGGCGGCTCAAGATCAACTGCGCGCGCTGTTTCCCGACGCTATCGTGGTGGGAAGCGCGGACGCCTACGTACTTGGCCTCAATGTGGTATCCGACGGCCTGCATGTCGTGCATCCTTGCGCCGCAACGGTTTTCGGAGACCAGTTGCGGGAAGCGGGCTTCGAGGCCGTCGGCGTCGATCTCTGCGAGCTGCTCAAGGGGGGCGGTTCAGTCAAGTGCTGCACATTGGAGGTGTTTGAATGACGATTCTGGACCACCCGACTTCGCTGGCCGGCGACGAAACCGAGAACGCGATCGGACTCGTCGAAAAGTATGCAGCGCACAATTATTCGCCGTTGCCAGTGGTGGCGGCAAGCGCTGAGGGTGCCTGGATCACCGACGTCGAGGGACGGCGCTACCTGGATTGCCTGGCCGCGTATTCGGCGGTCAACTTCGGGCACCGCAACCCGGAGATCACCGCGACAGCGCACGCCCAACTCGACACCGTCACGCTGGTCAGTCGGGCATTCCACGCCGCGAACCTGGGCCCGTTTTGTGCTGGGCTTGCCGAGTTGTGCGGCAAAGACATGGTGCTGCCGATGAATTCGGGCGCGGAGGCCGTCGAGAGCGGCCTCAAGGTCGCCCGCAAGTGGGGCGCCGACGTCAAGGGCGTGCCCGCGGGCCGCGCCAACATCGTCGTGGCCGAGAACAATTTCCACGGCCGCACGATCAGCATCGTCAGCTTCTCTTCGGACCCGACGGCGCGGGACGGCTTCGGTCCGTTCACCCCTGGCTTCCGTGCGGTGCCGTTCGGTGATGTCGCGGCGTTGGCCGACGCGGTCGACGAGAACACCGTCGCGGTGCTGCTCGAACCGATCCAGGGCGAGGCCGGCATCATCGTGCCGCCCGACGACTATCTGCCGGCCGTTCGTGCGCTGTGCACCGAACACCACGTGCTGATGATCGCCGACGAGATTCAATCGGGCCTGGCGCGCACCGGCTACACGTTCGCCTGCGACCGCTGGGGTGTGGTGCCCGACGTCTATCTGCTCGGCAAGGCGCTCGGCGGCGGCGTCGTTGCGCTGTCGGCGGTGGTCGCAAACCGCGACGTCCTCGGTGTGCTGCACCCGGGCGAGCACGGCTCGACGTTCGGGGGCAACCCGCTGGCCGCCGCAATCGGCACCACGGTGGTCGCGATGCTGGCCCGGGGCGAATTCCAGGCTCGCTCGGCCGAGTTGGGGGCCCATCTGCACGGACGGTTGCGAGACCTGATCGGTGACGGGGTGATCGCGGTGCGTGGCTTCGGCCTGTGGGCCGGCGTCGACATCGAACCCACCCTGGCCACCGGCAAGCAGATCAGCCTGCGGCTGGCCGAGCGCGGCGTGCTGGTCAAAGACACCCATGGTTCGACGCTGCGGTTCGCGCCGCCGCTGGTGATTACTGAGCAAGAAATCGGTTGGGCCATCGACCAGTTTGCAGCCGTCTTGCGGGCATAATCAGCTGATCCAGCACGAGGGGGCGCCATTTGCCAGCCAGCTCGATCAGCCTGACAGCACAGATGCTGCGGCGCCGCCCGGTATCCGGCGCGCCCGTCGCAGCAGGGGCCGCGGAGCATCTCAAACGCGGCATTACCGCGTTCCAGCTGACCATGTTCGGGGTCGGCTCGACGATCGGCACCGGCATTTTCTTCGTGCTGTCGCAGGCGGTGCCGGAAGCCGGCCCCGGGGTGATCGTCTCTTTCATCATCGCCGGCGTCGCGGCCGGGCTGGCCGCCATCTGCTACGCCGAATTGGCTTCGGCCGTACCGGTTTCCGGGTCGTCGTATTCGTACGCGTACGCGACGCTGGGCGAGGTCGTCGCGATGGCGGTCGCGGCCTGCCTACTGCTGGAGTACGGCGTGGCCACCGCGGCGGTGTCGGTGGGCTGGAGCGGCTACGTCAACAAGCTGCTGCACAACCTGTTCGGATTCGAGCTCCCGCATGCGTTGTCGGAGGCGCCGTGGGACTCCGACCCCGGCTACGTGAATCTGCCCGCGGTCATCCTGATCGCGATGTGTGCGCTCTTGCTGATCCGCGGCGCCAGCGAATCGGCGCGGGTGAACGCGATCATGGTGATGATCAAGCTCGGCGTGCTGGGCATGTTCGTGATCATCGCGTTCACCGCGTTCGACGCCAACCAGCTCAAGGACTTTGCCCCGTTGGGCGTGGCCGGCATCGGCTCGGCGGCGGGCACGATCTTCTTCTCGTTCATCGGCCTGGACGCCGTGTCCACCGCGGGCGAAGAGGTGAAGGACCCGCAGAAGACCATGCCGCGTGCCCTGATCGCGGCGCTGACCACGGTCACCACCGTCTACGTGCTCGTCGCGCTCGCCGCACTGGGCACTCAGCCGTGGCAGGATTTCGCCGGGCAAGAGGATGCCGGCCTGGCGACCATCCTCGACAACGTCACACACCAACGCTGGGCCAGCACGATTCTGTGCGCGGGCGCGGTCATCTCGATTTTCACCGTCACCCTGATCACGATGTACGGCCAGACCCGCATCTTGTACGCGATGGCCCGCGACGGGCTGCTGCCCTCGCGATTCGCATCGATCAACAGGCGCACGTTGACTCCGGTGTCGAACACGGTGATCGTCGCTGTCGTCACCGGAACATTGGGTGGCCTCGTCCCGCTGGACAAGCTGGCGGACATGGTGTCGATCGGCACGCTGGTCGCGTTCATCGTCGTCGCGGTCGGCGTGATCATTCTGCGGGTGCGCGAGCCGGACCTGACCCGCGCGTTCAAAGTGCCCTTTTACCCTGTCACGCCGGTACTTTCGGTGCTGGCCTGCGGCTATATCCTGTCCAGCCTGCACTGGTACACCTGGATCGCGTTCAGCGGCTGGATCTTTGTGGCGTTGATCTTTTACTTCGTGTGGGGCCGCCGCCACAGCGCGCTCAACGCCGCCTCGTCGTGATCGCCGAGTTGGGGGCACCGCCGAGTGACACGCCAGCGTGGCTGTCGCCGTCGAGCGTCACGCTGGCGTGACGGCCGGCGCAGGCGACTAGCGGTGCGCGGCGGCATTCGCCGCGGCCTGTGCCTGTCTGAGGGTGGTCGCGACATCGCCGCGGCCGAGGAACATCTCGTCGAAATAGCTTTGCAGCGCGGCGTTTCCGGCCGCGAAGCCCGGACCACCCGGCGCCGGGATGCGCGGGCCCTGCAGGACGGAGAAGAAGGGTTCGACGTCGACGCCGTGCGCCGCCCAGTATGCGAAGTAGCCCTGCTGGGCCGAGCGTACCGCGGGGATCGCCGCGCCCTGATTGCCCAGATAGGCATTGCCCTCGCTGCTGCCCATCCAGGCCAGCACCTGACGCACGGCATCGGGATGCTTGGTAGCCGAATTGCCGGCTGCGGCAATGCCATTGGTGACGCTAATCCGGCCTGCGGGGCCGATCGGCAGCATCGCGATACCCCAGCGGAATTGGGCGTCACGCGCGATCGCCGCGAGGTTGTAGGTGCCGGATTGAAACAGCGCCATCCTGCCGGCCAGGAATTGATTGCGGGAGAAGTCGCCGTTGGTGTTGGTGTCCGAGGCCGGCGGCGCCACGTGGTCGTCGTTGATCAGTCCGACCACGTAGCGCAAGGCCGCGACGGCTTGGGGATTGTCGAACGCGAACTCGTCACCACGCTGGAATACCCCGCCCGCCGAGCCGATGTAGTTGAGGTAAATCGCCTGGGCGTCGTTGGCCGCGTTGTACCCCCACTGCCGAATCCGGCCGGGGTCGAAACCCGCTGTACTCGCCGCCTTTCCACTGGTGTCGACGGTGAGGCGGGCCGCCGTCGGGCGCAGGGTGTCGTCGCCGGCTGGATCCCAGCGCAGGCTGTTGAGCTGGCCGGGATCGATGCCCGCGGCGGCGAGCAGGTCCGCGTTGTAGTACACCGCGATACCACCGTCGGTCAGCTGCGGCACGCCCCATAGCGAGCCGTTGCGGGTGAACTGGTCGACCACCGCCGGTTCCCACTCCGAAATCGCTTCCGGGCTAAAGGTTTTGCTGATGTTCAGTAACCGGCCGTTGTCGGCGTAGCCGGCGAAGTAGGCATTGGACAGCCAGAAGATGTCGTCGGCGCTGCCTCCCGCGACGTCGGTGCGCAGCGTGTTGAAGTACGTCGCGTAGGCCACCAGGTCGACGCGCACCTCGATATCGGGATGCGTGCGGTTGAACTCCGCGAACGACTGCCGGTACGCGTCGGCGATCGGTGTGCCCCAGACCCGCACGCGCACCACGATCTTGTTGCCGTGCGGATCGCCGGAATAGTTCAGCAGCATAGCGATGGCGGCCAACAGCACCGCGACCAGTCCCAGCGCACCGGCGGCCAGTGTGGAGGAGCGGGGCCTGTTCACTTGACACCCGAGAGGACGATCGAGGACACGATGTGTCGCTGGGAAGCGATGAACAGCAGGGCCAGCGGGACGATCGCGATCGTGGTCGCCGCCATCACCAGCGTCCACTGCGCGTTGAAGCGGGACTGCAGTTCCGCGGTCGCCACCGTGAGCACCCGCCACTTGTGGCCGCTGGTGATCACCAACGGCCACATGAAGTTGTTCCATTGCGAGACCACGGTGATCAGCGTCAGCGTCGCCAGCACCGACCGGCTGGACGGAACGACGACGTGGGTGATGACGTCGAGGGTGTTGGCGCCGTCGAGGCGTGCGGCGTTGACCAGGTCGTTGGGGATCAGGCGAAAGTGCTCGCGCAGCAAGAAGATCGCGTACGGGGAGCCGAACATGAACGGCAACACCAACGCCCAGAACGTGTTGCGCAGACCCGCTTCGGCCATCATCAGATACATCGGCACCACGGTCACCGTCCCGGGCACCATCAACGTCGCGATGTACACCCAGAACAACACGTCGCGCCCGGGGAAGTCCAGGCGAGCGAACGCGTAGCCGGCCAGCACCGAGAAGGTCATCTGGCCGACCAGGATCACCGCCGTCATCAACGCCGTCACCGCCGCGGCGCGCCCGAATCCGGCACCGGCCAGGTCGCCGTAGTTGGCCAGCGTGGGTGGATGCGGCAGCTGCAGCGGTGTGCCCGTCGCGAACTGGTGCGCCGAGGTGAACGAGGTCAGTAGGCCAAGTGCGAACGGCAGCAACGTGATCAGCGCACCGACGACCATGCCGGCGTAGATCAGCGCGTTCGCGACGCGGCTAGACGAGGTCATAGGTGATCCGCCGCCGGAAATACAGATGCTGAACGATCGTGACGCCGATCAGGATCACGAACAGCACCACTGCCATCACCGAGGCCCGGCCGATGGACGCCGAACCGAACGCTTCGGCGTAGATGCGGTGGGCCACCAGGTCGGTGCTGCCTCCCGGCCCGCCGTCGGTCAACGCGTACACGGTGTCGAAAACCTGTGCGGTGCTGACGATCCCGGTCACCAGCACGAAGAACATCGTCGGGCGCAGCATCGGCAGGGTGATACGCCAGAACCGTTGCCAGGCGTTGGCGCCGTCGGTGCGCGCGGCGGCGTGGATGTCGTTGGGAATGGCCAGCAGGCCCGCCAGGAAGGACAGCGAGTTGTAGCCCACGTTCATCCAGACGACGACCGCCGACACCAGGGGCAGCGCGAAGGTGGGATCGGAGAGCCACTCGATGCTGTGTCCCAGCAGAGTCGCGATCGCGCCGTCGGTGGGCGCCAGGATCCAGCGCCACAGCACAGCGATCGCCAGCGGTGCGCAGATCCACGGCAGCACGAACACCGTCCGGAAAAAACCGGTCCCCGGCAGCAGCCGGGCCAGCATTAAGGCGACAGCCAGTCCCAGCACCGTCTGGGTGGGGACCACGATCGCCACGAAGATCGCCGTGACGAACAGCGAGTGCCCGAAGTCGGTGTCGGTCAACACTGAGCGCCAGTTGGCCAGGCCGACGAAGCGCAGCGGACCCAGCAAGTCCCACCGGTACAGGCTGAGCCAGATCACCACCAGGATGGGCAGCAGCAGGAAGGTGACGACGCCGAACAGGCTGGGCGCCAGCAGCCCATAGGCCAGCACGCTGGATCGCGGCTGACTCCGGCTGGCCATGCAGCTAATTAAAGCGGGCGCTGCCGGGGTTTGGAGTGCACAGTCGTTACGGTGGGAGCCGTGACACCGAATCGGGGGATCGATGCCGACTTCCTCGGCCTGCCGCGACACGAGCTCGCCGAGGCCGCGCTCTCGGCGGCCACGACGGCCGGGGCCAGCTACGCGGACCTGCGAATTCATCGCATCAACACCGAGATCATCCAGCTGCGCGACGGAGAGCTCGAGACTGCGGTCGTCAGCCGTGAGGTGGGGTTGGCGGTGCGGGTGATCGTCGACGGCACCTGGGGGTTCGCCTCGCACGCCGAGCTGGCGCCCTCGGTCGCGGCCGACACGGCGCGGCGCGCGGTGCACGTGGCCACCACGCTGGCGGCGCTGAACACCGAGCGCGTCGAGCTGGCGGCCGAGCCGGTCTACGCCGACGCCACCTGGGTGTCGAACTACCGGATCGACCCGTTCGACATCCCCGCGGCCGACAAGATCGGCGTGCTCGAGGAGTACTCCGGGCGGCTGCTGAGCGCAGACGGCGTCGACCACGTGTCGGCGGGACTGACCGCGGTCAAGGAACAGACGTTCTATGCCGACACCTTCGGGTCGGCGATCACCCAGCAGCGGGTGCGCGTGATGCCGTCGCTGGAGGCGGTGACCGTCGACCCCGCGGCGGGCAGCTTCGACTCGATGCGCACCCTGGCCCCGCCGATGGGACGCGGCTGGGAAGTGCTGGCCGGCGACGAGGTGTGGAACTGGACCGACGAGCTCGCCCAGCTGCCGGCGCTGCTGGCCGAGAAGGTCAAGTCGCCCAGCGTGACCGCGGGGCCCACCGACCTGGTGATCGATCCGACCAACCTGTGGCTGACCATTCACGAATCCATCGGCCACGCAACCGAATACGATCGAGCGATCGGTTACGAAGCCGCTTATGCCGGAACGTCCTTCGCGACTCCGGACAAACTCGGCACCATGCGCTACGGCTCGCCGGTAATGAACGTGACCGCCGACCGGACCGTCGAATTCGGTTTGGCCACTATCGGTTACGACGACGAGGGCGTGGCCGCCCAGAGTTGGGATCTGGTGCGCGACGGCATGTTCGTCGGTTACCAGCTCGACCGAGTGTTCGCGCCGCGGCTGGGGCAGTCGCGCTCCAACGGCTGCTCGTATGCCGACTCGCCGCATCACGTGCCGATCCAGCGGATGGCCAACGTGTCGCTGCAACCCAGTCCCGACGGGTTGAGCACCGAGGATCTGATCGGCCGGGTGCAGGACGGCATCTACATCGTCGGCGACAAATCATGGTCAATCGACATGCAGCGCTACAACTTTCAGTTCACCGGACAGCGGTTTTTCCGGATCCGCGACGGCCGGCTGGACGGCCAGCTGCGCGACGTGGCCTACCAGGCCACCACGACGGATTTCTGGAATTCGATGGAAGCCGTGGGCGGGCAGTCGACGTGGCGGCTCGGCGGCGCGTTCAACTGCGGCAAGGCGCAGCCCGGGCAGGTCGCCGCGGTCAGCCACGGCTGCCCGTCGGCGTTGTTCCGGGGCGTCAACGTGCTCAACACCCGGACCGAGGGCGGCCGATGATCACCCCGCAACACGTCGTCAACATCGTCTTGGACGAGGCGGCCAAACTGGGCCGCGCCGACGAAACCATGGTGCTGGTCACCGAGAAGGTCGAAGCGACGCTGCGATGGGCCGGCAATTCGATGACCACCAATGGGCTTTCGCACAGCCGAACGGTCACGGTCATTTCGATTGTGCGCAAGGGTGACAGCGCCTCCATCGGCACGGTGGTCTCCGCCGAGGTGGACCCGCGGGTGATCCCGGGTTTGGTGGCGGCCTCGCAGGACGCGGCCGCCGCCGCGCCGGAGGCGGGTGATGCCGCGCCGCTGCTGGCCGATACCGGCGTGCCCGCCGATTGGGACGCGCCGGTGCCCGGCACCGGGCCCGAGGTGTTCGCCGACGTCGCCGGCTCGCTGAGCCGCGGGTTCGCCGGCACCGACCGGCTGTATGGCTTTGCGCACCACAGTGTTTCGACGACGTTCCTGGCGTCCTCGACGGGGCTGCGGCGGCGGTACACCCAGCCCACCGGCGCGGTGGAGATCAACGGCAAGCGCGGCGACGCGAGCGCCTGGGCCGGTGTCGGGACGCCCGATTTCGTTGGTGTGCAGACGGATTCGCTGCTCGAGGACTTGTCGCTGCGGCTGGGTTGGGCCGAGCGTACCGTGGCGCTGCCGGCGGGGCGGTACGAGACGCTGATGCCGCCGTCGACGGTGGCCGACATGATGATCTACCTGGGTTGGTCGATGGCCGGCCGAGGCGCGCAGGAAGGGCGGACCGCGTTCTCCGCGCCGGGCGGCGGAACGCGGGTGGGGGAGCGGCTCACCGATCTGCCGTTGACGTTGTTCTCCGATCCGATGGCGCCCGGGCTGGCATGCACGCCGTTCGTCACGGCGAGCAGTTCCTCGGAGACGGTGTCGGTGTTCGACAACGGCATGGAGATCAACCAGGTCGACTGGATTCGCGACGGGGTGATCAACGCGCTGGCCTACCCGCGCGCCATCGCCGCCAAATTCGACGCTCCCGTGGCCGTCGCGGCGGACAACCTGGTGATGACCGGCGGGACCAAGGACCTCGCCGACATGATCGCGGGCACCGAGCGCGGTCTGCTGCTGACCACGCTGTGGTACATCCGCGAGGTCGATCCCACCACGCTGTTGCTCACCGGGCTGACCCGCGACGGGGTGTACCTGATCGAGGATGGCGAGGTCACCGCGGCGGTCAACAACTTCCGCTTCAACGAGAGCCCGCTGGATCTGCTGCGGCGCGCGACCGAGGCGGGAGTCAGCGAGAAGACCCTGCCGCGCGAGTGGGGCGACTGGGCGACCCGGGCGGCGATGCCGACGCTGCGGATCCCGGATTTCCATATGTCCTCGGTGAGCCAGGCGCAGTAGTCGTAACGTATCGGGCATGGTGGTTCCCGCTACGGTTCGAAATGGTCAGCTGACGCGGTTGGTGTCGCTGGCGTCGCCCGACGGCCGTCTGGTGGGCCTGGTGCGGCGGGTGTGTGCGCAGACGATGTCGTTGCCGCCGCTGCCGGTCGAGGTCCCGGTTTCCGAGCCGGTGTCCGACGTTGAGGCCGTGGTCGCCGAATTCGCCGAGCAGTTCAGCGCCGACGTGTCCGCGATCACCGTCGAGCAGCGGACGCGGTTGTTTAAGGCGTTGGGGGACAGTACCTTTGGCGCGGTGGTGGCGATGTACATCGCCGACTTGGTGCCGCGGGTGCGGGCCGGGCTAGAGGCGTTGGATGTCGGTTCGAGCCTGTTGGGTTGGACAAGCGAGCCGATCGAGTGGGATCACGCCACCGACTCGTCTGGTGAGGTGTTCAACGAGTTCCTGCCCTCGGTGGGTCGGATGCGTTCGCTGGACCCGGTGACGTCCGAGCTGGTGCGGCTGCGCGGGGCGGCCGCGCACAACTGCCGGCTGTGTAAGTCGGTGCGGGAGAGCAGGGCGCTGGATGCCGGGGGCTCGGAGACGCTGTACGGCGACATCGGGCAGTTCGAGCAGTCGGAGCTGATCGACGATCGCGCAAAAGCCGCGCTGCGGTATGTAGATGGGTTAATTTGGACGCCGGCGCACCTCGACGCCGACGTTGTCGCCGAGGTGCGCGCTCGGTTTTCCGAGGCCGAGGCCGTCGAGATCACCCTTGATGTGATGCGCAATGCCAGCAATAAAATCGCGGTGTCGTTGGGTGGGGATGCGCCCCGGGTGTCGGAAGGAACCGAGACCTACCTGCTCGATGTCGACGGGCAGACGGTCTTCAGCTGAATGTTTCGAACGCATGTGCGATGGATATTCCGTCGCCCATGACAAACAACACGCAAGCCGCACCGCAAGAGACTCCCGAGAAGGACACGTCGGAATGGGTGACCGGCGACGAACCGATGACAGGGCCGCAGCGCAGTTACCTGCACACGCTGGCTCAGGAGGCCGGCCGGGATGTTCCCGACGATCTAACGAAAGCTCAAGCCTCGGAGCTCATCGACGAATTGCAGCAAGCGACAGGGCGAGGCGCGGACTAAGCACCACTGCTTCGCTGGGAGTGCGAGCTGGGGCTAAGGTCGAACCCGTTGAATACCAGGGGCGGTAGCTCAGTTGGTTAGAGCCGCGGACTCATAATCCGTTGGTCGCGGGTTCGAGCCCCGCCCGCCCCACCTTAAAAGTGTGTTGCCTCGGCTGATGCTTGACGTTTCGATTCCGGGTGATGCCTGACAGTGTTTCGGGTGATGCCTGACAGTTACTTCGGCTGATCCTTGACATGTGCTTCCACGACGAAGTGCTGAGCAAACTGTTAGCCTGCTCGGTGCACTGTCCCGGGAGGACGATGAGCACCGACACCGCCGTACGCACCGCCGTGGTCTTCGTGCACGGTCTGCGCGAGCGCCGGCCCATGGACATTTTCGACGACTTCGCCAAGACGGTGTTGCCCCCGGGCGACGAAGGTTGGGAGTACTACCCCGATCCCATCGAGATCACGGCTTCCTACGAGGCGCGCCGCTACGTTGCGCCGTCGATCGGAGTCGAACTCTTCGAATACGACTGGTCGTTTCTGATGACGAGTGCCCGGTATGCGGGATGCATGGCCGCGCTCGCACGGGTCTTCCTCCGCCGACCCCGCCACGTGGCCGACCAGTTGTTCGGCATCTGGCGCTTGGTGTGGCTGGCTGTGCTGGTCCCTCTCACCGTGCTGGTGGGGCTGTTTGTGGTGGGCGGCTACTTCCTGCACACCGGGGTGGCCGGATGGATCATCGGGCTCGCCACCAGCGTGGTGGTGGTGACCGTCGCGCTGGCCTTACTTCGCATCGCGCCGCGCGCGTTGACCCGCAGCTTCCTCACGAGCGGCTTCGTCAACGTCGCCCGGTATTTCGCCCCCGTGCCGCAGTCACATGCGGCCCGGCGCGTGATCCGGCGTGGGCTCGTCGACCTGTTGTACACACTGCACCAAGGCCGTTACGCACGCATCGTCGTGGTGGGACACGGCATCGGCGGCCACATCGCCTATGACGCGTTGACGACGTTGTGGGACGAGACGCACCAACTGCGCGCAGCACCGGCCGAAAGTTCCGGCGGCCTCGGCTCGTTGGATGGCGTCGAGGCAGCCGCCGACCGGCTGACGGCCGACGCGGACTCGCCGGGCGCACTCGATGACTTCCAAGCCATGCAGTTCGCCCTGTGGCAGGACCTTCGGGCGCAGGGAAACCCTTGGCGAATAACAGATTTCATTACGGTTGGTACACCGATGGCGCTGGCCGACCTGTTCGTAGCCAGGCCGCCCATCCTCGGCGGTCTCAGCCCCTCCGACGGTCGGCGGCGCGAGTTGTTCGACAAGCTGATCCGTAGGGGTGTGGTGGCCAGTTGCCCACCTCGGTCGGCGGCGTTACCTGTCGACGCTGTCGGGAACGGGCCGGCGAGCTATGGTGCGGCTGGTGTGCTGGGAGCGCTATCCCCGTTCGCCGTGACCCGCTGGACCAACATCTGGTTTCCGGTGCGCCGAGGCAGCATCCGCGGTGACTGGTTCGGCGGCGCGCTTCGCCCGCTGTTCGGACCGGGCATCCGCGAGATCGCGGTCAGCGGTAACAGGCCCGAGCGGCTACGCCCTGGGGCGGCGCACACCCAGTACTTCAAGCACCCCGATCACGACGCCGAGGGAGACGTGGCGTTAATTCTCCGCGAAGTTCTTGCCCTCGAAGATCATTCGGGCCTCGACGCCTCGATGACTGCGCCTGAGCCCGATCACGCGACGGTCGGTCGGACGGTGTATCGGTCGTGGCAGCGCAGTATGTGACTAGTCCCGGCGGGCCGGCGAAAGTACGTTCACCGGGCAACGCGGGCGGTTCGGCTATAACGTGCGGGCCTATGACGCCAGACGTTGCAAGAACGCTCGATCGCACCCGGCTGCCGCTGCCTGACACGCCGACGGGCGGCAGAGCGGCACGAACGATTTCTGATTCGGTGATGCCCACCATCACGCCCATCCGGGCGCCGCAGGGCGCACCGAATGTCGTGATTGTGCTGCTCGACGATGTGGGGTTCGGGGCAACCGCGACATTCGGCGGTCCGGTCCCATCGCCAACCGGCGACGCATTGGCGCAGGAAGGTTTGCGGTACAACAGATTTCACACCACTGCGCTGTGTTCGCCCACCCGGGCTGCATTGCTCACGGGCCGGAATCATCATGTGGTGAACACCGGCAACATCACCGAGTGGGCTACCGGATACGACGGCTACAACAGCATCATCCCGAAATCGGCCGCCACGGTCGCTGAGACGTTGCGGCTCAACGGCTACAGCACCGCGGCGTTCGGCAAGTGGCATAACACCCCGGTATGGGAAGTGAGTCCGAGCGGCCCGTTCGATCGGTGGCCCACAGGCATGGGTTTCGAAGAGTTTTACGGGTTCATGGGCGGTGAAGCGCACCAATACAATCCCGGCCTGTATCACGGGACGACACCGATCGAACGTCCCGAAAACGTCGAGAACTATCACCTGACCACTGATCTCGCCGATCGGATGATCGAATGGGTTCATCGGCAGCGGTCCATCTCACCGGATCGGCCGTTTTTCGTGTACTGGGCTCCCGGCGCGACCCACGCACCGCACCATGTCGCGCCTGAGTGGAGCGAGCCCTTCCGCGGCCAGTTTGACCAGGGCTGGGACACGCTACGCGAGGAGATCTTCGCTCGTCAGAAACAGCTGGGGGTGATCCCCGCCGACGCGGAGTTGACACCGCGCCACGAGTCCATTCCCGCATGGGACTCGATCTCGCCGGATCGGCAGCGCATCGCCTCCCGGCTGATGGAGGTCTACGCGGGCTTTTTGGCCCACACCGATTACGAGATTGGGCGGATGGTCGCGGCGCTCAAAGACATGTCCGAATGGGACAACACGCTGTTCTTCTACATCATCGGGGACAACGGAGCCGCGCCTGCCGGTGGAATCGATGGTGTCTTCAACGAAATGGTGGCACTGAACGGACTCCAGGAGGACGTCGCGGTGGTGCTATCGAAGATGGACGAATTCGGCGGGCCGAAGGCCAGCAACGAGTATCCAGTCGGATTCGCGTGGGCGATGTGCACGCCCTTCCAGTTCACCAAACAGTTCGCCAGCCACTTCGGCGGCACCCGCAACCCGATGATCGTGACTTGGCCCGAGCGATTGACCGACCGGGGCGGGCTGCGTTCCCAGTTTCACCACGTCATCGACATTGCCCCCACCATTCTGGAGGCCGCCGGCATTCCGGCACCAACAACGGTCAACGGTGTGGCTCAAAAGCCCCACGACGGCGTCAGTGTGGCGTACACCTTCGACGATGCCGCGGTCGAGGACCGTCGCCGCACACAGTATTTCGAGATCCAAGGCACCCGCGGGATCTATCACGAGAATTGGATCGCGTGCACCTACCACGGCAAAATCCAGTGGAAGAAGAGCTCTCTGCCGGAGTTCAGCGATGACCGCTGGGAGCTCTACGACCTGAGCCGCGACTACAGCCAAGCGGTCGACCTATCCGCCGAACACCCGGACAAGCTCGCCGAACTACAGGCGTTATTCGACGCCGAAGCCGAGAAGAACTCCGTCTTTCCCCTTGACGACCGCGGACCGATCCGCGCGATCGGTGCCCGTCCCACCATTCTGGGGGAGCGGTCTTCCATCTCCTTCGGTCAGGGCGCGATTCGCATGCCCGAGGACATTATTCGCAGCACGTTCAACCGGTCGTATTCGATCACCGCGGTAATCGACACGCCGGGCGGGCCAACCGTGGAAGGCGTTCTGCTGGCAGCCGGCGGCTATTTCGCGGGACTGTCGCTGTATGTGCAGAACGGGCGGCCCAAGTTCACCTACAACTATTTCGGCTCGACGTACACCACCATCACCGCATCGGAAATCCTGCCTGCCGGCGAAGTCACCGTCGCGATCGAATTCGACTACGACGGTGGCGGTTTAGGCAAGGGCGGCGTGGCGAGGCTGCTGCTCGACGGTCGACACGTAGGGGACGCGCGCATCGAACGCACGGTGCCCTTTGGGTTCAGCGCGGACGAGGGACTCGACATCGGCATCGATGGCGGGACACCAGCCGCCGATACCTATGACGACACGTTTCCGTTCAACAGCACCATCAATGTGGTGACGATCCAGCTGCGATAAGCGGCGCAGCCAACGCCGACGGTCCGGCCTTGTTTCAGACGGTGACCGACGCCCCCCGGCCGACCGCGAGGACGCGGTCGCCGAGGCCGCGCCGCCCAGGTAGGCGTGCTGGCCGCGGTGCAGAAAATTTGGGTCGGTCAGCAGCATCAGTCCGCCGGCGCCGATCAACGTGGTGACGTTGCCGACGAAGGTCACGGTGATGTCCATGACGGCGGGCTACCCGCTCCCCGGGTGTTTACGCGGCCCCGAAATCGGCCTGCCTGCCTGCCTTCGTCGCGGTCAAGCAGCAAACATCGTGCTTGCGCGGCTGCGGGGCGGGTACACATCCGAGCACGATGACGCAAACGTCCGACGGAGGCACAGACGAACCCGACCCCTGTGTGCGGGTCTACGGGACGCGGGTCCACAATCTGCGCGGCGTAGACGTCGTAGCACCGCGCGATGCGCTGGTCGCGTTCACCGGAATCTCGGGATCGGGTAAATCGTCGTTGGCCTTCGGCACCATCTACGCCGAGGCGCAGCGCCGCTACTTCGAATCGGTGGCCCCGTACGCCCGCCGCCTGCTGCTGCCAGCCGGCGCGCCAAAGGTAGACGACATCACCGGTCTACCGCCCGCGGTCGCTTTGCAGCAGCGCCGGGGTTCGGCGACGTCGCGGTCGACGGTCGGCACCGTCACCACGCTGTCGAACCTGCTGAGGATGCTTTTTTCCCGCGCCGGAACCTACCCCCCGGGGGCCACGGAACGACTGGACTCCGACGCGTTCTCCCCGAACACCGCCGTTGGCGCGTGCCCCGAATGCCACGGGCTGGGACGAATCCATCGGGTGACCGAAGAGACGTTGGTGCCGGACCCGTCGCTGACCATCCGCGACGGCGCGGTGGCGGCTTGGCCCGGCGCCTGGCAGGGCCAAAACCTACGCGACATCCTCGTCACGCTGGGCTACGACATCGACAAGCCATGGCGGAAACTTCCTAAGCGTCAACGTCATTGGATTCTGTTCACCGATGAGCAGCCGACTGTCGAAATCGATCCCAGCCAGCACCCCGTGCAGGCCGATTATTACTACAACGGCACGTTCTCCAGCGCCGAACGCCACGTGCGCCACACGTTGGCCAACTCCCACAGCGCGATGATGCGGCGCCGGGTGCTGCAATTCGTCGACAGCGTCGAGTGCCCGACATGCGGCGGTTCTGGGCTGCGGCCCGAGGCGCTGCAGGTGACGTTCGCTGGGCGGACCATCGCCGACTACGTGGCAATGCCACTGGCTGACCTTGCTCACGCCTTGCGCCCCACGGCTTTTCGGACCGATGCTGCTGCGGCATACGAGTCAACCGAATCCGGTGAGCTGACGGAAGTAGCGACCACGATCGCCGCCGATCTCGTCGCACGCCTGCAGGTACTGATCGATCTCGGCCTCGGCTATCTCACGCTCAGTCGCCGCACGCCGACCGTGTCACCGGGCGAACTGCAGCGGTTGCGGCTGGCCACTCAACTGCGCGCCGGCTTGTTTGGTGTGCTTTACGTGCTCGACGAGCCGTCGGCCGGACTGCACCCCGCAGACGCCGAACCGCTACTCGACGTTCTCGACCGCCTACGGCGCGCGGGCAATTCGCTGTTCGTGGTCGAGCACGACATGGACGTGGTACGCCGTGCCGACTGGATTGTCGACGTCGGACCCGGGGCGGGGGAGCTCGGTGGCAAGGTGCTCTACAGCGGGCCAGTGCCGGGCCTCGCCGAGGTCGGCGAATCCGTCACTCGCAGATACCTTTTCGACGGGGCTGGTCCACCGATCCGTCAAACCCGGACGCAGACCGGACAGCTGCGGCTGCGCGGAATCTGCTTCCACAATTTACGAGACCTCGACGTGGACCTGCCACTTGGTGTGTACACCGCGGTCACCGGAGTATCCGGTTCGGGCAAGTCGACGCTCGTCGTCAAGGTCCTCGGCGACGTCGTGAAGAGCCACCTCGGCACCGGACGCGCAGTCGAACCGGCCGCATCCGACGATGACGAAACCGACACCGAGATCATCGATCTCGACCATGACGCGAGTGTCGGTGTGACGGCAGAGGGGGTCGAACAGATCAACCGGTTGGTGTCAGTCGACCAGCGTCCGATCGGACGCACTCCTCGCTCGACGCTGGCAACCTACACCGGCTTGTTCGATGCCGTCCGTCGCGAATTCGCCGCCACGCCGAAGGCGCGTCGCCGCGGTTGGACGGCGGGTAGGTTTTCCTTCAACGTGGCCGAAGGTCGCTGCCCCACCTGTCAGGGGGAGGGGTTCGTCTCAGTCGAATTGTTGTTCCTGCCAGGCACCTACGCCACTTGCCCGGCGTGTCAGGGGGCGCGTTACTCCGACGAGACGCTCGAGGTGCGCTACCGCGACCATACGATCGCCGACGTGCTCGCGATGACCGTCGACGAGGCCTCGGAGTTTCTTGACGATGTCGCCAATGCGGGGCGCAGCTTGACCACGCTGCGCGAGGTGGGGCTGGGATATCTCCGCCTTGGGCAGCCTGCGACGGAGCTGTCGGGGGGCGAGGCGCAGCGAATCAAGCTCGCCTCCGAACTGCAGCGTCCCCGCCGCGGGCATACGCTCTACGTCCTCGACGAGCCGACCACCGGGCTGCATCCCGCCGACGTGGATCTGCTGGATCGACAGCTGCACCGCCTGGTCGACGCGGGCAATACCGTGGTGGTGGCCGAACACGACATGCGGATGGTCGCGGGTGCGGACTGGGTGATCGACCTGGGGCCGGGAGCCGGCAGCGACGGCGGTCGCGTCGTTGCGGCCGGCCCGCCTCAGAAGGTGGCATGTGCGAAGGGCAGCCGCACGGCCCCGTATCTGGCGAAGCGGTTGGTGTCATCTGCTGCTCGATGAAGAGGTCGCGAAGGCGTGATACCGGCGTCGGCATTCGGATGCCGTACCAATCCCGCGGCGCCGCAGTCGAATAGGGCGTTATCCTTCACAAGCCTGGGCGTCGGCCCGCTCTTCCCGCAACCGATCCTTGCTCCGCAGCAGTCGCAACAGGGTCACAAAGACCAACCCGCCCACCATATTTCCAACCACGGTGTAGCAGAACCAGCCCAGCCAATCGAGATAGCCGAACGGTGCGCGACCGGTAATCAATGCGCCGAAAATCAACAGGGAGTCCAGAATTGAGTGAAACAACTGCAGACCGGCGAGCAGGAAAGCGACAGCGACGGCCGCGGCGATCTTTCCCGTCATCGAATCCGTGCCGTGCTGCATCCGGGTCATCAACGTGATCGCCATACCACCGAGCACGGCCAGCGACATCGTCTGCGCCGACATCGGAGCGGTGGCGAAGTGGGTGGCCGATTCGACGGCCTGAGCGCGCAGCTGAGGGAATCCCACCATGATCAGGCACATAATCACCCAGCCGCCAACCATATTGGCCAGTAATGTCCCTACCCACAGCTTGGATAGCTGAGCGAAGCTGGCACGTTTGGCCGCCACTGTCGTGACTGGCACCAGGAAACCCTCGGTGAACAACTCGCTGTGGCCCAACAACAGGGCCAAGAATCCAATCGAAAACGCCAGTCCCGCCAGCAACGGCCGGTGCGTGGCGTCCAGGACCGCCAGGTAGGCGAGCACGCCCAGCGCGACCTCGGTGCCACCGAAGAAACCGGTGACCAGGAGGCCCCGCCAGGTTCGGTGCAAGCGCTGCGTTCCTTCACTCAACATTCTGGTGAAAGCATCTTCGAGCTTGTCTTCGATCGGGCTCTCGTACGAGCCGAGTTTGCGCTGCATCGCTTCGCTCATCGTGGGTCCTCCGGATTCGCCGAGATGCAGTAGTACCCACCGAGCGAGGGGAGCGGCCTGTGCACATCTGTGACTCGTCCCACCCGCGCCGGTTAACCGTGTGCCGGCAGTGTCTGACTTTGCGGATGGTTCTATC
Source organism: Mycobacterium sp. 050272 (assembly GCF_039023525.1). NCBI lineage: Bacteria > Bacillati > Actinomycetota > Actinomycetes > Mycobacteriales > Mycobacteriaceae > Mycobacterium > Mycobacterium sp. 050272. The sequence goes on along the minus strand of NZ_JBCHKV010000005.1, from coordinate 126,716 downwards.
CGGGCGTGAAACCCGGACCGTGTCGTTGTAGGTTAGAGCGTCTAAGCTTACCCTCTAAAGTAATTGATTAGCCTTCGTCCCTGGTTAGGAAAGCGCCCATGACGACCACCAAGCCGTGGACTGAGTCGCGTGATCCTGAGGTTCCCCAACGCAGCGAGGAAAAACCGGGCCCGGACCGCGTCAAGAAGAAAAAGGGCCTGTTCAGCCGGTTCTGGCTGGTGCTCACGATCGTGGCGGTCGTCGCTCTTTCGGGTTTTATGGTCTACCGCCTGCACGGAGTCTTCGGGGTCCATACCGGTTCGTTCGGTGGTGGCACGTCGGGTGAGGTCCTCGACCAGTTCAACGCCAAGACCATCACGCTCCAGGTCTGGGGCTCACCGGGCAGCACGGCGACCATCAACTACTTAGATGAAAACTCCCATCCGCAGCAGGCCCTCAACGTCACCTTGCCCTGGAGCACAGTCTTGAGTTCAACGAAGCCCGGCATCCCGGCAAACCTGGTAGCGCAAGGAGACGGGAGTTGGATTGCCTGCCAATTCGTGGTGGACAACCACGACGGGCGCGGTGCGGTGATCAAGGGTGCTAACCGATCGCCCGCCAACGAAAACGTCAATGCCATGGTCTACTGCCTGGACAAATCCGCATGAGCGAGACCACCGAGGCACCAGCGCCCCGCGTCGATCAGCCACTGATCCCGCCATTCCTGCCGCGGATGATCCATCGGCTTGCGCTGCCGATCGTCCTGGTGTGGTTGGGCATCGTCTTCGTCACCAACACGATTTCCCCGCAGCTCGAGGTCGTCTCCAAGCGCCAATCGGTGTCGCAGAGCCCCAGGGACGCCGTGTCGTTCCAGTCGATGATGCACGTCGGATCGACGTTCAAGGAGTTCGATACCGACAGCTCGGCGATGATCCTGCTTGAGGGCGACAAGCCGCTGGGGGCGGAGGCTCACCGCTACTACGACGAGATCGTCAAGCGACTCGAGCAGGACAAGAAACACGTTCAGCATATTCAGGACTTCTGGAGCGACCCGCTGACCGCCGCGGGCTCCCAGAGTCACGATCAAAAGGCCGCGTACGTCCAGGTCTACCTCGCCGGCAATATGGGCAGCGCCCAGTCTGGCGAATCCACGGACGCCGTCCGCAAGATCGTCGAATCGGTGCCCGCGCCGCCGGGGATCAAGGCCTATGTCACCGGGGCGGGTCCGCTGTTTGCCGATCAGTCGCACGCGGGTGAGAAGGGCGTCGCGACAGTCACCATGATCACCTTCCTGGTGATTATCGTGATGCTGCTGTGGGTCTATCGGTCGGTGGTCACCATGCTGATCATGCTGGTCATGGTCTTCATCGAATTGGCCGCGGCCCGCGGTGTCGTCGCGACGCTGGGCAATTACGGCATCATGGGGCTTTCGACGTTCGCCAATAACATGCTCGTGCTGATGGCGATCGCCGCCGGAACGGACTACGCGATCTTTGTGGTCGGCCGCTACCACGAGGCCCGCGGTCAGGGCGAAGACCGCGTAAAAGCGTTCTACACGATGTTCCACAGCACGGCGCATGTCGTGCTGGGTTCGGGGCTGACCATCGCCGGCGCGATGTATTGCCTGAGCTTCTGCCGGCTGCCCTATTTTTCCTCGCTCGGCATCCCCTGCGCCGTCGGCATGCTGGTCGCGGTCCTCGCGGCCTTGACTCTGGCACCGGCGATCCTGACCGTGGCGACGTTCTTCAAGCTGCTGGACCCGAAGCGAAAGCTGCAGACCCGGGGATGGCGACGCATCGGCACCGCCATCGTCCGCTGGCCCGCACCGATTCTCGCGGTGACCATCGCCGCCGCATTGGTCGGCCTGCTCGCTCTGCCCGGCTACAAGACGGACTACGACACCCGTCACTTTCTACCGGAAGACACCCCGGCCAATGTCGGATATGCGGCTGCCGACCGGCACTTCGACCAGGCTCGGCTCAATCCCGAGCTGTTGATGATCTCGACCGATCACGACCTGCGTAACCCGGCCGACTTCATCATCCTGGACAAGGTCGCCAAGGCCGTCTTCCATATCCCCGGCATCGGCCGAGTCCAGACCATCACCCGGCCGTTGGGCACCCCGCTCGACCACAGCACCCTCGGTTTCCAGATGGGCGCGCAAGCCGCAGGCCGGCTGCAGACCCAGCACTATCAGGAAGAGCAGGCGGGCAACCTGCTGAACCAGGCCGAAGAGCTCAAGAAAACGATGGCGACGTTGCATGAGCAGATGCAGGTCACCCAGGATCTGAGCAACACCACGCACGAAACCACCAGGCTCACCAAGCAAACCGTGCAGATCACCGAGAAGTTGCGCGACGACATCGCGAACTTCGACGATTTCCTGCGGCCGATCCGGAGCTACTTCTACTGGGAGAAGCACTGTTACGACATCCCGGTCTGCTGGGCAATCCGTTCGGTCTTCAACGCGCTCGACGGCATCGACCAGGTCGCCGAGAACATCGTGAACCTCAGCGCGAATCTCGACAAGCTGGACCAGATTCAGCCGAAGTTGGTGGCACTGATACCGCCGCAGATCGAGAGTCAGCAGCGCAACCTCGACACCATCATGTCGAACTACGCGATCACAAAGGGTCTCAACGACCAGGCGAAAGCCCAGGCGGACAACGCCACCGCGCAGGGCGATGCCTTCGACAAATCCAAGAACGACGACACGTTCTACCTTCCGCCGGAGGCGTTCAAGAGCCCGGACTTCGCGAGGGGTCTCAAACAGTTCATCTCGCCGGACGGGCACTCTGTCCGGTTGATCATCTCGCATGAGGGCGACCCCGCGACCCCTGAAGGCGTCAGCCACATCGAGCCGATCAAGCAGGCCGTGCACGAGGCGATCAAGGGCACGCCCTGGGAGGGTGCCCATGTCTACCTCGGCGGTACCGCCGCGACGTATAAGGACATGCACGACGGCTCGAACATCGACCTGTTGATCGCCGGAATCTCCGCAGCCACACTGATTTTCATCATCATGCTGGTGATCACCCGAAGTGTCGTAGCGGCTTTCGTGATCGTCGGCACGGTGTTGCTGTCGCTGGGCGCCTCGTTCGGACTCTCCGTGCTGCTATGGCAGTACATCCTGGGGATCAAGCTGCACTGGATGGTGCTGGCGATGGCGGTCATCCTGCTGCTGGCGGTCGGCTCGGACTACAACCTGCTGCTGATTTCGCGGTTCAAGGAGGAAATCGGCGCCGGACTCAAGACGGGGACGATCCGCGCGGTTGCCGGTTCGGGCTCGGTCGTGACTGCCGCCGGTCTTGTGTTCGCCGCCACCATGGCCACGTTCGCCTTCAGCCCGCTGCGGGTGATGGCCCAGGTGGGTACGACGATCGCGCTGGGTCTGTTGTTCGACACCTTGATCGTGCGGTCGTTCATGACGCCGGCGCTGGCCACCTTGCTCGGGCGCTGGTTCTGGTGGCCGCAGCACGTGCGTCCGCGGCCGGCCAGTACCATGCTGCGCCCGTACGGACCGCGTCCCGCCGTGCGCGAGCTGATCCTCAAGGACGTGGACGAAACGCCGCCGGGCGGACTGGTCACAAAGCGCTAAAAGCTTTGCCGACAACCTAATTCGGGTCCGGGGAGCTGTCAACGTAGTTGTCCTGGGCGCCAGCCATCGCGCTGCAGGCCGACATGGTCCGACATCTTGAGTCGCTGGCGGTTGCTCTGACGGGAACGCCTATGTGCGGCAACAGCTTCGGGGATGCGAATCAAGAAGCGGCGCTATTCGGTAGGGGAGTGACCCTCTTTGTGCGTCTCGGGGTCACTCTTCTTGACGGCGGGCATTGAAGATTTTTCACCGTTTGGGCGTTATTCACTAAAATGTTTTCAGTCTCGCATGTGGCGCAATATACTTTCGTCCATATTTCGATCAGAGTCCCGCGATGGGGCATCGCCAATGGAGGCGACTATGGCCGAGTCAGACACCGAAATTCCGCTGCGTGTTGAGCACGGCGTTCAAGGTAAAGGCCGCGCCGACAACGGCCATCCTGATCAGACCGAAACGGCCGCGATCGAGGAGTCGGAGTCCGCGGAAATAAAAACCGAACCATTGCCCGAGATCGACTCTGTCGCAACAGATCCGGCAGATCCTGACGCGGATGGGCATTCTCCGAATTGCTGCTTCCGGCGTGCGTGGAACCGACTTAGTGGCACTTCCACGGCCCAGCCTGGGGGGCCAACCCCTCCTGTTAAATGGATTGGGTTCAGGCTGTACCTGCACCAAAACTGGTCACATCTGAGCGCGCCTTGGCGGCAAGACGTTCAACGAACGCGAATCATGCTCCTCGGCGATCTACTGCGCCTCAATCCGAATCAAGACCGCAAACGTGAGCGCGTGCTTCTTTACGCACTCCTCGAAGACGCCAGCCGCGCATCGAGGGCGAGAGTAAATTTCCGGAAGTGGTGGTTCGGCACGGAGATCGAACGTGCGTGGAGGAACCTCCACGAGGTTGGACAACGTCTCGTCGAAATCCTCCCCAATGAGGACGTCGCAGCTCGAGCGAACTTCGCCGCGGAACGCGGACGCCGCTATCTGCGGGATGGCGACAAGCGGCTACAACATCTCGAGACTCTGCGCGTACAGGCTGGTGCAACACCAGAGCAGCTGCGCCCGGCCATCGTAGAGGTCATGCGTGCAACGCAGGCCGCGTCTGACCGTACCAACCAGGAGGCGCGTTACTTCCGGAACCGGCTCCTGATCGCCTCCGTCGTCAGCCTCTTGTTCGCGGTCATACTCGTCATCGTTCAGTGGCGCCTCGGCGACAATGCCCGGTTGCTATACCCGCCGGCCGACTGGCATGGCCCGGCCTGGGCGTTCCTCATCACCGTCATGATTTTCGGCAGTGTGGGCGCTTTGTTTACGACCATCCCGGCGATGGCCAAGATTCCGTCGGATTTCAGCGCATTCAACTTGCCCTATCAACAGGCAATGCTCAAAATCGTGTTCGGCCAACTCGTTGCGGTAATCGGCATCGCAATACTCAGTTTTGACACGCAGCATTCAGTGGTGCCGAAGACATGGCCCGCACTCCTGCTGGTCGCCGTGGTGTTCGGAGCGGCCCAGCAGGCAGTTACGCGATACGTCGACCAACGTGCAAACTCCATCCTGGAGGCAATAGCACCCGCGTCGACAAGAGATACGGCCTGAGCGCAGTGTGTAAATCGATGTGTTTGCATACCAGGGCTGTCAGTTCATCTACAAAGGGTTGAGTTGCCCTTACGCAATTAAGCCGATCACGCTGCCGTGAGATGCCTTGTCGTCCGTAGGGGTATGGAGATGGCGAGTTCGGTTCCGGGGGATGTCGAGCGCACGTCGAACTGTCCACCGGAGGCAAGCACCCGAGCGCGCATCGAGGTCATCCCGATGTGACCCTCGTCGGCCTTTCGCGCCATGGCCGCCTCCGAGATGCCCACTCCGTCGTCGGCGACACGCAGCGAGGCTAACCCGTCCCAGTGTTGTAACTCGATCCGAACGTTATGTGCCCGTGCATGTTTGATGACATTGTTCGACGCCTCACGCGCAGCGTTGTACAGCACGTCATCGGCCTCGGTGCGCAGATCGTCGGGCCAACTCGACGCGTCGAAATCGACGGTGAGCCCTGCCCGGGAACCGAGACTTTCCGCGAGGGCGGCCAGGGCTGATTTCAATCCCATCCGCACGAGAACGTCTGGGTGCAGTTCCCGGACCACATCCCGCAGCAGGCCGGAACATTCGGCGAGCGCGGATGCCACCCGGTCCGCGGCGTCAACCGAACCTTCGCGCACATCCTCGATGTCTTGGCGCGCAACCAGGATGTACTGCAGGGCGCCATCGTGCAGACGTTCTGAGATTGCCTGGCGCTCATGCCTTTCCACTTCGAGCAACTCTTCCAGCAGCTGGCGCCGTTGCCGCGCCAAGTCCGCGATCATGTCCACTCTGGACCGCTGGATGAACGACAACACAACCGATCCGCCGGCCAGCGCGGCCAAGACGAATGAACTCAGCAGGATCGACGCCCATGGCTCCTGGTTGGCCGACCTGGTGATCCAGCACGTCAGAACGAATACCGACAGAGTCGGAATCGCCACCGCCGCACTGATTTTGGGATCCAGTTGTGCAGCCGCGATCAACGGAATCAGGAAGAAGCCATTCCTCATTACGTCCGATGTCCAGTCCTGCGGGGACGTTACGCCGGCGAGTATCGACAGGACAGAGACCATCGTGACGTCGGCGGTCAGCATCAGCAGGGGTACCACCGTCCTGGTGGATGTTGTCGTGGGCGCCCGACGTCGCAGCGCCCATGCAGTCCAACATCCGAGGGCGACCACGTACACCACCGGGATGGACACACAGACCCACTCGTAATGATCCGGCGGCTCCAGCAACAACGTCGCGACGACCAAGATGATCAGCACCGAGCGCAGCCCAAATTGCAGCAGAGTGCCTAGCCACACCGTCCGCCCGATGTCCGGGACAACCTGTTGCGCGCGCAGATCGACCACACGCTGCTGATCTCCGGGCATCTGCGGCTCCTGTCGTCTCGCGATGGCGAGATCATAACCGCCGATTACCGGCAAAAATGGACTCCGCGGCAAACGGATTCGGTGCCGGCCTAGGCCCCGGCTCGGGGTGAGCCGGAAGGCTAAGGTCGCGGGGCAGCGGGCGCAGGCGCAGTTCCACGCATGCAATCCTGAAACTCAGGACTAGCCGGCGCGAAGTCGAAGCCGCAGTTGCACTCATGAGCTTGCTGCGGGTTGCCAAGCGAATCGCAATACGGGGTGCCGGCCGAAGCCGGAGATGCCGTCCACACAATACCGGCGGCCACGGCCGCCGATGCGGCGCCGAGGGTGGCCATCAATACTCTCGTCTTCATGCTGGAATTCCTTTTCGTCGAAGACGACGGTATGGCCGCCCCGGGTTCCAGCGGTGACAACATCTGTCGCACCGCGCTAGCCGAATAGTAGGGTCCGCAAGGCCTGCCCGCGATTCGAAAGCGTGCCGGCAGCGGTTCCCGAAAGCGCGATATCGTCTGCTGGTGGCTATACCTCCACCCATCAGCGCAGCGCTTGCGACATTGCTGGCGACGACGGCGTGCATGACAGCGCCCGTCGGCAACGCCGACCCGACGACCCAGCAGTCGCCGTTCCCGACCGGCAAGTCCGGCACGACCATCCATGTCACGGAGTACAGCACCGCGACCGCCGACGTCACGCTCAACAACGCGACCTGGGTCTCGTCGGGCTGCACCAGCCTCGCTGGGGGAGGCTGCAACGTCATCGAGCTCACCATCGTCGGTAAGTCCGACGCACCCTTCAGCTACAGCGAAAGGTCCATCACCGCCGCCGCTACGCCGTGGCGGCAAGACCCCTACCGGGACATCCAGGGTGGCTCGTCCGTGGTCGATTACCAGACGATCGGCAAGACCCCACCGCTGCGCTCAGGCACCGTCACCAACGGCCAAACCGCCCACGGATTCATCGCTTACGACAGCAATGTGAAACAGGGCGATTTTTATGTCGAGTTCAACGACCCCAACGCTCCGGCGGCACCGACCCCATTGGCTGGCTGGAAGGTGCACACCTAACGCGTATCGGTGAAAGTGTTGACGCACATACACATTGGCTCCCGCCGGTTCGCGCCACACCATACTTCAAGAGACCAATTACCTCGTTTCTGCCACCCAAGCCCGAACCAAGGCGATAATGTTCGCTGGCTCGGTGGGATCGCAGCCAGTTGCGCACCGGGGAAGCAGGGGGAGGATGGATGAAGTTTCGTGTGCTTATTGCCGCGTCGGTAATGCTGCTCGCGGCGGCATGCGGTTCGAACTCGACAGGCGGTTCAGGCGGCACCGGGGCCACCTCCGGCAATCTCGCCACCGCGCCCCCCACCTCGGACGTGACCTTGTCGGAGACCGGTTCCAACAATCTCTACCCGCTGATGAGCTCGTGGGCCGGGATCTTTCACTCGAGATATCCCAACGTCACGATCAATACCCAGAGCGCGCTGTCCGGCGTCGGGATCGCCCAAGCGGCTGCGGGCGCAGTCAACATCGGCGCCTCGGATGCCTACTTGTCCGACGCTGACATCGCCGCGCACCAGGGCCTGATGAACATCGCGATGGCGGTTTCCTCGGTGCACGTGCACTACAACCTGCCCGGTGTGACCGGGCACCTCAAGCTCAACGGCAAAGTACTGGCAGCCATGTACCAGGGAACAATCAAATCCTGGGATGATCCACAGATCGTCGCGATCAACCCTGAGGTAGAACTGCCGGCCATCCCAGTAGTCCCGTTACACCGCTCCGACGGTCAAAGCAGCGACACATTGCTTTTCACCCAGTACTTGGCCAAGCAAGACCCCGACGGCTGGGGTAAGTCGCCGGGATCCGGCACCACCGTCAGCTTTCCCGCGGTGCCGAACGCCGTAGGCGCCGCGGGCCAATCAGGCGTGTTGGGTGGATGCGTAAAGTCTCCTGGCTGCGTGGCCTACATCGGCACCCGGTACTACGACGACGCTATGGAGAAGGGCCTCGGCGACGCCCAATTGGGCAATGCCTCAGGAAATTTCGTGCTGGCCAACGCTCAAAGCGTTGACACCGCGGCGTCGGGCTTCATCTCGCAGACCCCGGCCAACCAGGCGATTTCACTGGTCAATGGACCGGTGTCGGACGGATACCCAATTGTCGGTTACGAATACGCGGTGGTCTACAGCAAGCAGAAGGATGCCGCCGTCGCGCAGACGATCCGGGCCTTCCTGCACTGGGCGGTAACCGCGGGGAGTTCCCCCAGGTACCTGCGCAGGCCGCACCTCTACGCTCAGCCGCTGCCCGGTGCCGTGGCGAAGCTGTCTGACGCCCAGATCGCGACCATCAGCAGCTAGCTGAGGGGCCCCGACGAGGCCGCGCCGGCCGAGTGGCGCGGACCAATGCCCGAGGTTTTGCGTGACTTTCAATTCGCGCGAGCCTTCCTCGCGGCTCACCCCGCGGGCGTAACCCGAAATAGCCTGCGGACGAACGCATTCCATCGCCGGCGGCTGACCGATAGTCGACCACGGGTCGGTCTTTGCATAGCTGCGCGACGCCCGCGGAATCGTCATCCGCTCGAGTAACGGTCACGAGGACCTGCGGTCAAGAATTCATCTTCGAAATGTGCGGAGTCGATGTAGCAGGACTAATTCAACCCCACGCCACGTTGCCTCATCAGAGTGCCTGGGGCTGGGCGGGCATTCACCCGCACGAAGGAGTCGACTCATGAGCACGGGGCCTTTGCACTTCAACGCCTTCATCTGGCCGAACGGCTATCACGAGGCAGCGTGGCGCGTCGTCGACGGCGATGTACGCAATGTCCTGGGCCTGTCCTATTACACGGATATCGCGCGCATCGCGGAACGCGGATTGATGGACTCGATCTTTTTGGCCGACAACATCGCCATCGCCGAATATCGCGCCACGTACCTGCCTCAGACGCAGTTCGACCCGATTGCGGTGCTCTCGGCGCAGGCGGCGGTCACCGACCGCATCGGGCTGATCGGGACGGGCTCGACGACCTACAGCAAGCCGTGGGAGCTGGCCCGCCGATTCGCGACGCTGGATCATCTCAGTGGGGGCCGCGCCGGCTGGAACGTCGTCACCACCGTCACGCCCCTTGCCGCAGCTGCGTTCGGCGAGCGGTTCCACCCGGAGCACGCCGACCGCTATGCGCAGGCCCACGAATTCGTCGACGCTGTCACCCACGTATGGGACAGCTGGGAGGACGACGCGGTCATCGGTGACCGCGAACGCGGCGTATGGGCAGACCGCGCCAAGTTGCATGCGCCGCGCTTCCACGGCAAGTACTACGACGTCGAGGGCGTCCAGCCGTTTCCGCGCAGCCCGCAGGGACACCCGGTACTCGTCCAAGCGGGACAATCCGCCGCCGGCGTCGGGCTTGCCGCGCGATACGCCGAGGTGGTCTTCTCCGGGCCCCCCTCACTGGAGGCAGCGGTGGCTTTCCGGGCCAACCTGCATCAGCAGGCCGCGGCCATCGGCCGAAAGCCCGATCAGATTCTGGTGCTACCCGCGTTGATGATCACCCTCGGCGGCACCGAGGCCGAAGCGCGGGCGCGGGCACAGCGCCTCGAAGACCTGGAGAATCCGGAATTCCGTTGGCAGAACACGCTTTACACGGCCGGGCTGGACCCGGACGGTTTCGACCCCGATGCTCCGCTGCCCGCCGATCTTTGGACCGAGAGGTCGGCACCATCAAGCGGCGCCGAGCACCTCTTTGCGGCCTCGCGTGCGCGGCCCGAGGCCTCCTTGCGGGAGATCACCAAGGAGATGACCGGCGGGCTGGCACGGCAGACGCATTTCGTCGGCACCCCCGAGCAGCTGGCTGATCACGTGATCGCATGGCAGGAGGCGGGCGCGGTCGACGGCTTCACGATTATGGGATCGACACTGCCGCATGAGCTCACGACGTTCGTCGACCATGTCGTGCCCACCCTGCAGCGCCGGGGGCGATTCCGTACCGAGTACGCCGGTTCCACCTTGCGCGATCATCTTGGGCTCGAACGCCCGGCCAAGTAGCCTCGTCCTTAGCCTTCTTCGCGATCAACGACGAAGCGAACCTGGCAGCATTTGTGAATGTTGCCAGGGCGGAAGCCCACAATTTCCGTTTCTACGGTACGGAAGCCAAGGCTGCTGAATATCGAATGCCATTCGCTGACCGTCTTGAACTGAAAGCCAAAATTCATATCGACAAGGCCCTGCGCAACAGCATTTCCGAAGAAATCAATGAGCATGAGAGTCCGGAATTGATCGCGGTCATTCAATTTGTTGAATTCAGTGAATTCGGCTTGTTTCTTCAGGGCTCCCAGCCGCGCTGGGCGGACGGCGTAGGTATCTTCTTCGATAATCAACCGCCGCGAAACACGCCGCAGATTCATCAGCAGCGGAAGCAGATCCGGCTCATCAACGTGATGGAGAACCGTTTTGACAATCGCGCTGTCGAACGAATCGTCCGGGTAGGGGACGTCGACGGGTGACGCCATCTGCCGAAAAGGTAGGACAGCAGCATCCTCGCCGCGGTAGTCCATGACGTCTGTGGTGTAGCAGTCAAAGCCGGCACGTCCGATCAGTGTCGCCAAATGACCTCGGCCACAGCCGAAGTCGAGCACTGCATTGCCCTTGATGGCGTCCGCGAGGTTGTTGAAATCCTGTATCGGCTTACGCAGTGACTTGTACCTCGAGTAGCCCTCGCTGAACCACGACCCGGATCCTTCGGATGTGAAGAACTGCTCATGCACCTCTGTGCATACTTGGTATAAATCATGCCCGTCGCTGGCTGCGAGCAGATACTTCCACGCGTTCTCCAGTAGGGTGCTCACCTCGCTGACGTGGCCAGGGAAGTGAGATTTGTAACTTTTTTCGAACAGTGACGTCGTGAAGTCGAGCGCCGCCGTTCCATGCTGCAAAGTCTCGTGGATCAACTCGTATTGAGCTCGTTTGGTGGCTGTTGGCACCAAGAAGTCCTTTCGTCGCCCACGCTGCAAATGCCTGACGCTGCGTCGTTGGTAGCGCCAGGCAGAGGGCCAAGTGGTTGATTAAACGTATGATATCAGGACAATGCAAATTGAACGTATTAGGATAAAGGTAGTTAAATTTCCTTTGATTCGCCTTTACAAAAGCGAGTAACTCGCGTATTAGCAACGACGACCGACCTCGCGACGCGGTGCGGCCCGTCCGCCTCAACGCCGTGTCGAAGAACCCGTTTGACGTGCGAGTTTCTGCGCGGGACGGTCGATTGATGCCTTCTGGACATTGCCGGTCGCCATCGTCGACGGCAAATCCCAGACCGCCGCACCGCCCGTCGAACCTCGGGTCGCCGGATCCGAGGCGGAGTGAATGACCGCTAACCGCGCCTGTTTCCTAGGACACACCCTCGGCTGTGCGGGCGCTACCCGCATTAGGGTTGCAGTCGATGGCGGTTCTGCACGGCAAGCGAGTCTTGTTCGATATCGATGGCACCTTGGTTGACTCAACCGCCACGGTCGAACGCTCGTGGGGCACCTGGGCCGATGAATACGGCGTTGACTATGACGAGGTACTCAAGGTCTGTCACGGCAGGCGAACCGAAGACACTGTCGCGCAATTCGTCGCGCCAGCGCAGCGGGCCGCCGCGACAGCCCGGCTACTCGCGCTGCAAGAATCCGCTGATCTCGATGGTGTTTTGGCGCTACCGGGAGCGCATCGGTTGCTCGATGCCCTACCCCCTGGTCATTGGGCGGCGGTGACGTCTGGGCCGCGTTCGTTGATGGCTGCTCGATTGGCGGCCGCGCGGCTCCCAGCCCCGATGTTGCTGATCGGCGCGGAGGATGTGTCGTTCGGCAAGCCCGATCCCGAGAGCTACCTCAAGGCGGCCGCGGCGCTGGGCTTCGAGGCACGTGAGTGTCTGGTGGTGGAGGACGCGCCCGCGGGCGTCGGTGCCGGCAGAGCCGCGGGGGCGCAAGTGCTAGCCGTCACGACGACTCATCACGCGGCCGAATTGGTGGACGCCGACGTCGTGGTAACCGATCTATCCTGCGTCCGCGTCGACGTCACTGACAGTGGTGTCGCCTTAGTGGTCGCCTGAGACGCCTCCCGCTCAGGCTGGGCGCGGCCAGAATCGGTACGCCACCAGCATCGGCACGATCAGCCAGGGCAGGTTGAGTGGCAGGTACGTCGCGAGGTGTGGGGGACTGTCAGGTCCGAGAAATGTCTGCATGAAGTAGAAGTACATGTTCATCACGGCGCTGACGGCGTAGGCCATCGCCAGTGCGCCCAGCCATGGCCAGGATTTGAGCTTCCAGACACCGATGGTCAGCACAACGAGCAGCGGAAGTTGAACGAATCCGTCGTACAACAGTGAGGCCTTTAAGGCGGGCGGCATGACGAGGTGCTGCGGTTCTTGCTCGACAGCCCAGGTATGTAAGGCACGCAAAGGTGGCCACGGGCTGTCAGAGGCGACGGGAACTCCGAGGGCTTCCGGCAAACTCAGCAAGGCGGCGTTGATGATGCCGAGCACGAAGGCTGGAAGCAGGAGGTAGTCCAGCCGACGCCGGACAAGGTCGCGCTGCATCTGCTCATCTTGCATCACGGCCGCGAGGTTTCGAGTCTCAATCAGGAGTCAAGCAGTCTTTCAAGAGGTTTGGGGTGCGTGGTATCGGCGCGCTGCACAGGGCGATCCTGCCCGGGTGAACACCTGCCTCGGGACGCTTATCCGCGTGCCGGGCGTTAAGGTCGGCTGCCGGAATTCATGAGCTGTAAATGGTTGCTGGCCACAGTGATTGGGATAATCCTTCAACGACAACGGTGCCATGGCCAGGTGTGCTCCCCTGCTTAGGGGCATGATCTGGGGCTGTCGGCCGGCGGCGGGCTAGATTACCCGTATGCGAATCGTTCGCCTGGTCGGAGTAGTTCTGACGACCCTGCTGGTAGCCCTGCTGCTGACAACGCCCGCCGGCGCGCAACCGCCGACCAAGCTCACCGATCACATCAGCGACAACACCCAGGTGTTGACGGATTCCGATCGGGCGACGATCGGCTCGGCGATCGACCGGCTCTATCAAGATCAGCACGTCCAACTGTGGGTGGTCTTCGTCGACAACTTCTCGAGGTATAAACCCGAGAACTGGGCCGACAAAACCCGCACCGCCAGCGGGATGGACGATCACGACGCGTTGCTGGCAGTGGCCACCAATACCAAGGCGTATGCGTTCTCGGTGCCGGGGAAGGTGCGGGGTCTCACTGCTGCGGACTTGAATAGTCTGCGCAGCAACAAGATTGAACCGGCAGTGAGCGCTAAAGACTGGAGCGGTGCCGCGATCGCTGCCGCCGCTGGGTTGGACCTGTCGGCACCGGCGACCCAACCGCCGGCACCGAATAAAGCGCCCGGCCCATCGAACCGGATCTGGCTGTGGATCGCGATCGTCGTCGTCGTGGTCGTCGTCGTGGTGGTTCTTCTGTTCTATCGCGCCCGGCGTCGGCGCGTCGCACGGCCGGTCGACCATCGCGACGGGCAACGCGTCGAGTCGTTGGTGCAGGCATTGCCCATCGCGGAGGCCCGATTGCGCCAAATCGCCGACTACGTCGCCAAGCATCGCGACAACGTCGGTGCCGAGGCCCAGAGCCGATTGGAAGAGGCGAAGCGGCATTTGGCGGCCGCACGCGGCAAGGAAGCGAGCAACGAGGCCGAGGCAATAGCGCATGCCAACGGGGCATCGACGCTGGCCGCGCAGGCGCAAACGTTGGCAAATGCCGACGTGCTCGCGGCGCACCGCGCACCACGACGCCGGGGCAGCACATCGGCACGATGAGCGTGGGGATAGCTGAGCGTCGGCCGGTTCTGACCCGAATGAGGGCCGCCGGACCGTAGGGTTGATGGGTGCTGGCAAACGGGTCCCTGGTCTGCGGTTACCGCATCCAGGCGGTGCTGGGCAGCGGGGGCATGGGAACTGTGTACTTGGCCGCCGACCCGGCATTGCCTCGCCAAGTCGCGCTCAAAGTGTTGTCCGCCGAGCTGTCGCGCGATCGGGATTTCCGGGCTCGTTTCATCCGCGAGGCCGACACCGCGGCCGCCCTGGCACATCCCCAGATCGTGTCGGTCTACACCCGTGGACAAACAGACGAAGGCCAGCTGTGGATCGCGATGCAGTTCGTGGACGGCACGGACGCCGAGGCCGCGCTGTGCGACGGAACCATGACCCCGCACCGCGCGGTACACATCGTCACGCAGGTCGCCCAGGCGCTCGATTTCGCCCACGCCAACCACGTCATTCACCGTGATGTCAAACCGGGCAACTTCATGCTGTCCGGCCCCGTCGGCCCGAACGAGCGAGTTCTGCTGGGCGACTTCGGGATTGCTCGCGCACTCGACGACGTGGGGCTGACCGCCACCGGGGCGGTGGTGGCCACCGTCGGCTATGCCGCACCAGAGGTGCTGTCCAATGGGCGCATCGACGGACGGGTCGACATCTATTCACTGGGCTGCACGCTGTATCGGTTGCTTACCGGCAACACGCCTTTCGCGGCAACCAACGGGGCCGCGTCGGTGATGATGGCCCACTTGTTCCAACCGCCGCCGCGAGCCACCGATGCGGTGCCGTCGCTTCCTCGCGCCCTCGACCACGTGATCGCGGTAGCGATGGCAAAAGATCCCGCCGCACGGTTCCCGACGGCGAGCGCCCTCGCCGACGCCGCCGTGTCGGCGCTGCACGATCGCAACCGCTATGCGCCGCTGCCGCCGATACCCAGTGGCGCCGTCCACTCCTACCCGCACACGTCGCAGCCGCCGACCGTGTCCGCGTGGCCGGGCTCCCCGCCACCCCGACCGTTCCCGCCACCCGGCCCGGCTCCTAAGCGTCGGCGCGGTCTGATCGCCGCGGCGCTGGCCGGGGCGGTGCTGGTGTTGGCCGCCACGGTCACCGTGCTGGTTTGGCCCGACGCCGCGGGACCACGCGCCGATGCCCGCCAGGGCTCCGGGTCCCTCGGTGCACCAACGCCGCCTCCCGGGCCGCCGGCCACCAACGTTGCACCCGCCCAATTGCGCGCCATTTTGCTGTCCGCCGCACAGCTCCCGGTCACGGCCAATGGCGATCCATTGGTTCTGGAGCAAGACAGCGCCGGCCTGCTCGACGACTCCGCGGCGGTCGATAACCAGCAATGCCTGGGCGGGTGGGCGCCCGCGCAGCAGAGCGTCTACGGGCAGCAGGGTTACACGGGCGTGGCCGTGCAAACGTTGCGCGGCATGAACGAACAGGCCTGGCAAGACAGCGTCACCCAAGCGGTGATCGCCTTCCCCGGCGACAAGGCCGTCTCCGCCCTCACTGCTCAGGAGGGGCAGTGGTCCTTGTGCGGCGGAAAATCCATCACCGTGACCGAAGCGGGCACGCCCGCCAAAACCTGGGACTTCGGCCAGCCGCGGACCACCGCCGGTGTGCTGACTCTGGCGGCGACGCTTCCCGGCGGCGGATCGTGCGACCACGGAATGATGGTGCGCGGCAACGTCTTAATCGACATTCGCCAATGCCGTGCCGCGGGCGGGGCCGACATCGCCGCGTTGGTCAGCGCCACCGCCAACAAAGTGCCACGGCAATGAGGCAACGAGGGGGAGATCGATGAGTAGTTTCGCGCCGGTCATTGCGCGCCTGTGGGCCGCCGGTGTCGCCGCTGCGCTGGCGACTTCGTGTACCACGGTGACCGGCGGCTCGGCGCTGCCCCAGAAGACGGGTATCCCGGCATCGCCGACCGTCGCCGCCCCGTCCGGTCGCCCGGCGCCACCAGCCCCCTCGGCCAGCCCTTCGGCCGAGGATCAGATCCGCGAGACCCTGATGGCGTTTCAGGACGCGTACAACACCCAAAACTGGGACGCCTACCTGCAATTGATGTGCACCGCGATGAGGAACCAATTTAGCGGCACTGCAATGAATTACGTCAAGAAGGGCCGCGCCCAAAACGGCGTCACCACGATCAAGAACATCACCAACATCGCGATCACGGGCAACACCGCCGATGCCACGTTCGAGGGTCAGAACGAAACCTTGGGCACTCGCACCGTCAGCTTGCCGTTGAAACTCGAAGACGGATGGAAGATCTGCAAGACGTCGTGACCAGTCACTCAAGGCCTAAACGAAGACTGCCGCAACCAAACCCGAGCGTTGTGAGCGTGCTGCTCGCGCTGGTGCTGGCGGGCTGCAGCCACACCACCGGCGGAGCGGCCGCCCCCGCGCCGGTGTCGAGTTCATCCTCCACGGCGCCGGTGAACGCGTCGATGCTTGACCCTGGGGGCTATCCGGTCACGCCGCAGCCGCCGCTGGGCAATGCCGGCTCCGACCACGCGGGGCGACTGGTCGAGGGCCGTCGGATGGCGGCTTACGTCGTCGGTCCCTGGGAAGTCGATCCCACGCTGGTCGGCCTGAGCTCTTCCGGTCCGGCTGTGATCGCCGAATCCAAGGGGCTGACACGCGCGGTGTGGGCGCCCATCGGCGGCGGCGCGTACAACTTATCGCTGGTGGTCGGCTTCGTTACCGAGCGGCAAAGCCCGGGCCCCAATCCGCAGATGGCGCTGCGCAATTCCGTGCTGCGATTCGCCAGCCCCGCGGAGGCCGCGCAGGCGGCGCAGAACATGACCACGGCGGCCAGGCATATGCCCCGAGATCCCACCGCCACCCCGATCGTGACCGAGCCAGAAAGCCCGCTGCCCATTCCAGGGCATCCCGACGCCAACGGCACGGTGCTGACGTTCCAGGAGGGCGCCCAAACTGTTCGCGAACTGACGGCGCTTACCGCGCGTGGTCCCTATGTACTCGCTCAGGTGGTGCGGTGTGCGGCCGGCCCGGACTGCGAAGCCCAGCTCGCCGGGCGCACACTGGATCGTCAGGTTCCGCTCATCGACTCCTTTGTGCCAACCGAAGCCGTCGAATTTCCCACGCTGGCACTGGATCCTACGGGCCTCGTCGCGCGCACCTTACCGCCGCCGGACGACCAGACCACCTCGATGTCCGGGGCCGCCTACCCGCCGGCGGGCGCGCTGCACCTCGAAGACGACCCGGTGCAGACCGGGCCGCTGCTTTCCGCGGCCGG
This sequence comes from Mycobacterium sp. 050272, assembly GCF_039023525.1. NCBI lineage: Bacteria > Bacillati > Actinomycetota > Actinomycetes > Mycobacteriales > Mycobacteriaceae > Mycobacterium > Mycobacterium sp. 050272. The sequence goes on along the minus strand of NZ_JBCHKV010000005.1, from coordinate 109,113 downwards.
TGTCGACTTCGTTTCGGTGAACCTGACCACCGTCTACCAAACGAAAGACCCCTCGGCCGCGCAGACACTCGCCCAGGCTTACAGCGATCTCGCTGTTAAAACCCCTGCTGCGCAAGCGGCTTCATCAGTTCCGGGTCTTCCGAACAGTCACTGCACGCGAGTCGCCGGATCCAACGGTCTGGTGCCCCGCTACTGGTGTCTGGCCGCGGCGGGCCGCTACACGATCAAAACTGTTGCCCGCCAACTCGACAACGTGCAGCAGGAGATGGCCGCCCAGTATCGCATCCTGACGGCGAGTTGATGCAACGAGCAGTGAAACTATGTCGCGTCGGATTATCGCCGCGGGTGCGGTGCTCGCGTGTAGCGTCGCCGGGGTTCGTGATGCCGGCGCCGACCCCGGCGTCGCGGTTCCTGCGGCGAAATCCACGGGCGGGTCGACGTGTGGAAATTCAGTGGCCGGGTATTCCGTCGTGCGTATGAGCACAGCACGGACGCAACCGGATCAGGGCGAACTCGACAGCGTGCGGGGGGTCATAGGCGCCATCTCCGAGGCGGTCACCGCCAAGATCGTCGGGCAGCAAGAACTCAGGGAGTCACTGCTGATCGGCCTGCTTGCGGGCGGCCACATCCTGCTCGAAAGCGTGCCGGGCCTGGCTAAAACCACGGCGGCGAAGGTCCTCGCCGAGTCGGTTCACGGCCGCTTCCACCGCATCCAGTGCACGCCCGACCTGCTACCCAGCGACATCATCGGCACGCAGATCTACGATTCGGCGACCAACTCGTTCGTCACCCGGCTGGGTCCGGTGCACGCCAACATCCTGCTGCTCGACGAGATCAACCGGTCAAGTGCGAAGACCCAGAGCGCGATGCTGGAGGCGATGGAGGAGCGACAGACCACGATCGCCGGGCAGGAGCACCCGATTGCGGATCCGTTCCTCGTCATCGCCACCCAGAACCCCGTCGACCAGGAAGGCACGTATCCGCTCTCGGAGGCACAGACCGACCGCTTTCTGCTCAAGGAGATAGTGCGCTACCCCTCCCCGGAGGAGGAGGTGGAAGTGATGTCGCGAATCGACGCCGGCATCTACGACAAGGAGCATCCCACCCGGCCGGTGGTCAGCCTCGAAGACGTGCTGCGCCTGCAGGACGTGGTGCGTCACGTCCACATGGATCGTGCACTGATGCTCTATGCCAGTCGACTGGTCGACGCGACCCGTCACCCAACGCGGGCGTTGCCCAAGCAGATCGCGAGGCTGGTCGACTACGGTGCCAGCCCACGCGCCACGATCGCGTTCTGCAAGGCGGCCCGGGCGCAGGCGGTGCTATCCGGGCGTGCGCACGTGCTGCCCGAGGACATCGCGAAGCTCGCCCACCGGGTGCTGCGGCACCGACTCATCCTCGGCTTTGAAGCGGCCAGCGCCGATATCACCCCCGAGGTCGTCGTGGACGCCGCGCTGCGGGCCGTCCGGGTCCCCTGAGGTGGCAGACGGTCGTCGTGGGTAAGCATCTCAACCGGGCGAAGGCCCACTTCGGCACCGACACCCGCGGCTTGCTCGAAGGTGGCCGCTACACGCTGTTGCACACCCGCAGTATGGAATTCGACGACCTTCGCCCCTACGTTCCCGGTGACGACGTCCGCGATATCGATTGGAAGGCGTCGGCGCGGTCGGGCAGCGTGCTCATCAAACGGTTCGTGTCCGAAAAGCACCACAAGATCCTGCTCGTCGCCGACGCCGGTCGCAATATGTCGGCGCTCGCCCCGAGTGGGGAATGCAAGCGCGACGTAGCCGCGCACATCATGGGCTCGGTGGGGTTGATCGGCCTACGGCGCTCCGATCAGATCGGCCTGGTCTACGGCGACCGTCGCGGCTGCGTCCACATCGCTCAGCGGCGCGGCGAGCCGCACGTCGAGGGACTACTGCATCGCTGGTACCAGCACACCACGACCAAACCCGGACCCAGCTATATCTGCGGCCAACTCGAGTACGCCGCAACGCATTACCGGCACAGCATGCTGATCATCGTGGTGTCCGACGAACCCGACATCGATGACCGGCTCAGCACGGTGCTCACTCGACTACGCGCACGCCACGACATCATGTGGGCAATGGTCTCGGACATGCCCGCGGTCGGGCCCGACGACACGGACGGGTATGACGTCGCCACCGGTCGCTTCGTTCTGAACGGAGCCGACCTGGGCCCGCGGGTCGTCGCTGCTTACCGCCGAGCCGAGCGGGTTCGCCGCGCCCGTCTCGGTGCGTTTCTGACCGGACATGCGATTCCGCACGCAACCGTCGGCGCTAGCACTGACATCCGGCGCGAACTCGTCGGCCTGACCGAGGTAGCCGCTCGTGCCGGATGATCTGCTGCGTCACGTGTTCGGACCGCAGCCGTACTCGGCGTGGTGGCTGGTATGGTCCGTCCTGTTGGTTCTCGCCGTAACCGCTTGGTATGCAGGTCTTTTCGTGTGGACTTTGCCGTCGCATCGGTTGCGACGCATCCCCTTCGTGCGGCGGGTGCACTCCCGGATCATCCGCAACCGGTTCGCGCGGGGGGTACAGCGTGTCGCCGCCGAGTACGACGCGGGCCGAACGTCGGCTGCGCAGGCGGGTGCGGCCATCGGCCGGACGGTACGCAGTTTCTTGCATCAGGCGACTGGTGAGCGCGCTCAGTACCTCCATATCGACGCGGTAGCCGACGGGCGTCTGGCCGCGGCCACGCCCTTGCTGGCCCGGCTCGGAGACGCGCAATTCAACGCCGAGACGCGAGTTCACATCGGCGAGGTGAGTGCCTCGGCGCAGGAGTTGATCCGCTCGTGGACCTGAAGTGGTGGCCGGTAGCGGCCATTGGATCGTCTTGCCTCCTGGCAGCCGTGGCGCTGGCGGCGTTGCTGCCCATGACCGCTGCCCGCAGACAGCTACGACCGTTGGCCAATATCGCCCGGCTGACCCGGCTGCCGGAGTACGCGAGAGTGGCCCGGCTCCGTTCACTGTCGACGATCGTGAAACTGGTGGTGCTCGCGGTCATGTTCAGCGCCGCGATGTGGGCCGCCGCCCGACCAAGCAAGGCCGGCAATGATTTTGACGCAATGCACCCCGAGTACATCATGTTGTGCGTCGCGCAGCCGGTCACCGATCCTGCGACGACTGAACTACTCGACTACTTCGCGCGGCAGACCACCGCTTCACCACCGGCCCAGCGCATCGGCCTGACATCGGTGAACCGGCGTCTGGTGCCGTTGACGCGCGATCACCAATACGCGGCCGGTCAGTTCAGCGGATACGTCGGTGCCCATCAGGGGCAGTTGACGTCGTTCTCCGCTCCGGTACCCTACACGGACTATGCCCCTAGCGTGAATGATGTTATCGCGCTGTGTCTCTCCGGCTTCCCCGCTAACGAGCAGCAAGACTCCCATCGGCGCTCGGTGATTTATCTTGGGCCCTCGCAGCTTCGCGCGGCGGGGGAGTCGCGTGCCTCGCTGTTCACCGACAACTCCGTGCGAGAACTGGCCAAACGTACGAACGCTCAGGTCAATGTGGTCGACATGGCCCGGTCGCCTGCCAGCGGCGCGCTGGCTGCGCTCGCGCAGCAGACCGAGGGCTCGTACATCAGGGCCGGAGCGAAACCAGTCACCCCGGCACTCAACGAGATTCGCACGCACACTCCAGCGGCACGTCGCGCGGACGGCACCATCGTGACAGCGGATTTCCATGATGCGCCGGTGGTACCGCTGGCGATCGCCTTGTTGTCGGCAGCGGTGCTCTCGGTGGCCCTGCTGGTATTGCGCCGATGACGTATCAACCCGTGCTGCCCTGGCCGATCCTCGCGGTCGTAGCAGCCGCGCTTGCCCTGGCCCGGCTGGTGGCGCTTTGGCGGGTGCTGCAGTCGGCGGGGAGCCGGCGTCTGCGTGTGGTGCTGCGTTGGAGCGGCGTGACCCTGGCGGTGCTGCTGCTTATTGCGGCAACCACCCGTCCAACGATCCGTGACGACCACAATCGCACTGGGACAACCGCCGCAGCCGGAGCGAATCTCAACGTATTCCTCGTCGTCGATCGGTCGGCCGCCTCGGGCATCGAGGACTACGGCATCGACACTGCGCGCATCGCCGGGATACGCGACGACATCACGGAACTGATCAAGCAGTACCCGGCGGCACGGTACGCACTCGTCAGCTTCACTTCGAAGGCATCGCTGAATTGGCCTCTGTCCGAAGATGTCTGGAGCCTATGTCCGACCATCTCGGCCCTCGGCGCCGCCCAGGACGGTGCCGACGTCGACGCCGCCGCACCGGGCAACGTCCTGCGATACCAGCTGACGCAGGCGCTGCAACAGTATCCGGGTTCGCGCAACGTAGTGCTGTACTTCGGTTCCGGTGCGCCGGGATCGCGTGCGAGGCAGGGCGACCTCAACCTCACGCCGGGGTCGGTAAATGGCGGAGCGGTGCTGAGCTACGGGCGCACCGATGCGATCGACGAAACCGAGTTGCGGCAAATCGCAGGACAACTCGAGGTGCGATACCTACATCGGGACCCGGATCAGCCCTTCCGGCTCGATCTCCCCGATGCAGCGCGCGGTTTTGACCTCGGTGTCGAACGGGTTGAGCTGTACTGGCTGCCTGCGTTGCTTGCGGTGGGACTGCTGCTGGCCGAAATCTACCTTTCGGTACGCGAGTTCCGGCGCGGCCGTATTGCCCGACGAGACTTGGCATCATGATGCACAGGCCGACAAGGCTGCGACTACGACGACGGCTGCTGATCTACTCGTCCCCGCTGACCGTCGCAGCGCTATTGGTGATTGTCAAGCTGATTTCGGTTGTGGTAGCCGGTAATTCGGCCGCGACATCGTTTGACCACGGTGACGCAAGAGCGGTCCAAGCTGACGCAGAGGTCCTCGGCACCGCCAATGTGGTCGAACCGGCGAAGGCTTGGTTCGCCGCCGGGGCGGCCGCCGTTCTCGACGGCCGGCTCGACGACGCTGACTTTCACTTCTCGGCTGCCCTTGCCCGCACCGATGCATCCGGTTCTTGTCCCGTGCGAGTCAACCTCGAGCTGGTTCGCGAAACCCGGGGCGATCAGGCCGCGGCGGCGGGGGATCGAGCCCATGCTGACGAACGCTATCGAAGCGCACTGGCCGTCGTCGAGGCCGCGCCGCATGACTGTTTCTCGGGCAACAACGACTCGGACCCGCAACGGCGGGCCATTCGGCAGGACACCGCGAATCGGCTGACGCGCAAGCTCAACGCCTCGCCGCCCACCGTGCGACCGCCCCCGCCGCCACCACCCCCGGTGGCGTCTCCCGCGCCACCGCCGCCGGCGCTGGCCACCGTCACACCCGATGACCGCGAGATACCGCCGCGTCGGCTCCACCCCACCGACGGCGATCCGTTCGACAAGTTGCAGCAGGTACTGCAGGACGCGGCGGCCACCGCAGGACCGTAGCGTCTGTCAGGCTGTGGACGTGAACGAAATCCTCGGGCCGCCGTGTCCGTGCGGCAGTGGCGATGGCTATCACGCGTGCTGCGGGCCGCTGCACGACGGCGAGTCGCAGGCACAATCGGCCGAGGAACTGATGCGGTCGCGGTATTCGGCATTCGCCTGTGGGGACGCCGCTTATCTGTTTCGCACGTGGCATCCGCGAACCCGGCCGGCCGACGTGACCGTCGACCCGGGCATCACCTGGACGGGTCTCGAGGTGATCGATACCGTCGCGGGTGGTCCCGACGACGATCGCGGTGAGGTCGAGTTCGACGCCCGGTTCGAATCCCGGGGCCGCGTCGACCGCCTGCATGAGCGCAGTCGCTTCGAGCGCCGCGCCGGCCGATGGTTTTACCTCGACGCCGTTTCAGACCGCGCGGCGGAAGATGTGTAGCCGCCTTTCGCGTTGACACGCTGTAAGGCTGACCAACAACAGAAAAAACGAGGCACCGCCCATGACCGCAGATCTACCTGGCGAAGCACTGGAGCTGCGTTCGCTGGTGACCTCCGATGGCACACTCGAACTTTCGTTGCACGAGATTCCCGTCCCGACGCCCGGCGCCAACGAGGTGCTGGTGCGGGTGGAGGCCTCGCCGATCAACCCGTCGGATCTGGGTCTTCTGGTTGCCAGCGCCGACATGACCAAGGCCACGGTGACGGGCACGCCCGAACGCCCCGTGGTCACCGCCTCCCTCGGCGTGGGCGCCCTGGGCGCGCTGTCGGCGCGACTCGACAAGTCGCTTCCGGTGGGCAATGAAGGTGCCGGCACCGTTGTGGCCGCGGGGTCCTCGGACGCGGCCCAGGCGCTCGTCGGAAAAACCGTGGCGATCGCGGGCGGCGCGATGTACTCGCAATACCGAGCGGTCGACGCGTCGGCTTGTTTGGTCCTGCCCGAGGGGGCCACGGCCCGCGACGGCGCGTCGTCGTTCGTCAACCCGATGACGGCACTGGGAATGACGGAAACCATGCGCCGTGAAGGACATTCGGGCCTGGTACACACGGCCGCGGCGTCGAACCTGGGACAAATGCTGGTCAAACTCTGCCTGAAAGACGGGATACCGCTGGTCAATATCGTCCGCAAACCCGAGCAAGAGGAGCTGCTGCGCTCACTCGGCGCAACCCATGTCCTCAACTCCTCCTCGCCCTCATTCGGCACCGACCTCGTCGAGGCCCTCAAAGAGACGTCCGCGACGCTTGCGTTCGATGCCACCGGTGGTGGCACGTTGGCCAGCCAGATCCTCAACGGCATGGAGAAGGCAGCCAATGCGACCGCGGCGGAGTATTCGCGTTACGGGTCGAACGTCCACAAGCAGGTGTATATCTACGGCGCGCTCGATACGAGTCCCACTATTCTCACGAGGAGCTTCGGCATGGCGTGGGGCGTCGGAGGGTGGCTGCTGACGCTGTTCATCGAGAGCGCAGGCGTGGAGACATTTAGCCGGTTGCGCGCACGGGTGGCCGCGGAGCTCACGACGACGTTCGCCAGCAACTACACCCGGGAGGTGTCGCTCGCCGGGATGCTGCAGCCTGAGGCGTTCAACGAATACCTCAAGCGAGCGACCGGTGAGAAGTTCCTGGTGACGCCGCACGCGCGACCGTGAATCCGTGGAGCGAGTGACGGGATTCGAACCCGTGTGTACGGCTTTGCAGGCCGCTGCCTAGCCGCTCAGCCACACCCGCATGAGTGGTCACGATGCCAGCGCAGGCGGCCAGGGCCCAGTGTTTCGCTCGCCCCGATCATTTCGGTCTAGCGGCGGTGCGGCGGACGACAGTAAGGTCGCAAAATGGCCAACGGTCGCCTTGCTGATCCGGATTGTTGTCTGCGAACCGAGCCTCGGGCGGACCCGCGAATGGTCGACGCTCTGGCGCCGGTGGGTCTCGACGGCAATGCGCCGACGGTGGCAATGACTCGCGATGCGCCACTCGAGCAACTGCTGGCGTATGCCGCGATGGCCGAGGAGGGGATGGGCGCCGTTCTCGGTCTGTTCGCGGCAGGTGTTCCGGACGCGCACGGCGTGAGCACGACGGCCACGACGATCACCGGCGAAGACGGCAACGACGTGACGCTCTACATCAGTCGCCCCGATGCGGATGGCCCGTTACCTGCCGTGGTGCACCTGCACGGTGGCGGCATGGCCATCGCCAGCGCCGCCGACGCAACGTACACGCGGCTGCGCGAGTACATCGCGGGCACCGGCCTTGTCGTCGTCGGCGTAGAGTTCCGCAACTCCGGCGGAAAACTCGGCCCACACCCCTTTCCCGCCGGATTGAACGACTGCGCAGCCGGCGTTCGTTGGGTTGCATCGCATCGCGCCGAACTTGGCGTCAGCCACCTGGTCGTCGCGGGCGAGTCCGGCGGCGGCAATCTCACTCTGACCGTGGCGCACAAAGCGAAAAGCGAGGGATGGCTCCACGAAATCGCGGGCTTCTATGCGCAGTGCCCGTTCATCTCCAACCGGTGGCACGAACCCCCCGCGGAGTTGCCATCGCTGCGAGAATGCGACGGCTACTTCATCAGTCTTCAACAGTTGGAGCTACTGGGTTCGCTGTACGACCCCGACAGTAAGAACTCGAACGACCCCACCTGTTTTGCCGGCGTCGCGACTGACGAGGATCTGGATGGCCTTCCGCCACATGTGATCTCGGTGAACGAACTCGACCCGTTGCGCGACGAGGGACTGCAGTACTACCGCCGTCTGGTGCGCGCGGGTGTACCCACCGTAGGTCGGTTGGTGGCGGGCACCTGTCACGGGGGCGATCTGATATTCGCCGGCGCGATGCCCGAGGTTTTCGTGTCCAGCATCCGCGATCTCAGCGGCTTCGCCAAGAGCCTCGGGTAGCCAGCTCTACGCTCGCGGCTCAAAAGGCCGATCAGAGGCCGATGTAGACCGCCTTGGTGTTGAAGTAGGCCTCGATGCCCTTGCGGCCCCGCTCGCCGCCCCAGCCCGATTGCTTGTGGCCGCTGATCGGCATCGACGGGTCGGCCGCGAGCGAAGAGTTCACCCAAATCTGGCCTGCGCGAAGCTCATTCACGACACGGTGGGCGCGGGACAGGTTCTCGGTCCAGATGGAGCCGGCGAGGCCGTAGTGCGTGTCGTTCGCGGCGGCGAGCACCTCGTCCTCGTCGTCGAACGGGATCACACAGCCGACCGGCCCGAAGATCTCCTCCTTGATGAGCCGCATGTCGGGTGTGGTGTTGGTGACGATCGTCGCCTCATAGAAGTAACCCTTGCGGTCCATCGGCTTGCCGCCGGTGATCACCTGCGCGCCCGCGGCGACGCCGTCGTTGACGATGCCTTCCACGCGCTTGCGCTGCTTGTCACTGATCAGCGGCCCGAGCACGGAGTCGGGATCGTCGCTGCCGCCCATCGGCAGCATTCGGGCGAAGCCGGCAAGCCCCTCGACCACCTGGTCGTAGATACCGCGCTGCACGTAGATGCGTGAGGTGCATGAGCAGTTCTGCCCCGAACCAGCCAGCAGTCCCATGCCGGCGCCCATGATCGCCTTGTCGAGGTTGGCGTCGTCGAACATGATCAGCGGCGACTTGCCGCCGAGCTCCAACGTCAGCCGCTTGAGGTTGCCCGCGGCCGCCTTGACGATCAGCCGTCCGACCTCAGTCGATCCGGTGAACGAGATCTTGTCGATGTCCGGGTGTGCGGTCATCGCGGCGCCCGTCGTCTCGCCGTAGCCGGTGATGACGTTGAGGACGCCGTCGGGCAGACCCGCCTCGCGGAAGATCTCCTCGAGCTTCAGCGCGGTAAGCGGCGTCTCCTCGGCGGGCTTGAGGACCGCGCTGCAACCGGCCGCCAGGGCGGGCGCGACCTTGAGCATCGCGACGAAGAAGGGCCCATTCCACGGAATGATCAGGCCGACGACGCCGACCGGCTCGAGCTGGGTGAACGTGTGGTAGGTCTCCCAGGTGCCGAGCAGGCCGTCGGACACGAGGTTTGCCGACTCGCCGTGGATTTTGCCGACCCAGCCGGCGTAGTACTTCAGCATGTCCACCGACACCGGGATGATGTGACGCGCGGCGGTCAGGTTCATGCCGTTGTCTTGGCCCTCGAGCGCGGCGAGTTCGTCGGTGCGCTCCTCGATGATGCGCGCGGCGCGGAAGAGCACGTTCGCGCGGTGCGACGCGGGCGCCTTGCGCCACACCCCCGACTCGAAGGTCTCGCGCGCGCGGGCCACCGCTGCGTCGACCGCCGCTTGGTCGGAATCGGGGACCTCGGTGATCAGCTCCTCGTTGGAGGGGTTGTAGACAGCTATGGCGTCAGTCAATGTTCCTGGCCCTTTGCTCGCGTAGCGTCGTTGCTCGACAGAGGTTACGCGCGTAACTAGTAAGTGTCCAGCATGACTCAGACTGATTCGCGCACGACCAGCGTCGCGATGTCCCGGGCAGCTGGACGGGGTTCGTCGGGCACGCCGAGCTCGGTCAACACCGCTGACAGCGCCACCTCGGCGATCGCCGCGCGGTCGAACATCACCGTCGTCAGAGCGGGGACGCTGAAGGGCGACAGGGCCGTGGCGTCGACACCGATGACCGCGAGATCGTCCGGGCAACGCAATCCGGCGCGCCGAATGCCGTCGAGCACCACGAAGGCCACTTCGTCACTCTGTGCGCAGACCGCGGTGACGCCCGCGTCGCGCAATTCGCGGACCGGTGTGGCACTGTCGTCCGGCGTGAACGCGGTCACGACGACATCGGGTAGACCGTGCTGGTGCGCCGCGCGCCGGACGCCGTCGATCCAGTAGTCGCCGAGAGCGCGCCATCGCCGATCGCCGGAGTAGGCAAACCCGAGGTTGCGATGCCCCCGAGAGACGAGATGGTCGACGCGCATCTGTCCGACCGAGTACTGCGGGTCGCCGAGCCCCGGCAGGGTGTGCACGCAGATGTGGGGGATGGCTGCATCCTTCACTGCGCCAGATGCCTTGCGGCCCAAGGGAAAAAGACTCGTCACAGCGATCGGCTGGAGGTGATTGATGGCATCGGCGACCGCGTCGTCGTGCTCGGTCTCGAACAGCTGGACCTGCATGATGCCGCGGCGAGTCAACTCGGTGGTCATGTGCGTACCCACCTGCATGGGCATCTCACCGCCGGCGAGCTGCGGCACGATGTACAAGATCACGCCGCTTTTCCCGCGGGCGAGATTGCGGGCGGCAAGGTTGGGCCGGTACCCCAGTTCGGCGGCGGCACTGCGGACCGCGGCGCGCGTCTGCGCCGAGATGGTCCGCCCGACCGAGTTATTCAGCACATAGCTGACCGTCGCGGTCGACACGTTCGCCATGCGCGCGACGTCGGCCTTGGTGGGTCTGCCCTTCACGCTCAGATCGACCTCCCAGCCAGCCGTCTCGTGTGACGACTTAGATTACGTCGACCGAGGCGCGCTTCCTGCGCATTCAATCTGCGCGTGGGTTCGGACACCCATTGAAGTCATGCGGTCGGATGCGAAAGACTCGGTGCGGGCCAACCAGTCGCAGGGCTTCATGTAATCGTTGGTGGTGGACGCAATGAACCGTAGACATGGGTGCGCCGCGCCGCTGGCCCTCGCGGTGATCGTGGTCGCAATCGTCGTATGTGGGCGATCGGCGGCGGCACCGTCGATGTTCGCCGAGGCGCCGGGCGTGCCACTCGGCGTGCAGCCACAGCTGGCATCCGACCCCGCGCAGCTGGCCAAAGATCTCGTCGCTGACGAACTCGCGCTACGCGACCAGTCAACGCCGGAGTCAGCGCTCGCCGCGGCGGCCCATCGCGAGCAAGCGGCCTACCGGGCCATCGGACGGCATCCGGATTGGGATGCGATCGTCCGGCCATTAGTCCCGGCGACGTTGATCGATGTCTACGACCGCAATGTCGACGCCCGTCGACAGCTCCAGGCGATGGCGCAAGTGCGTGACACCGTGCCGGCTTGGCGGATCGAGGCGCCGGCTCCGCCCGACGAGCTGATGGGTTATTACCACGCGGCGGAGGCGGAATCGGGCGTCAGCTGGAATTACCTGGCCGCGATCAACCTGGTCGAGACGCGCTTCGGCAGCATCAACGGCGTAAGCACCGCCGGCGCCCAAGGCCCCATGCAGTTCTTGCCGTCGACGTTCGCGTCGTATGGCCAGGGCGGCGACGTCAATTCGCCGCGCGACAGCATCATGGCGGCGGGCCGCATGCTCAACGCCAACGGATTTGCCAACGACCGCGATCGCGCCGTCTACAGCTACAACCACGCACACCAATATGTGCAGGCGGTCGACGACTACGCCGCGTTGATCGGGGCCGATCCCGCGGCGTTTGCCACCTTCTACCGCTGGGACGTCTACTACGTCACGACCGCCGGCGACGTGTTGCTGCCCATCGGCTACGCCGCGTCGGCGCCGATCCCCGTCGCGGACTATCTGGCCGCCCACGCCCAGTAGCGTCGGGAGTGCAAACCGGATAGTCGACTTAACCGAACTCGCCCGCCCGCGCAAACGTCATAATTGCGGCTTATCCAGCGAAAAAGTGGCGACGAGACCTCGGGGAATGGTTGTCTTGAGGGAGCCGCTACGGGCAGCGGTGGATGACCGTCTCTGGGTCTGGACACCTTCGGAAGGGATGTCAGTGGTTTTCCGGGCAGACCAGGAGATCGGCCTCGACTTGGCCGCCGTCGACTGGGCGGCGACTCCACTCGGGCCAGTCGAGGATTGGCCGCAAAGCCTCCGTACGGCCGTCAACATCCTGCTGTCATCCCGATTCTCGATGTGGATGGCGTGGGGCCCGGAGTTGACGTTCTTCTGTAACGCCGCCTATCGCCGCGACACCCTGGGCCGCAAGTACCCCTGGGCGCTGGGCCGCCCCGCCAGCGAGGTGTGGGCCGAGATCTGGGACGACATCGGTCCGCGGATCGCGAGCGTGTTGGTGACCGGGGAGCCCACCTGGGACGAGGGCTTGCTGCTGATCATCGAGCGGTCGGGATACCCCGAGGAGTCGTATCACACGTTCTCCTACAGCGCGCTGCGCGATGAGGACGCCAGCATCGCCGGGATGCTCTGCGTGGTGCGCGAAGACACCGATCGGGTGATCGCTCAGCGCCGGATGGCCACGCTGCGCGACCTGGGCTCGGATCCGAGCGTCGTGCGCACCGAACGTCAGATGCTGGACCACGCCGCCCGACAACTCGCGAACAACCCGTACGACCTTCCCTTCACGACGACCTATCTGTTCGGCGAGCACGGCGAGGCGCTGCTGGCCGGGGTGAGCGGAATCGAACCCGGGCATCCCGCGGCGCCGCAAGTACTTCCCGCCGGGGGCCTTTCCGACTGGCCCACCGCCATGTTGGCGCAGGGTGTAACCCAACTGATCGACCTCGACAACGAAGCGCAGGATCTGCCCACCGGCGCCTGGCCGGAACCGCCCAGTCAGGCGCTCGTGGTGCCGCTCCTGCAGCAGGGCGGGGAGCCAGTCGGCTTCCTCGTGGCCGGGCTGAATCGGTACCGCCAGTTCGATGACGGCTACCGCGGCTTCGTCGAGCTCGTGGCCGGCTACATCGCCGGAGGGATTGGCAGCGCGCGCGCTTATCAGGCTCAGCAACAGCGGGCCGAGGAGCTGGCCGAACTCGACCGCGCCAAGACCGCGTTCTTCTCCAACGTCAGCCACGAATTCCGCACCCCGCTCACGTTGATCCTCGGACCGGTCGATGAGTTGCGCAGCCGGGCAGCGGGGTTGGACGAGCGGGCCCGCCAGGAACTGGAACTGGTGCACCGAAACGGTTTACGGCTGGCCAAGCTGGTCAACACGCTGCTGGACTTTTCCCGCATCGAGGCGGGGCGGATGCGCGCTCGATTCGAGCCGGTCGACTTATCAACCGTCACAGCCGATTTGGCCAGCGTGTTCCGCTCGGCGATCGACCGGGCCGGCGTGGCGTTCACGGTGGACTGTCCGCCGCTCGACGAACCGGTCTATCTGGATCACGAGATGTGGGAGAAGGTGATCCTCAACCTGCTCTCCAATGCTTTGAAGTTCACTTTCGACGGGACCATTCGGGTCGCGGTGAGCCGCGATGACACCGATGCCATCGTCACGGTGTCCGACACCGGGGTCGGGGTGCCCGCCGCCGAAATGACCCGGCTCTTCGAGCGTTTCTACCGCATTGAAAACGCACGCGCCCGCTCCACCGAGGGCAGCGGAATCGGGCTGGCCCTGGTCAAAGAACTCGTCGGGCTGCACGGCGGCACCATCGCGGTCGACAGTCAGGAGGGCGTCGGCACCACCTTCACCATCCGCCTGGCTTTCGGCTCGGACCATCTGCCGACCGACGAAGTCTCGGCACCACCGACAGCACGTCCCACATCCGGCGTGATCGCCGAACCGTTCGTGCAGGAAGCCTTGCGCTGGCTGCCCGGCGACACCAACACCGCAGCGTCCGATACCAGCAGCACAGCGATGATGACCGCAGTCGCGCCCGCCGGGAAAGACGGCGAACGGACACGCGTGTTGGTCGCCGACGACAACGCCGATATGCGTGAATACCTGACCAGCCTGATGCAGACGTCCGGCTACGAGGTCACTGCCGTCACCGATGGGCAGCAGGCGCTCGACGCCGTTCGTGCGCAGGTCCCCGACCTCGTCATCAGCGACGTGATGATGCCCGGGGTGGATGGTCTGCAACTGCTCTCGGCGCTGCGCGGTGACCCCCGCACCGCGGCTCTACCTGTGCTATTGCTATCCGCGCGCGCCGGGCAAGAAGCCTCAATCGAAGGCTTGCTGGCCGGCGCCGACGACTATCTCGTCAAGCCGTTCGCCGCCGCCGAGCTGCTGGCCAGAGTGCGCGCCAACGTCGAGCTGTCGCGGTTGCGCAGCCACCACAACCGGTGGCGCACCGCCATGGTGGATTCATTGCAGGAAGGGTTCTTCGTCTGCGATGAACAGGGTGCCGTCATCGAGATCAATGCCGCCTTCAGCGAGATCCTGGGCTACGGCCCCGAACAGCTGCCCTATGACCCACCCCACCCGTGGTGGCCGGACGCCAAGACCAGCCCTGAAGCCCACCGCCAAGTTGCGGGTGTCTTCGAGCAACTGCTGAACGAAACCCAAGGCGCGTTCGCCGCTCCCGTGGTCCACCGAGACGGTCACCGGTTGTGGGTCGCGGCGAATTTCAACCACGTCGACGACCCGGACACGGGCCGCCAAATCATGGTTGGCACCCTACGTGACATCACGACCGAGCACTACATCGTGCAGAGTCAGCTCGCCCTGGCTGCGCTGAATCAGCAACTGGCACAAGCGGATACGCTCGACGACACGCTGCAGGGCGCGGTCGGAGAACTCCGCCAGACCTGGAATGCGCGCCGCGTTCTGGCTGCGACGTTTGCTCGCGACGCTCCCCAGGACGACACGCCTGCGCTCGTGTGCGCCGGTGAACCGTGTAACTGGGACGAACTGCCGCCGGGTCACCGGCTGTTGATCGAGTCGCTGCGCGATTCCGATCTGCTGACCACGGTCGCCGAAGAGCCTGGCACAGCGGGCATCTCGCTGCAGCATCCCCGCGGAGTGCTCGTCGTGTGGATCGACTTATCGGAGCAACGCCCGTTCACCTCCGAGGATCACAACCTGCTGAAGGTCTTGGGCGGGCGGCTCAGCCAAGGTCTGCACCGCGTCTATCAGTTGGACGAGCAACGCGAGACCGCGCTGGCGCTGCAACACGCGATGCTCGGTCCGACGAATTTGCCGGGAGGTTTTGCGGTGCGGTATCACCCGGCCAGCCATCCGCTGCAGGTTGGCGGTGACTGGTACGACGTGGTCGATCTCGACGACGGGCGGGTTGCGTTGATCGTCGGCGACTGCGTCGGCCACGGGCTGGCCGCAGCGACGGTGATGGGTCAGCTTCGCAGCGCGTGTCGTGCGCTGCTGCTTGACCGGCCCGGTCCCAGTGCGGTCCTCGCCGGTTTGGACCGCTTCGCCGCGCGTCTGCCCGGTGCCCGTTGCACCACCGCATTCTGCGCCGTGCTCACCCTCGACACGGGAGAGTTGGTGTACTCCAATGCGGGTCACCCGCCGCCGATCATGGTGCATGCCAATGGAACCAGCGAGCAGCTCGATGGTGAGCATGGGCTTCCCCTGGGCCTGCGTCCGGAGTGGTCGCGGCCCGAAATTCGCGTGACGATGCCGCCGCGGTCGACGTTGTTGCTCTACACCGATGGTCTGGTCGAACGCCGCGGCCATTCGATCGACGAAGGCATCGCCAGTGCGACGGATCTGATTCAGGTCGGCCGGTCTCAGTCGCTCGATGAGGTGGCAGACGATCTCATGATCGGGCTCGAACCTGGTGGCGGCTACTCGGACGACGTGGCCATGTTGCTCTATCGGCAGCCTGCGCCCTTGTCGATGAAATTCGCCGCCGACGTCGATCACCTCGCGCCGAGCCGTGAAGCGTTGCGCGGCTGGCTGACCCAGGCAGGTGTCGAGCCCGACCAGATCACCTATCTGCTCACCGCCGTTGGGGAAGCCGTCGCCAACGCCATCGAACACGGTTACCGCGACCAACGCGAGGGCACCGTCTCGTTGTGCGCGACGGCGGTCGTCGACGCACTGCACGTGACCGTCTCCGACGGCGGCACCTGGAAGACACCCCGCACCATCCCTGGAGCCAACCGGGGCCGCGGCATCGCCTTGATGCGAGGTCTGGTGGAGGACATCACGATTCGCTCCACCGAGGCCGGCACCACAGTTCACTTGTACGCGAGGATCGACTAATGCCCGCAGAGCTCACGTTGAACACCGACCACGGCCCCGACGGGACGCCTCGGGTGACCGCGACGGGGGAGATTGATCTCAGCAACGTCGCCCGGCTCGTCGAGGCACTCAACACCGCGAGCGCGGGATCCCGAAGTCCGATCATCATTGATCTCAGCACCGTCAAGTACCTCGATAGCGCCGGAATCAACGCGCTTTTCGACCATGCCGACAAGGTGGACGGGCTGCATGTCGTCGTCCACCGCTTGCTGATTCGGGTTCTTACCATCACCGGCCTGGACAAGGTAGCGACCCTGGAAGCCGCACCGGCAGGCGACGACGGTTAGCAACGGACTCCTCGCAACTGCTCAGTCGCAGGTACAGCCGTTTCGAAAATGCAGCCTCACTCGGCCGCATCGGCAGCTAGTAGTGAGTGCGCGACGCGTGTGCCCTCGAAACGGAATTGGTGCGCGGGACGCCGCAGCGACTCGATGGTGTTGTCGGTGTGCACGATCACTCCGCCCCCGGAAGGGATTCCCAGCCCCGCGGCCGCACCGTCGAGTGAGGCAATCGCGCGGGACAGCCGCGCCCAATCGGCCCGCTCGTCGTGGGTGTCGATCACCGCGGGGACGAGGTTGAATACCTCGAGCAATCCGGGTCTCGGAGTTTCGACGATTGCGTACTGTCCAAGCTGGACCGCGCCGGCTGATATCCCCACCAGGATCGCACCGCGGTTATACCGGTCCAGCAGCACATCTTTCATTCCGGTTTCCTCGAACGTCCTCCAGCCGAGACGCACGTCGCCGCCCGCGAGGACGATTAACTGCGCGCCTGCCAAGAAGGTGCGGTCGTCTGAGCCGAACGACGAACAGATCATGCGGCGGTCCGTGATTCCCATCGCATCCATCGCCGCCTCGAAGATGTCGTAGAACTCCGGACGGTCACCGTTGGAGGCTCCGATGTACGCCGCGCAAACTCGTGTGTCGCGGCCCAACCTTTGAAGTGCCGCCTCGAGCAGCGGGCGACCACGCTGCCGCCAGAACAGCAGCTGACTGTCCGCGAGCAGATACAGCGGTTGGCGCGGTTTCCCATCGGCCTCGGACATGAAGTCACCCTATCGGCGAATACCTCCGCGCTCGGCTCGGTTTCCAGGCAGCGCTTCTGTGTGTGTGCAGGCCGCGCGGCCACAACAGAATCGTTGTCGCACAGGGAATACGGCGCAGGGCAATCCGAGTTGGTGGTTACCGGCGGATCGACGTTTGCCCGTGCATGGTGTTAGGGGTGCATCCATGATGGGAGCGTTAGGTGTAGGTGTCTTAAACTTCTAATCCTTGATGGAACGCGCCAGTCAGCTCGTCGCTGGCACTGGCCGAACAGAGGGGCTGTCGACCATCGACTGTGTGGTGATTCAGGACCAGGAGCGTAAACCGTCGACGTGGGCGCCCTTGCGCAACCGCGTGTACCGAGGCCTGTTCATCGCCCAGTTCGTCTCCAATATCGGAACCTGGATGCAGGCGGTGGCGGCGCAATGGTTCCTGGTGGAAAACCACAGTCCGGACGTCATCGTGGCGCTGGTGCAGACGGCGAGCCTGGGGCCGACGCTGCTCTTAGGATTGTTCGCCGGCGTGCTCGCCGATCTGTTCGACCGGCGTCGCCTCCTGATATTTCTGCAGACATATGCCGTACTGGTGGCACTCGCGCTGGCGCTGCTGACGAACCTCGGCCGTCTCACCCCGACCGCACTGTTGATGTTTACCTTGGCCATCGGGTTCGCTTCCGCTTTGACCGGACCGGCGTGGCAGGCGATTCAGCCCGAGGTTGTCCCGCGCGAGCAGATACCGGCGGTTTCGGTCTTGGGTAGCGTCTCGGCGAACTCCACCCGAGCGATTGGGCCGGCGATCGGCGGTATCGTCGTGGCCTGGCTCGGCCCCGCGGCGGTCTTCGCGATCAACGCGGTGTCGTTCTCGGCGATCATCTTCGCTTTGCGGGCGTGGAATCGGCCGAAGCAAATCGTGCCGATCGAGCGAGAACGCATCGGCCAGGCCATCATCACCGGGCTGCAATACGTCGAGAACAGTCCGATCTTTCGCAGGATCCTTTTGCGCACAGCCCTTTTCCTGTTTCCCGCATCAGCCATTCTCGCACTTTTGCCGGTTGCCGCCGCCCACACGTGGCACCTCGGAGCCGGTGGCTACGGTGTGGCGCTGGGGGCTATTGGTCTGGGCGCCATACTCGCCGTGATAGCTGCCGAACCGTTGCATGCACGAATTTCGGACAACCGGCTGCTGGCGATCTCTGCCGCGGCGTACGGCCTCGCGCCGGTAGCGGTGGTCTGGCTGCCGTTCGGAGCCGCGATTCCGTTTCTGGTGCTGTCGGGGACGGCATGGCTGATCACTTTGACGACGTTGAACGCCGCAGCGCAACTGTCGCTGCCGCGATGGGTTCGGGCCCGCGGGCTGTCGGTGTATCTGTTGGTCTCGACCGGATCTCAGGCGCTCGGCGCGTATATCTGGGGTCTGCTTGCCACCCGGTGGGGACTTGACGTCGCGATGCTGTGGTCGGCCGCGGTGCTGGGCGTTGCTGCCCTCAGCGTTGCCGTGCTGCCGCTGCGGCCGTGCACCGGGACGGAGAGTGTCGAGGTTTCCAGCGCGTGGCCGACGCCGACGCTTGTGTTCGAACCGTGCCCACAAGATGGACCGGTGCTCGTGGCCGTCCGCTACCAGGTGCCGCCCGAGAACCTCGATGAGTTCATCGAAGCGATGCGCGATGTCAGGCAGTCACGGCTGCGGACGGGCGGCCACAGTTGGCGGCTCTATCACAGCGTCGAGGAACCCAACTCGTTCCTCGAGAGGTTCACCGTGACCTCCTGGAGCGAATTTGAGCGCCAACGCACGGAGCGATGGGTGGATGTAGATCATGACGGCGTCACGAGGGCGGTCAGTTACACCGTCGACAACACCCGGCGCCACGAGTATTACGTCGCGTTGCGCACGCGCAAGTGAGAGCGACTATACGGCTGCGGCGCAACATAATCGGCAATTAGCCGAGTGTCGGGGGCGGTCCGAGCGGCTCGCCGGGGCCTAAATCGAGTTGCATCCAGGCGACATCGTGCCAGCGGTCGTTCTTGAAATAGACACGCGGCCAGGCGCCGATGTCTTCGAATCCGAAGGATCGGTGAAATGCGTTGCTGGCCTCGTTGGGTTGGGTGATACCAGCGAAGATTCGCCGGTATCCGCGCTCGGCGAGCCGGTGCAGCACTTCGGCATAAAGTCTGCGTCCCCAACCCGCGCGGTGACGGTCGCCGCTGATGTAGATGCCGGTCTCGGCCGACCATTTGAAGGAAGGCAGGCTGATCAGCGCGTGGCCGTAGGCGAAGCCGATGACCTGATCGTCATGTTCGAGGACGAGCCATTCGTGCGCGCGTTGGGCGTTGGCGATACGCGACGCCATCTCGTCGGGGCTCGGTGCCTCGAGTTCCCAACTGATCAGCGTGTTCTCGACGTACGGGCGGTAGATCGCAACGCAGGCGGCTGCATCTTGCGGCGTAGCCGAACGCACAGTGCCGCTGATCGCTTGCATGCCAGCAGTCTTGCAGCCGCCCCGTTTGCCTGCGAATCGCGGGTCCGGATTTCGTTGCGTCGTCATCGGCGCACAAGACTTACGATCACGCAAACGGCCGTCGGGTCATCGACCCGACGGCCGTATTACGGTTTATCGCCGTGTGCTTGCGACGGTGGTCTGCGCCTCGGCTCTATCGCCTGGGCGGGACGAACGCAGTGCAACTCCTAGCGCCCACGATCAGTCAGTGAGAATTGAAGGGGCGCAGAGGAAAAGTATTAGGGTTTAGCGGCCGCCTCCGGCACCGCCGCCGCGGCCACCACCAGCGCCGCCACCACGGCCGCCTCCGGCACCGCCGCCGCGGCCACCACCAGCGCCGCCACCACGGCCGCCGCCGGCGCCACCGCCGTGGCCGATGAACATTGTCTCGATGCTGTTGTTGATCATGGCCCTTACCCTATCGCCGAATCAGGCATGGCGGCAATACGATTCACGGCGCGCATCGGCCCTGGCCGGCAGGTGAACAGAGACCGCAATTCCGTTGAACAAAAAGGGGTGCGGGTCGTTGGCAGCGCCCGCTGTTCGCATTGCTCGGGCCCTTTAAACCAGGGTTGGGCGAGCCCACGGTTCACGAGGCTGCGAGGACCAAATGAGAAACTCGAGATGCAATACAGGCGACCGACGTGGTTTGCTGTCATGCTCTTGCATGGCGGCCACCCCTCCAACCGTCTATGCGCGAGATGGCGACATCCACGTCGCGGACAGCTGAGGCGAGGTCCCGGGCAGCGCGGTTGGGGGTCTGGACGAATCAACAGCCAAAGCTGATTGGCAAAGGTAATCGTCAATCGGGCTCGGCCTGGTTGCTTACCGGGCGAGTTCGTCGAATCGCGCGAGGGCGGCATCGAGATCGGACTCGTCGAACATCTCGCAGCGGTTGATCAGATCGCCAGCGACCGTATAAAGGCTTGTCATGCGCCACTCGGCGTAGAAGCCCTCTCGTGACGTCCCCTTAGCCACATGGGTGACGACCGCGCCGAACTCGGTCAGCCGATGAACGGCCAAAATGTCGAGGCGGTTGCCCACCGAGTCCGCCAGCGCGGCGCGCAGGTACGGCATCAGGTCGCCGGGGCCAATAGTCGTGAGATGCCGATGGTCAATGTCGACGAAGTCAGTTGTGGTTGAGGGCATTTCGCCGCGATTGAGTGCGGCATACCCCTCCGCAACAATCGACCACGTATGGGCGTGCGCCGCGGCTTCCCCGGCGAGGTAACGAGAGTCGAGTTCGTCGAAGGCGTCGGCCCTGTCGTCGGAATCGAAGACCACGACTGCTTTAGTCCGGCCGTCGGAATCGATCTCGACGACGTGATAGATGTCGAGCTGGAATGCGTCGGGGTCCTGGGGTTCTGGCCCCGATGCGTGGACGAGCATCAGTGCGAGGTCGTTGCCCCGGGTCGCAACAACTTTCGACGTTATGTGCGTGAACCCGACCTCGACTGCCGCCCGCATATCGTCAATCGAGTTGTTCCGGCCGCGTCGAATTCCGGCATTCGCGCCAGGACGGCGATCCTCGATGGAAACGTCGGCGGCCAGGATGTCCGCCATGCCCTCCCAGTCACGTGTCGTCATGTACACCGGAAAGCGCTTGGCTACCCGGGCCGCCTCGTTTTCGAGTTGCTGTGTCGGTGCCTGCAGTTCCTCGAACCTCGCGAGTGCCGCGTCGAGGTCTGTCTCTTCGAAGAATTCGTAACGGTTGACCAGATCGCCTTCGACCATAAAGATATCGGCCATGCGCCACTCGGCGTAGAAGCCATCTGGTGTCGTCGACTGAGCAACGTGGGTGACGACAGCGCCGTGACCGGTCAGCCGGTGAACCGCCTCAACGTAGACGATGCTGCGCCTTGTCTCACCCATCGCGGCACGGAGGAACTCCATCAGATCGCCGGGCGCTAGCATTACCCCGCGTCGGTGGTCGACATCTTCGAAGGTCTGTGTCGTCGTTGGCAATTCGCCTCGGTTGAGCACCTCGAACACCCGTGTGATGGCGGACCACGTACGCGACTGGGGGGCCGCCTCTCCGGTGAGGTAGCGCGCGTCGAGTTCAGCGAAGGCTGAATCGATTTCGTCGAGGTCGAACGAGGCGATTGCGACGAGTCGGTTGTCGGCGTTGATTTCGGCGATGCCGAGCACTTCGCTGCGGAATGCGGCGGATTCCTCATCATGGTATGCGAAGCCGACACGCATGAGGGCAAGGTTTTCCCCGCGCGTGGCAATGTGAGTCCGCGTCGCCGCGACGAGCCCGTTGTCGGCAATCACCTGCATGTCCGCGATCTGTGCGGCGCGACCGCGTCTGATCCCGGAGCCGACAACCCCACGACGATCGTCAGCATAAAAGTCATCCACCATCATTTCCGTCATGGCATCCCAGTTGCGTGCCGTGAGATGTGCCAAGAAGCGCTGGGCCACTTGGCTTGCCGCGTTTTCCATCCTTCGTGCTGGTGGACGCAGCTCCTCAAACCGCGCGAGCGCGGCGTCGACGTCGTCTTCTTCGTACACTTCCATCTGTGGTCCGTCGGCAACGAATAAAAGTGTTCGCGCCCACTGCAATTCGTTCCCATGTTTGTCCCTGCCTTCGATGACGAGACCGGACACGATCCCATGGGTATCGAGCGCATGGGCCACCGTCGTACGGTAGCGAGCGTCGGGTACGAGAGACCATAGTTCTTCGACAGCATGCGCGAAATCCCCAGGTGCGAAAGGGACTCGTCGATGATCCGTGTACGCGATTTGTCTCATCATCGGCCCTGGCTGGTGACGATTGGCCTCGCCCAGAGTGTCGATTCCCATCTGCCATACGCGCGCATATGGTGCCGCCTCGCCGGTCAGGTACCGATGTTCGAGCTCTTCGTAGGCGGCGTCGATGTCTTCGAGATCGAAGGAGACTAGTGCGACAATCCGGTCCTCGGCGTTGATCTCGACGATGGAGAACGACTCTGTGAAGTACGCGTCGGCTCCTTGGCCGCGGAACGTGAGCTGGCCGCGCGTCAGGACGAGGCGCTGGCCCCGCAGCGCAATAGGGTTCGACGTTATGTGCGTGGTGCCGACGTCGGCAATCGACCGGATGTCGGCCATCTGGGCGTCTCGACCGTGCCGGACTCCCGCGCCTACCACTCGACGGCGGTCGTCACTGCAGAAGTTGTCGGCTAGCGCCTCGCCGAGACCGGACCAGTCGCGAGCAGCGAAATGCGCCAGGAACTGGTCGGCAACTCTGCTCGCAGCGTTTTCCAGCCGGCGCGCCGGTGGGTGCAGTTCGTCGAAGCGGACAATCGCGGCGTCAATGTCTGCCGCATCGAAGACTTCGTAGCGGCAGATCAGGCCACCCTGGACCGTGCAGACAACCACTATCCGCCACTCGGCGTCAAAACCGTCTGGCGAGGTTGCCGCGATCACTTGCGTGATGACGGCTCCGAGTTCGCTCAGCTGATGCACCGCCTCGACGTGGACGTTGGCCTCCGGTGTGACATCCCACGCGGCGCGCTGAGCAGCGGCCAAGTCGACCCCCTCGATCGCTACGACTGGTCGACGGTCGATGTAAACCACGTCGGGCGTCGTCGCGGCAAGTTCTTGCCGGTTGAACCAGGCTTGCCCCCTTGCAATCACCGACCACGTGGGTGCATGAGCGCTCGCCTCGCCTGCGAGGTAACGGGATTCGAGTTCCGTAATCGCAGCCTCAATATCGTCGGGGTCGAACGTGATGAGGGCCGTGATCCGCCCCTCGGCGTTGATCTCGACGATATTGAGGACATCGGTGCGGAATGAATCGGGTCTCCGGTCGTGGCCCGAAGCATGCGAACGGTTGAGGAGGAGGCGGCCGCCGCGGATCGCAATGATATTTGAGTCAAGGCGCTTTACCCCGATTTCGGCAAGTGTTGACATCTCGGCGATGACGGCATCGCGGCCCTCTCGGACTCCGACGCCTACCACCTGCCGACGATCGTCATGGAAAGCGTTGTCAGCCAGGATTGCAGCAGTGGCGTCCCAGTCGCGGGCGGCGAAGTACGACCGGAAGCGCTCGAATGCGAGTGTCGCCGCGTTTTCCAGTCGCGCTGCGGGCTCGCTGAGCTGTTCGAACCGCGCGAGTGCGGCGCCCAAGTCCGTTTCGTCGAATATCTCAGAGCGGCTGACCTTGTCACCGTCCACCGTCACGAGGCTGATCCCTCGCCACTCAGCGTCGAAACCCTCGTTCGAAACCCCATGTGCGGCGTGGGTGTAGACCGCCCCGAGATCGCTGAGCCGGTGGACGACCTCGACGGAACTTCGAACGTCCTGGTCGAGCTCCCAGCCAGCGCGGACACATTCGACCAGCTCGCCAGGGGCGTGGGCCGTACCGCTACGGTGATCGATGCTCGCGAAATCTGCTGTGATTAATGGAAGTGCGTGCCGATTGAGCGTGGCGCAGGCATCTACGATGACCGACCACGTGCGTGCCTGCGCTGCCGCTTCACCGGCGAGGTAACGGGATTCGAGTTCGGCAATGGCGGCGTCGAAGTCTTCGGGGTCGTACGTTACGACGGTTGCGATTCGGTCATCGGCGTCTATCCCGACGACGTTGAGGGCATCGTTTTGTGCCGTTTCCGGGTCGTTGCCGCAGGCGCGAGTTTGTGCCAAGACGAGACGCTCCCCGCGAACAGCAAGGGCGTTCACCATCGAGATTGTGAAGCCAACCTCGGCGGCAGCCTGCAGGTCTCTGATCACGACATCGCGGCTGTGTTGAGTCTCGGCGCTCACGATTCGCCGGTGATCGATGCCGATGTAGTTATCGGCCACGGTTTGGGCCACCGCATCCCAGTCGCGAGTCGCCATGTGCGACCAGACATCCCGGAATACGCGTGCGGCCGCATTTTCGGGTCTCGGTGCCTGCGGCTGCACCTCCCGCTCGAACCGGTCATGCGCCGCATCAAGTTCGGCGAGCGCGGCGTCGAGATCTTCGACATCGAACGACACCTGCAGCGAGATGCGGCCGTCTGGGTCAAGACCCAACAGATGGAGGAGCTCGTCCTGTGGTGCCCCGGGACTCTCATCTGCTACTCCCAGCGTCGTTCGGACGAGAGCCAGGCGTTCACCGCGCACGGCGAGCGCTGCACGAGAGCACCGCACTATGCCAATATCCGGGAATCGCTGTGCCTCGCTTGCCCACTCGCTGGGCGAAAGCCCGATCTGAGACAAGCCGACTATCTTTCGTCGGCTCTCAACGGAGACGCTGGGGGCGAGCACTTCCTCGACTTCGCTCCAGGCCCCACGGGAAGCAGCGTCGTCTAGCCGGCCGACCGCTCGCACACACGCGTTGTCGAGCCGGTGTGTCTGACTGTCCTCCTCCCGTTGGAACTGGGCCTGCATGGCATCAAGTTCGGCGAGCGCGGCGTCGATGTCTTCGACGTCGAACCAAATCTGCAGCGCGACTTGACCGTTCTCGTTGATGGCGTACAGCTGAAGAAGCTCGTCCTGCGGCGCTCCGGGGCTTGCGTCGGCAGTACTCGTCACCAATCGAGACAGAGCCAACCGCTCACCCCGTGCGGCGACCATGACGTGACTGATCCGGATCGCGCCAGTCTCGAGCTCCCGCCGCATCTCACGGCGCATCACAGCCGACTGCGCTGTTAGGCCGACGATCTTCCGGCGACTCTGGATCAAGACATCCGGCGCGAACAGCCGCTCCAGCTCATCCCAGTCGTGGCGATGGATGGCGGCCATTACACGTTCGCCCACTCGCACACATTCGCTGTCCAGCTCGGTGGTTGGTGCTTCGGTTGGGGGAGCGGTGATCGGCACGACTTGTTCGCCGAGCAGACCCCGCGCCAGCTCGACAAGCGCCGCCGCGCCTTTGCGTTCGTACAGGGCGACCGCTTCCTCAGCAGCGGCTCGAGCCCCCGCGCTATTGCCGGCGGCAGCCAAAACCGTTGCAAGCGTGAGGCACGCGTCACCGTGATCAACCAGGGCGTCGGTCCGCTCGGCCAACGCCACCGCGGCCTCGGCGACGTGCCGAGCCGCTTCGTGGTCGTCGCCGCGGGCCAGCAGGTGCGCCCGAAGCGTGCGCCAGCCCATCGACGCCTTCAGCGCATGGCCGGCGAGACGTTCACTCTCCGTGCATAATTCGTCCGCTTCTGCAACCCGATCCAGCGCAAGGCATGCCCGGCCCAGCAGCGCCGCGGTCTCGGCAGTGTCGGCGTCGAGACCCATGCGACGAAAGCCGTTGTACGCCTTGCGAAGATGTGGCTCCGCCGCAGCAGGGTCATTGACGATGAGTTCGACGATCCCGGCGAACTGCTCAACTTCGAGCCGCGCGTGGCGCAAGCCGAGCTCGGTGACGGTGCGCCTGGCCGAGTCGATCATCCGCCGGGCCGCGGCGGCGCGCCCCCGGAAGGCCTCCAACACGGCCTGACACCGTGTCGAGGTGGCCTCGACGGCGGGGGAGTCGGTCGTGATGCGAAGCAGCCGTACCACGTCCAGACACCGTCCACCCGCCCGCGGAACGGGGTTTGGTCCCCACAACGCCGCGAGTGGCGCGCCCGCCAAAACCGCGTTCACACTGCGGTGTTCGCGCGCCCGCCGCGCCGCGGTCAGCGCGTCGTCGAGAGCGATTTCACAGTCGGCGATGCGTCCCAGGCGGGCGAGGCACCCCGCGCGGACGGTGTGCGCCTTGGCTTCTCCGGCGGCATCGTCCAGTTGGGCGAGCTTGGCGGCAGCCGCGCTCAACGCGGATTCGGCCTCGTCCAAACGCTCGGGGTGAATCAACAACGAGAGTTGGCCGTCGAAGCATGCGGCCCACGCCGCGAACCGGGCCGAATCGACGGTCGTTTGCTGCAACTGAGCGACCGCGCCCGCCGCCGACGTCACATCGCCCGCGGCGAGCAGGGCCTCGCACCGCGCAACCAACAGGTCGGCCGCTTGAGCGTCGCGGTCGGGCAACTCGTCGTCAATTTCTTCCAGCGCATGCAAGGCCTGGTGATACAGGTCGGCCGCGCCCTCGTAGGCAAGTCGCGCCATCGCCTGATCCGCGGCGCGCCGGCAGTATAAGACGGCCTTGGCCGCGTTTCCTGCCCAAGCACATTCGAAGTAGTGGTGAGCCAATTCGGCCAACAGTTCGTCGTCGGCGCCCGGCCGCGTCTCCAGCGTCGCGGCGATGCGCTGGTGCAATCGCATGCGCCGCACCGATGCCAACTCGGCCAGCAGCGACTGGCGGACGATTGCGTGATTGAACCGGTAGTTGCCGCCGGGTTCTTCGATGACGATGCCGGCTTGGCACGCCTCGTCGAACGCATCGATCAAGTCGTTCCCGACGACCTGCTCGACCAGTTCCACGGCGAACCGGCTGCCGACCACCGCTGCGGCTGCCAGAGCTTTGTTGGTCTCGACAGGGAGCCGAGATAGTCTGCGGCTCACCGCTTCTCGCACGCCCTGTGGCAGGGTGCTCTGATCCCACACGCCGCCACTTTCATCGACGTGGCGCAACGCCTCGATCAGGAAGAACGGGTTGCCGCCGGTGACCGTCGCCAACGCGTGCGCGAGTTCCTCGTCGTCGTAGCCGGCCTCGGTGACGTATGCGGTCACATCTTCCTCGTCGAGTCCGCTCAGGCTCAAGCGGTTTGCGGTGCCGTCGCGGTGAAGATCGGCCAGCATCGCGGCCAGCGGATGGGAGCGGTCGAGGTCGGTGCTGCGGTAGGTGCCGACGATCTGCACGCGGGCGTGGTCGCCGAAACGCAGCAGATGCCGCAACAGCAGCAGCGTCGGCTTGGCCGCCCAATGCAGGTCGTCGAGGATCAGCAGGACGGGCGCACTCTTGGACGCGATTTCCAGCAGCGCCACCACGGCATCGAAAAGTGCGTAGCGCTCGGTGTCGGGATCCGGGTGAGCCCGGGAGACCAGATCGGGCAGCACATCGGTCAGCCCGGGGGCGAGCGGTAGCAGCGCTTCGACGCCGCGCAGTCCCCGCAGTCGGTCAGCGCCCATGCACGGCACCAGCGAACGCAGCGCTTCGGCGAACGGCTGGTAGGGCGCGCCGAGGTCCTCGTCGCACCGGCCGTACAAGACGACCGCTCCTTGCGCATAGGCCTGCTGTGACCACTCGCCGGCCAGGCGCGTCTTGCCGACGCCTGGTTCGCCGGCGATCAGCACTGTGGGCACACCGCCGGCGAGCGCGCTTTGCCACACCGAAAGCAGCCGCTCGAGCTCGCGGCCGCGTCCGACGAACGGCCCGGGTCCGACGAGGACTGCGGGCAGGCCGGGCCGCTCCATCGGCGGTTCGGCTGTCTGCGGTTGCGGCGGTGCCGCCGCGGTTTCGAGTCGCAGCTCGAAAACATGCTCGGGCCGCGCGAGGTTCTTCAGCTGGCGCGTCCCGAGGTCGTTCAGCATGACGTCGTCGGACAGCGAGTCGATGACGAGTTCGGCGGTCGCACCAGAGCACAGGATCTGGCCGCCCTCGGCCAGCGAGCGCAGGCGCGCAACCCGGTTGACCGCCCGGCCGAAGTAGTCACCGCCGCGAAGCTCGACTTCACCGGTGTGCAGCGCCATCCGGACGCGGATGGGCTCGGCAGACGCCCACGGTTCGTGAGTGATTGCGTCTTGCAACTCAATTGCCGCGGCGGCAGCCGCGGACGGCCGCTCGAACACCGAGAACGTCGCATCGCCCTCGCCACGTGTCTTGATCAGCCGACCGCCGCGTGAGGTGACGACCTGTTCGACCAGCTCGTCGTGACGGGCGAGGGCGACGGACATTCCATCGGCGTCGGCCTCCCAGGCCGCGGTCGATCCTTCGATATCGGTGAGCAGGAAGGTCACAGCACGTGTCACCGACGGAAGATGCTGTGTCACAGCAACATCCAGTGACGAATTCTGAGCAACGATCGCGGTTTCGAGCCGTCTGAGCTCTGGGCCGGGATCGACGCCCAGTTCGTCGGCCAGCAGCGACCGCACCCGGTGATAAGCCCCGAGGGCTTCACCTTGCCGGCCTGCCCGGTACAGGGCGAGCATCAGCTGCGCCCATCGTCTTTCACGCAACGGCGCCTCGGCGACGGCGGCCTCGAGGTCGCCGATGACTTCGGCGGCGCGTCCGGTGGCGAGCAGCGCGTCCGCCCGATCCTCGACGAGTGCGGCATGGGTCTCGATCCAGCGCGTTCTTTCGGAGAGCCCGCGTTGGCCGTCGGGGAGTTCCGGGATTCCGCGCCACAGGACGAGCGCCTCCTCCAAGGACGCCACCGCTTGGCTGGTGTCGCCGACGGCAGCCGCATCGCGTCCCGTCTTTGCCGCCGATTTATAGCGCGACGCATCCACCTCAGCACCGTCGAGCCGCCAGCCCGCTCCCTCGGTGACCACGAGGCCGTCGCCAAGCGCGCGGCGCAGCGCGGAGATATGGGTTTGCAGGGCCTTGCCGGCGGTGCGCGGCGGATCGTCACCCCACAGCAACTTGATCAATGCGTCGGCGGGCACAACTGAACCGTCGTGCAGCCCGAGCATCGTGAGGATGGCACGCGGCTTGGCGCCCGGGATCGCGACGGGTGTGCCGTCCTGCCGGACCTGGAGAGGTCCCAAAACCCCCAGTTCCACGGTTGAAAGCGTACTCACGTCAACCATCGTCGGAGGAGCAATTCAATACCCGGTCAAGGTCGAGTAAAGGTGCCGCGCCGATGAGTCACGACGGCCCTTGACTTCGGGGTCAGCTAATACTGCTACTCGGGCGGTGCGGGCGTCATGGACGCGATGTAGTAGACCTCGTTGCCCTTGGGATATCCGCCGCCACCAGTGGCGATATGGACGTGGTCGTAGTGGTTGGCCGTCTCGTTTCCGAGGTCAGCCGTCCACGCGCCCGAGTTGGGGCCCGGGTAGATCTTCTGTCGCCAGATCACATGGTTGATGCCCCAGCGCTTTGCATTCGCCAGCGCATACCCGGCGATCTGGTTGCCGAGTTCGATGCCTTCCGGGCTGCCGTGGTCCGGGATCATCACATCAATCGCCAACCCGTTGGGATGCCACGGCAGTGGATCTTGCCGGTACCCGTAGATGGTTTTGATCTGCGGGAACAGCACGCTGATGACGCGAGCCGCCCAGATGGTCTTGACCTGTAACCGGTCCTCGGAGGCGATGCCGGGGGGCAACGGGAACTGGAAGCCCTGCGCCCCGGTGGGCGCGGTCGCGGCCAGTGCCGCCAACGACTCCGCTTCCGCCGGCGTCGCGACGTGCGGGCCCAGCCCGGTCGCCGGGTCTTTCGGAGGCGCTGCCGCGGTAACCGTCGGGGGGGCGGTCGGGGCCTCGGGGCCAACTGTGGACTTCAGTCCCTGGGCGTAAATCATGCCGGCAGACACGATGAGCGAGGCCGCGATCGCCATCCAGCGGCTTCGGCCGATGGCTAACACGTTCCTGCTCACGCTGAGCACTTTAGTGTCGCGTGCGACGTGTGTGGCGATCTTCGTGGTTTCTTGTCGGTTCGCTACCAATGGATCGTCCCGACCCGGTCCAAGTTATGGTGACTGCTATCGCTTTTCTGCTCTCGCGGCCGCTTTCAGGATGGGGGTAACGGTGTCATCGGACGGCGCAGCGCGCACCGAAGGGGACAGCTGGGATCTCGCTTCCAGTGTGGGAGCGACGGCAACGATGGTGGCCGCATCTCGCGCGCTGGCGTCACGTGAACCGGATCCGCTGCTTGACGATCGATTCGCTGAGCCGTTGGTCCGGGCGGTGGGGCACCCATTCTTCACCCGCATGCTCGACGGCGATATTCCGCTGGACGACACGGAGGTACCCCTGACCGCGCGCCAGCGCTGTGAGCAGATGGCGGTGCGCACAAGGTTTTTCGACAACTTCTTTCTTGCCGCGGCCGAAAGTGGGATCCGTCAGGCGGTCATCTTGGCTGCCGGGCTCGACGCCCGGGCTTACCGGTTGCCGTGGCCGGCAGGCACGGTGGTCTTCGAGGTGGACCAGCCCGAGGTGATCCTGTTCAAGGGCACCACGCTGGCTCAGATCGGCGCCGAACCCACCGCCGAACGACGAGCAGTCGGTGTCGACCTGCGCGATGACTGGCCGACCGCCTTGCGCGACAACTTCTTTGACACCGCGGCCCCGACGGCGTGGATCGCTGAAGGCCTGCTGCCGTATCTGCCACCGGATGCCCAGGACAGGCTGCTGGACAACATCACCGCACTCAGCGCGCCACGCAGCAGACTGGCCACCGAAAACATCACCGACATGCGCGTGTTCACCGACGAGCGCGCGCGGGCGCTACGCAGCGGCTGGAAAAAGCACGGACTCGATTTCGACGTCGCCGATCTGGTGTGGGTCGGTGAGCGGCGTCAAGCCGGCGAGCACCTGGCGGGAACCGGCTGGACTGTCACCCAGCACCTCACCGAAGACCTCTACGCCGAAAACGGATTCGAGCTGCCGGATCACGAACTGCTGGCCGAGTTTCGGCGCACCATCAGCTACCTGAGCGCAGAACTGGGCTGACCAAGTCCCCAGGCAGGCCGCTCGGGGCCGGCAAGTCCCTCGAGCAGATCGGCCGCTTTGGCCACGCTCGCATCGGGTTTGCTCATCCGAGTCGCGAATTCGCGGGCTCGGCCCACGCACTCCGGGCTGAGGATCTTGCGCAGGTCGGCCACCAACGATGCGCGGGTCGTATTCGCAAATCGCCGGGCGGCACCGACCTTCAGCCGGGTGATTTGAGCTCCCCAGATCGTCTGAACGAGGTCCATCGACAGGACCAACGTGGGAACCCCGGCGCGCAGGCCCGCGGCCGTGGTGCCCGTGCCGCCGTGGTGCACGACCGCCCGACAAGCGGGAAAGATTGCCGCGTAGTTGACTTCGCCGACCACCTTGACGTTGTCGAAATGCCGGACCCCGCCGAAGTCGCTCCACCCCGAGCACACCAATGCCCGCTCACCGAGTTCCGCGCATGCCGCGCTGATCATCTCGACCGTTTCGGCCGGAGATTCGACGCGCATGCTGCCGAAACCGAAGCAGATCGGTGGCGCCGCGGCGGCGATCCAGGACGCGACTTCCTCGTCGGCATCCGTCATCAATTCCAGTGTCAGCGCGCCGACGAAGGGCCGCTGCCCTTTCCATTTCGCCCATTCGGCTTCCAGGCCGGGAAAGCAAGCGTCGTCGTAGGCCTGGATTTCCAACGATCCACGGTCGGTGATGCGTCTCGAGGCGGAATGAGTTGCCCTGGGCAGGCCCAATTCACGGCGCTGCGCATCCTCGAGATGTTTCGTCATGCGCCACGTCAGCCAGTTGGACACGCCCATGGCCGAGCGCACCAATGGCGCGGGCACCATCGGGACGAGCTGGCCGTTCGCCCGGATCGGGACGTAATGCAGGGTAGCCAGCGGTATGTCGTAGTACTCCGCGACGTTGGCCGCGGTTTCCATGAAGCTCTCGCCGGTGAACAGCACGTCGGCCCCGTCGGCCAGCGGAGCCAGTGTTTCGCTCATCTGCACCCAGCTGCGGATGACGGAGTCGCGAAGTTCGCGCCACATCCCGATCAGAGCGGGGATCCTCCACGCGTTATGGAACGCAGACGCCCAGAAGTCGCGGTAGGTATCCAGCCACTCCCGCGTGTCGAGGCCATAGCCGACCGCGGTGAGGCCGGCGGCTTCGGCGAAGTCGACGAGATCCGGCGAGACGGCCATCTGCACGTCGTGCCCTCGGCGCAGCAGTTCGCGGCCGACAGCGACTGACGGCTCGATATCCCCCCGAGTTCCATAACTTGCGAGCACAAATTTCATTGCGGATCCCGGATCTTCAGTTGTAGTGCACCTGATCCGACCTCAGGGGGCCATCGGTGGCGGTCGTGCCGGCTCAGCCTAACGTGCTCCGCCAGCAAACTGGAGCAGGTGCTGACCGCGCAGGCGATGTCGCGTTGGTGAGCGGCCACGCCCCGGTCTTCTTGTGACGCATGAGAATCGCGGCGCAACGTCAATGCTCGGCCCCGCGTGAAACACGGTCGGCGCGCCAGCACCATGCGCGCATCGGGATATCGATCGCATCGGCACCGGGAAAGCGTGCCTCCATCGCCATGCGTGCCGCGTCGAGGGTTTGGGCGCGGTCCTGCGGGGAGGCAATGATCGCCCGGCTGTAAGTCGCCAGCATTGCGACGGCGTTCTCGAGGGTCATTGTCCGCACGAACCGGAAGATCTCGCGCTCGATGTGGTGGAAGATCTGCGGTTCGGGAAGGTCGAAGTGCAGGCGCTGCCGGAAGCGGTCGACCGACTGGACCTCTTCGAGGTCCTGGCCGGGCAGCCGGCCGAGGTCGCGCACCCAGTCCACCTCACGGTCGCGGCTCGTCCAGATCAGGCCAAAGCGCCCGCCGTCGCGCAGCACCCGGGCGATCTCGGGCAGGGCTCGGTCGTGATCCATCCAGTGCCAGGCCGACGACACGAACACCGCGTCGGCGGCGGCGTCCGGAAGCGGGATCGACTCGCCGCGCCCCTCGAGCGCACGGATGCCCGGGGACCGCTCGGTCAACACCTTGCGCATTCGCGCATCCGGCTCCACCGCGATGACTTCTGCTGCCTTGTGCACCAAGGTGCGGCTGAATAACCCGGTGCCCGCCCCGACGTCGACGGCCACCTGGCATCCGGGCGGCACCAGCCAGTCGACTGCATCCTGTGGGGGCTGCGGCCGCAGTCCGTCATAGTCTTCGGCGATCGATCCGAATGACATTGCGCGTTCTTGACGATCAGTCACACCGTCACGCTAAACCGCTTACCTGTGTCCGAACTTAGTGATTCCCGTGCGCTGCAAGCGTTTAGTGCAACCGGCTGACGGATCCCCATAGATGCGCAGCGTGGCGGCGAGGGTATCGCCTTGGGGTGAAACCACGACGCAACCGTGAATCCGGACCGCAAAACCCTCGGCTGACGCACAATGATATTTCCGGTTGCTGGCCAGATGTTGGCGGGGAGGAGAAACCGACATGACCAAGAAAATTAGCGGCCGCCGATTGCGACGGCCTTGCGCGATAGGTGTATTCGCTCTCGTGTCGGCCGCGTTGCAAATGGCCTGGATCGCCACGCCCGGGGTCAGCCGGGCCGACCCGTATTGTGCGCCGGGGTGGGCCTGGAGCGTCGAATTGAACCAGTGCGTGTTCGTGCTTCCTGCCGCAAACGGGCCAGGCGGACCGGGTGGCCCGGGCGGACCTGGTGGGCCCGGTGGACCGGGCGGCCCCGGTGGCCCCGGTGGACCGGGCGGCCCCGGTGGGCCCGGTGGCCCCGGCTTGCCGGGCCACCACTAGGCATGGTGTATGACCGCACCGCGACGTCGGGGGTTCAACAGCGCCATCACCGGGTTGTGGAGTTTTCTGGCCCCCGTCTACGACCATGCAACTTTGCAGCAGTGGGTGTACCGACCGCCCCATGACGAGGTAGTCGCGCGACTGCGTGAACATCAATCACGCAGGATCGCCGACATCGCTTGTGGGACAGGCATTCTGAGTGATCGTATCGAGCGTGAACTGCAGCCCGACGCGATCTACGGGGTAGACATGTCCGACGGCATGCTCGCCCAGGCCCGCGCCAGATCCGATCGGGTGCAATGGCTGCGCGGCCCGGCCGAGCAGCTGCCGTTTGACGACGGCTCACTCGACGCCGTCGTGACCACCTCGGCGTTTCACTTCTTCGATCAGCCGGCAGCGCTGCGGGAATTCCATCGGGTTTTGGCGCCGCGTGGACTAGCGGCCGTGTCCGCGCTGAGCACGCGACAAACGGTGTTTCATGTGTCGACGAATAAATGGAAACCGCAGCACAACGCGTCACCCGCCGAGGTGCGGTCGATGTTCGAGGGCGCCGGGTTCACCGTCGTCGATCAGCACCGGATCCCGCGACCAATCTGGCTCCGGTTCGTTTCGGACGTGATTACCGTCGGTATCAAGACCTGAGGCCGGTCAGGAAATCAGCACGGCGGGGGATCGGCATCCCACTCGGTCATCGTCCAGCCGTCGGATGGATTCCCGTTAAGGACGACGTGACCGACGTTGGTCAGCGACTTGGTTTTCAGCAACGACGGATCGGCATTGCGCGCGTTCATCAGCACCCAGAACATGATGGCCGCGCTGTGCGAAAACGCGACCGGATTCTGCTCGCCGCTGTCGTAGATGCGTTGAACGGCTTCGGTGAACCGTGCGTTGAACTCGTTGCCATCCACCGAGCCGGGGATCCGCGCGCTGCGGTCACCCTGCAGCCAGCGCGCCGGAGCGGCGAAGTAGGTCTGCGGGATGTCGGCCTCTGGTGTGCCCTCGAACTTGCCGGCCTCGATCTCGCGCAGCCCGGGCAGCACGGTGATCTGTTCGCCCAGCAATTGCGACGTCGGTGTAGCCGTCTCCTGGGTGCGGATCATCGTCGAGGCGTAGATACCGTCGTAATGGTTGGGCGCCAACTGCGCAGCCGCCACGCTCGCCTGGCAGAACCCTCGGGGCGAAAGTTCAGGGCCCGGGACCGTCGTGTCGATCAAGCCCGAAGCGTTGGCCGCGGACTGGGCATGTCGCACCAGCGTCAACGTGATAGTGCGATTGCCGGCGGCCCGCGCCGGCGCCCAGCTTGTCGCCAGCATCGCAACGACGAGGATGGCAACGAAACTTCGTATGGTCAGGGTGATTTCACGCGCGCGCCGACGTTGGCGATCATCCGCAGTTTTCACGCGAGAAGTGTAAGGCGTTCCGATCGGCCGCGCCGCGCGAGCCCGGCAAACGTCGGCTCGTCACTGCGGGGCGCAGACGCCTGCACAGGCGGTCGACAGATACCACGACGCCCGCCTCGCCAAGCGGCGAGACGGGGCATCGTGGTGGGTCGTCGGTCAGTTATTTACAGCGGGATCCAGACTCCGAAGAACCAGAAGCCCCATGCGTTGAATCCGGGATCCCATACGGGGGTTTCCGGGTAGCCCCAGTAGTTGATCGGGCCGTAGTTCCACGGACCCCCTGGGGGCGGAAGCGGTCGATCCCAGACCGGCCGGGGCGGCTCACCCGGTCCCCACGGGGCCGGTCCGTCGCCCCACGGCGCGTTGTTGAAGTAGCCCCGATGTGGATCGCCGTGCCACGGACCGCCGGGGCCACCAGGGCCGCCCGGTCCGTTGAAGCCAGGGCCGCCTGGGTGTCCAGGTCCGCCGGGGCCCCCGGGTCCGTTAGGACCACCTGGCCCGCCGGGGCCGCCGGGTCCACCGGGACCGTTAGGACCACCGGGCCCGCCGGGGCCGTGCTCGCCGGGACCACCCGGTCCGCCGGGACCACCCGGGCCAGGACCACCGGGGCCGCCAGGTCCGCCGGGACCACCCGGGCCAGGACCACCGGGGCCGCCAGGACCGCCAGGATCATTTGGCCCGTTCGGAGCGTGGCCGCCCCCGGGTCCGGGAGCGCCGTGGCCTCCCGGGGCTAAAGGTGGTGAACCAGGAGCGGCATTTGCCAAACCGGCGCCCACGCCGAGCGCTGCCGCGCTAAAAGCGCCGGCCAGCGTGCCCGCCGCAATCAGTTGCTTGAATTTCATACTTATTCCCCCCACTCAAATTATTTGGTGGATATTCGAATGCTGACCCCCAACTCACTCGACGCTAGATAGCTTGGCTATGCGTCGGCTGTGACTGGCCCCTGCGAAGCCTTTGGCTGACCCTCGGCCTTGGGCGCCGGACGGATGGGCCAGGCGGCCAACCGGCTTTTGCGCGATTGTCAATACTGCTGTGCGCGTTGCCTTTTGGCACAAGCACCGACCGCACATCGCGTGCCCGGGAAAACGAACTGTAACATCTACTGTTGCTGACCTCGGAGGAGGAATCTGGATGAATGCCCTGTTCGCGCGGAGATTCGCGTGGTGACCGAGCCGAACATTCTGGCGGATGACGTCGATGCGACGATGCCCGGGCCGTACTTTATGCGCGACGAAAGTCATTACGTGCCAACGGCGGTAGCACGCGGTGGCTGGGGCCCGACAATGAGCGGCCATGTGGTTGGTGGCATTCTGGCGGCGGTCCTCGGCGGTACGGTCGACGACGCGGAGTTGCAGCCTGCGCGCCTGACGGTCGACTTGCCCGCACCGGCTGCCCTGGAGCCGTTCGAGGTGCACACCAAGGTCCAGCACGAACGTCGGCGATTGCGCCTGGTCGAGGCGCTTCTCATCCAGCATGGTGAACCCGTCGCGCGCGCGAGCGCGCTGTTTCTGCGTCGTGGTTCCCAGCCCGACGGCAAGGTGTGGTCACAAACCCCGCAGATGCCGCGGCTGCCCGTCGAGCATGACGGCGACCAGCCGACGCTGTTCCTACGGACCTATGGCTGGGGCGGGGACCTGCAGAATCCCGATCCCGAGTGGGACATGACCGGACCGAAGTACACCTGGCTACATGAAACGCGTCCCTTGATCGATGACGAGCCGCTCACACCGTTCACTCGCGCCGCGCTGTGTGCCGACGTCACCGCCGCGATCGCCAACTGGGGCACGAAGGCGCTGGAGTTCATCAATGTGGACTACACGCTGACCCTGAGCCGACTGCCCGAAGGACCTCATATCGGGCTGGCCGCGCTGACCCACTACAGCGACGACGGCGTGGCCAATGGTTCAGCCGTTGTCCTGGACCACCTCGGTCCGATCGGCAGCGCGGTGTCGGTGTCCATAGCGCACTCCGGATTTCGACCACCTTCGGACTTGCCGTCGGTCTGATGACGACCGCAACGGACGTCACCTACTGGACGTTGATAGCCCAAGCCGCACTCCGTGAGCCGGATCGGGCCCTATTCGCCGACGACTACGGCCGCAGCATGACCGCACGTCAGCTGCACGACGCCGCGTGTGCGACGGCGGCGGCGTTGGCCGAACGGGGGATCGGCGCGGGAACTGTGGTGTCCTGGCAGCTGCCGACCACACTCGAGACCGTGGTCGTCATGGCGGCGCTGGCTCGACTTGGCGCGGTGCAGAACCCGATCATCCCGATCCTGCGCGAGCGTGAAGTCGGCTTCATCACTGGGCAGCTGTCGACGGAATTCCTTGTGGTACCTGAAGTTTGGCGGGGATTCGATCATGGCGCGCTGGCGCGGTCACTGGCCTCGGCTCAGGGCTTCGAGGTCGTCGCGGTAGACCTGGCAACACCCCCGCGGGCCGGTGAGCTGCGGCTGCCGCGCGCCGACGCCGGTGCACTCAGCACCGAGCCCGGTGGCGACAACCAGTGGATCTACTACTCATCGGGAACTACCGCGGCGCCCAAGGGAATTCGTCACACCGACAGCACCGTGATCGCCGGTTCGCGAGGGATGGTGAGCGCGATGGGTATCACCGCCGGCGACGTGGATCCGATCGCCTTCCCGATCGCCCACATCGGCGGGGCCGAGATGATGGCCGCCGCGCTGATGACCGGCATGCGGCTGGCGCTCTTCGAGGTATTCGATCCGGCCGCGACACCGCTTGCCGTCGCGGCACACAGCCCGACGTTCCTGGGCACCGCCACGCCGTTTTTTGTGGCTTTCCTGGAAGCACAACGGGCCCATGGCGATAAGCCCCTCTTCGGTGCATTGCGGGGTTGCATAGCAGGGGGTGCACCCATCACCGCCGAACTGGGGCGACAGGTCCGCGAGACCTTCGGCGTGGCCGGAATCGCCAACGCGTGGGGAATGACCGAGTTTCCCGTGGCGACCTCGCCACCGCTCGACGCCGCGCCCGAGGTGCTCGATTACACCGTCGGTGCACCGGTTCCGGGGGTTAGTGTGCGCGTCGTCGACAACGGCGAGAATGAACTGCCCGCGGGACAGGAGGGGGAGCTGCGGCTCAAGGGGCCGCAATGCTTCCTCGGTTACGCGGATGCCGCACTGGACGCCGACGCATTCGACCGTGGCGGCTGGTTGCGCACCGGCGATCTCGGGTTGATCGACGCTGACGGCAATGTCCGCGTCACCGGCCGAATCAAGGACGCGATCATCCGCAATGCGGAGAACATCTCGGCCCTCGAGATCGAAAACGTGCTAGCCACCCATCCCGCCGTTGCCGATGTCGCAGTCATCGGAGTCCCCGATTACAGCGCGGGGGAGCGGGTGTGCGCCGTCGTGGTACCCACGTCCGCCGACGGTGTGTCATTGGAATCCCTGGTGCAGCACTGCCGTTCGCTGGGTCTAGGCCGTTACAAGCATCCCGAGCGCCTCGTCATCGTTGACACCTTGCCGCGCAACCAGTTCGGCAAAGTCATCAAGAAGGATTTGCGCGAGGCCTTCGGCCGCCCGTAATCGTGGCGCGAGGCCTTGTTGCGGCATGCTGAAACACGGCGCGAGCCTACAAACCCTTCGGCGCATCGCGGACGGTCTGCACCGCGGACGCATCGCCGTCGAATTCGACGCGGGCCTCGCGCCCGACCGAGAACAGCAGCAGCTCTTCGGGCGCACCGGTCACCGTGACG
Organism: Mycobacterium sp. 050272; assembly: GCF_039023525.1. Classification (NCBI taxonomy): domain Bacteria; kingdom Bacillati; phylum Actinomycetota; class Actinomycetes; order Mycobacteriales; family Mycobacteriaceae; genus Mycobacterium; species Mycobacterium sp. 050272. Next base: position 69,981 of record NZ_JBCHKV010000005.1, on the reverse strand, counting down.
GCCGGGCCATTGCCGGCGATCAGCACCGTCTTGCCCTCCGGGGTGCGCAACGCGACCCGGGCCGGAACTTTCGCCAGCGTCATCCGGGCCATCAACGGCAGCGTGCGGCGCAGGCTTTTGACCAGGGTGGGTTCCAGGACGCGCGGTGCCCAGTCCGGCTGCGCGCGTCGCACGTCCTCGTGGTGGATGAACATCTCCCCAACGTTGGCCACCGGGTCGAGCAACTTCAGCGGCGAGTAGGCCGGCGGACCGGACGCGACCTTGTCCAACAGCGTGTCCCACTCGGTCCGCCCGGCCACGTCGTTTTGCACCTTCTGGGTGTGGCCGGCGAAGAACGGGATCAGGATGCCGGGTGCGGCGTCCGGACGGTATTCGCGAATCACCAGGTGAGCAGCCAGATCTCGCGCCGTCCAACCTTCGCACAGAGTGGGTGCATCCGGTCCGACGCTGCGCATCGTCTCGACGAGGGCGGCACGTTCGCGCTGTGCAACAGACACCTGGATTCCCTTCACCGGTTGGGCTGGCCTCTTCAGGGTAGGCAGGCCGGACCCCTGGACGGTAACGATTCCCACCTCGGTAAATTTGAATCCCATGAATGCCGGTGTTGAGCAATTGGAATTCCAGGCCGAGGCGCGCCAGCTTCTCGACCTGATGGTCCACTCGGTCTACTCCAACAAAGACTCGTTTCTGCGGGAGCTGATCTCGAACGCCTCGGACGCACTGGACAAGCTTCGGTTGGAGGCGTTCCGGAACAAAGACCTCGATGTCGACACGTCCGACCTCCACGTCGAGATCGACGTGGACAAAGCCGCGCGCACCCTCACCATCCGCGACAACGGCATCGGCATGACGCGCGACGAGGTCATCGGCCTGATCGGCACCCTGGCCAAATCGGGCACCGCCGAGCTGCGCCAGCAGTTGCGCGAAGCCAAGAACGAGGCAGCGTCGGAAGAGCTGATCGGTCAGTTCGGTATCGGCTTCTATTCGTCGTTCATGGTGGCCGACAAGGTCGAGCTGCTGACGCGCAAGGCGGGCGAGAGCGACGCCACCAGGTGGGAATCGACCGGCGAGGGCACCTACACGATCGAATCCGTAGCAGAGGCCCCGCAGGGCACGGCCGTCACCCTGCACCTCAAACCGGAAGACACCGAAGACGAGCTGCACGACTACACCTCGGAGTGGAAGCTGCGGAGCCTCATCAAGCAGTACTCCGACTTCATCGCGTGGCCCATCCGGATGGAGGTCGAGCGACGTACTCCCCCCGAGGAGGAGGGCGGCGACGAGGTCGTCACCATCGAGACGGAAACCTTGAACTCGATGAAGGCACTCTGGGCCAGGCCGAAGGACGAGGTGTCCGACGAGGAATACAAGGAGTTCTACAAGCACATCGCGCACGCTTGGGACGACCCGCTCGAGGTCATCGTGATGAAGGCCGAGGGCACTTTCGAGTACCAGGCCTTGCTCTTCATTCCGTCGCACGCGCCGTTCGACCTGTTCAACCGGGACGCCCAAATCGGTGTCCAGCTGTATGTCAAGCGGGTGTTCATCATGGGCGACTGCGACCAGCTGATGCCGGAATACCTGCGGTTCATCAAGGGTGTGGTCGACGCACAAGACTTGTCGCTCAACGTTTCTCGCGAAATTCTGCAACAGGATCGGCAGATCAACGCGATTCGTCGCCGGCTGACCAAGAAGGTCCTGTCCACGATCAAGGAGCTGCAGTCCGAGCGGCCCGAGGACTATCGCACCTTCTGGACCCAGTTCGGGCGGGTTCTCAAAGAAGGCCTGCTGTCCGATGCCGACAACCAGGACACCTTGCTGCAAATCTCCTCCTTCGCGTCGACGCACAGCGAGGAGGACGCCACCACGCTGGCCGAATATGTCGAGCGCATGAAGGACGGTCAGGAGCAGATCTTCTACGCCACCGGCGAGACGCGGCAGCAAATCCTGAAGTCGCCGCATTTGGAAGCATTCAAGGCCAAGGGCTACGAAGTCCTTATCCTCACCGACCCCGTCGACGAGGTCTGGGTGGGCACCGTGACCGAATTCGACGGCAAACCGCTGCAGTCGGTGGCCAAGGGCGAGGTGGACCTGGATTCCGACGAGGAGTCGAGCGACGCCGAACGTGAGGAGCGGGAGAAGGAGTTCGCCGACCTGCTGACCTGGTTAAAGGAGACCTTGACCGACCACGTCAAGGAGGTCAGGTTGTCCACCCGCCTGACCGAATCGCCCGCGTGCCTGATCACCGATGCCTTTGGGATAAGTCCCGCGCTCGCGCGCATCTACCAGGCATCCGGGCAGAACATCCCGATCGGGAAGCGGATCCTGGAGCTCAACCCGGACCATCCACTGGTCACGGGACTGCGCAAGGCTCACCAAGAGCGCGCCGACGATCCGACGGTCGCCGAGACCGCGGAATTGCTGTACGGAACGGCGCTATTGGCCGAGGGCGGCGCTCTTGAAGATCCGGCCAGATTCGCCCAATTACTGGCGCATCAGTTGACTCGCACCCTGTAAGCGGGCAACACGCCTGCGTCGGTCGAAATTGCGTGCGATTGAAACTTGTCCGAAGGGGATAATCACATCGCATGCCCACGTTTCGAGCTATCGACCCACACGGCGAGATAGTCGCGGCAAAGAATTTCGACAGCGCAGAGGCTGCGCACGCATGGTTTATGGACACCATCGCGGGCCGTTGCGAGCTGGGTTGGCGAATGGAAGTCGACGACCACGGATCATGGGCGTTTTTCGACGACACCGGGGGCTTTACCGCCCCGGCGAGCCGTCGTCCGCGCAAATTGCGAATGCCGGCGCCCAGGTGTAGCTAGTCGGCGGTGGATAACCGCTTATCCGTGCGCGTCAGGTGCACGGGGAACTCGTCACCCGGCTCGGGCCACGGCTGACGCGCCAGCATGTCCTCGACCGTGACGTAGCCTTCCTCGATCACCCCGAGTTTGGCGTCCGCGATCCGGTACCACTGCCGTTGCGTCTGAATGGGCTGGCCCTCCAGAATGACCACCCGCACATCGCCCTCCTCGAACTGACAGCGTCGCTGCAGGGCCTCCAACAGTTGCTCGTTGTGCAGGTGCCCTTCGCCGAAGTTCCAGCCGACCAGCGGACCGGCGACGACTTCACCCTCGCGCATCCGGTAGTCGGCTTCGTGGTCGACGGCACGGGGTAGCAACCCGTTGAGTGCGCGACCATGAGTGTGCATCGACCGGAAGGCGCCGGCCTTGTCGATGGTGATCTCGGCGGTCGCCTCGTCGTACAGCCTGGCCAGTTGCTTGGCAGTGAGCGCAGAGCTTTTCACGACGTTGGCCTCGATCTTCTCTTCGGCCCCGGCGCGGAAGCACCAGACGCTGGTCGCCCAGTTGCCGGCGTAGTAGCGCATCGCGGGCAGGAACGAAAATTGCTGGGGGAAAAGGTTTCCCAGAATTGGAACCACGGCCAGGGCGACGACGAGGATGGCCAGCAACAGCGGTGACCGAAGGTCGGTGGCGTGAATTCCGTTGTAGTGCCCGAACAAATAGAACAGCGAGAAGATCAGGAATACGTTCCACTCCAACGGAACTCCCATCGGGAGGTTGGAAATGATGTTGAGGTGAAAGATCACCATGAAGGCGATCAAGAACCACGCCCAGCGATGGCCGTCGGCGAAGAAGACCAGGACCAGGGGCACCAGAAATTCGGCCGTAGTGCCGCCGACATGCGCCATGATTTTCGGTACCCAGGAGGGACGTATGTCGTTGACGGGGTCTAGGTACAGCCGGTGTTTGACCCAGTTGAACAATTTGCTGCGCAATAGCGGGTGGTTGCTGGTCATCACCGCTACGACGTAGGGGAAGTGGTGGTTGAGCTTGGAGGTCGCCGCTCCCCACCACAGCGCGAGCATGACGATCTTGAAGCCCGCGATCTGATCGGTGAAGGGGAAAAAGAACACGAACAGGGTCAGCCAGTAGTGCTCGCCGCGCGCCGCCAAGAACACCGTCTTGTCGCGCAGGCCCAGTAAGGCCAGGGCGACGATCGCCGGCACTACCAACATTGGGTCGAGCAGGCCGACGTCGCCGGCCGCGGTGACCGGGCCGCCACGGCCGGGCGAGAGCAGTGCCCAGATGCCGGAGGCCAGCACGATCGCGTAGAGGGCCACGTCGACGATCGAACGACTATCCCCGCGGGTGAAGGGAATCACGCGTGGCCAGGGTGGCAGGCGAATCGTCTTGGGTCGCAGCCAGAACAGGAAACCTCCGATCGGAGGCCAGAACCGTGCTGTCAGCGGCCCGGATCCACAGCCCAGGCCAAGGACCTCGAACAGCAGCGTGAACACCACGACCTTCTGGTACACGATGGGTTGAGTCCACCACTGCGCGATGCGATCGAGGCCGCCCAGCCCCGGGGTCAACGCGATGACCGCCGCGGCTCCGCCGGCGTAGGCGGCCATCTTCAGCACATACAGCAGATAGATCGCCGACGGCGTGCCGAAGCCGTGTTCCACCCAGTGCCGGGTCACCACTTGCATCCGCGTGGACCGAGGCAGCGTGGGCCAGGTGTCGTGGTCGACGTCGGGAAGGTCCGGCGTGATGAATCCCATGATGGCCCCGTTCCGCGGTGAACCTGGTAGGCGATTACTCAATGTAGCGCCACCACGCAATTTGGTCGTGGAGGCCTCGATCGCAACTCGACCGGTGAACGACAACACACATTGCCTTCGCAGGACGAGCTTGCCGTGAGCCTTCGCTGGCACGTCGCTTCGAAATAGGCTGTCGGGACACGATTGCCATCGCAACCGCGCACGAAATCGCGCAATGCCAAAGCGAATTCAGCAATGCTACTTTGCGTGCTCACGCGATGGCCGTTCGGCCGATGGTGTTCAGCGAGAGGGCGACATGAGTTCAACGACAGAACAGGTAGTGCCCGCGCGCCATCGCACCCCGCTCAACCGGTCACAGATCGTGGGTTTTTGGGGGGCCTGGACCGGCTGGACGCTCGACGGGATGGATTCGTTCATCTACGCGCTGGTGCTCACGCCCGCGCTGACTGAGTTGTTGCCGCGGTCGGGCATCGCCGCGACGCCGGCCAATGTCGGGTTGGTGGGCTCGATTTTGTTCGCCCTGTTCCTGGTCGGCTGGGGTCTGTCCTTCGTCTGGGGGCCGATCGCCGACCGCTTCGGGCGCGCCAAGGTGCTCGCGGCGACGATCTTCACCTTCGCGATCTTCACCGGGCTTTCCGCCATGGCCCAAAACGTCTGGGAGCTTGCCACCTTCCGATTCATCGCGGGGGTCGGGATCGGCGGCGAATGGGCGCTTGCCGGTACCTATGTGGCCGAGGCGTGGCCCGAGGATCGACGCAAGATGGGCGCCGGATATTTGCAGACCGGTTACTACGCCGGCTTCTTCCTGGCTGCGGCGCTCAATTACACCATCGGCGTCCAGTTTGGTTGGCGCGCAATGTTTCTGACCGGAGCCTTGCCGGTCGTGATCGCGATTCTGATCTTGACGCGAGTGAAGGAGACCGAGAAGTGGCAGCGGACCGACGCCGACAGCTCGGTTCGCGTGAACCCATTGCGGGAAATTTTCGGCGCGCGTTACCGGCGGCGCACCTGGGTGGCATGCGCGCTGCTGACGATTGCGATCGTGGGCTTGTGGGCGGGCACGGTGTACGAACCGACGGCCGTGATTCAGCTCGCGCAGCACGCCGGTTTGGGCAAGAGCGACGCGACCAAGACCGCCTCGTGGGCGACGGGCCTGTTGTCGATCGGAACCATCCTGGGTTGTCTTGTCTTGCCCCTGATCGCGGAGCGGGTCGGACGCAGGAAGACGGCCGCGTTCTATTTTGCCGGAATGGCGGTCGCCATCACCGGCAGCTTCGGCTGGGCGTTCTATCTGCCCAACGGCCTCGGGCCGTTTATCGCGTGGCTGTTCGTGCTCGGCTTCTTCGGCGGCAACTTTGCGCTATTCAGTCTCTGGCTGCCCGAGCAGTTCGAGACACAGGTGCGCGCAACGGCGTTCGCATTCTGCACGTCGTTCGGACGCTTCGTCGGTGCCGGCGTGAACTTCGTGCTTGGCGCGGCAGTGCTGCACACGCACACCCTGGGCTTGCCGGTCGCGTTGACGGCGATCGTATTCGTGATTGGGCTCCTGATCATTCCGCTGGCGCCCGAGACACACGGCGAGGTGTTGCCACAGTAGGGCCCAGCCAGAGCCGGCCACGGCCCCGCAGGTGGGTGAACACCTCGTCGTTGGTGGCGAATGAGCGCACGTTTTACAGGCGGTCGATTTCGAACGCGTGGCCAGCGGCGTGCGATCCGAGCTGCAACAGCGTTTCTCGTAGCCACTTGTGATGATCAAGCATGCGCGCCGATCGGATGGCGGCGCGGCTGTTCTTGTCGTTGTCCGTGGTGTGCCAGTATCCCTGGTGCGCGGTCGCGGCAGGGCGGGTTTCTCCAGCGCTCGTCAGTAGCCGATCGACGCCAGGAAGGAACCGCGCGGCTCTTGGTAGTAGCCAAGCGCCATCATGTTCAGCAGGTAGACGACACGCAGGTCGTGGTCGAAACACCATCGCAACAAGTCGGCGTTGCGCAACGGAACAAGAAATCCATTCCAGGAGAACTTGTCTGCGTCGGCGATCAACGCCTCGATGTCCTCGTTGCTCACGGCGACGGAGTGGCCGGTGAACCCGACATCGGTCGTGTAGCCGGTTATTTGGCCGTCGCGTTCGACGACCTTGGCCGATCCCTGTGCGATCGCATCGCGCAGTTCGCCGCTTCGATCATGGCCGTGCACTTGTAAGCAGAGCTTGTCGCAATCAGCCAAATCCCCTTCGTGAGCCCTGCGCACGTCAAATCCGTTGATCTGCATCAATAGTGGCTTGCCTTGAATTGCGGCGAGGGGCTCACGGGTTTGAAAGCCCAGCTTGGTGTAGAGGCTCATCGAACGGTTGTGATACGCAACTTGTACCAGCCGCACTCCCAATGCCTGCTGCTGGGCGCTCCGGTCCAACACGGCCTGCATCAGGGCGCGACCGACTCGGTTGTCCTGGACGTCGGTAGCCACACTGACCGGACCGACTGCGAAAATCGCGGAGCGTTCGTCGAGAAAATTGCTGCCAACGACTTGACCATCGGACTCGGCCACGACACTGAAGTATCCGGGGTGAGGCTGCAACGCACCGACGAGATCGTGGGCATGTTGGACCGAGGGAAAGTCCGACGGAAAATTGTGCCTGGCCGCGATCGCGTTGAACGCCTTGTAGCAGATCCGCGCGGCCGCATTGGTGTCTGCCTGCGTCATGGTGCGTATGCGGGTCATCTGTTGTTCCTCTATCCGTTGCCTGCACTAACGACGCAGCCTACCTAGTTGACCAGCAGCCAAACACCCTGCGGTTGAAAGGTTTACCCTCCGAGGAGTAAGCCAATTCCTCTCAACGATGCGAAAACACAAGGGGGAGAGCCGGGTACGTGTCTAACTGCCGACCACGAAACAGCGGCCACTGCTCGACGCGAGCAGCACTTCCTGAACGGCGGACTTATCGATGGTCGGAAATTCGAAGCGATGTGTTTGTTGGCCGGCCTCGATTGCGGCATCTTGAGACACGTTGGTGCCGTCCTTCTTGCGCACTATTGCCGTGACCTTGTCCGGCTTCGACATGTTCTGCGGCTCGTGGAAGTACCAGACTTCGATGCCTGCCCCGGCTGAATTCGATTGCCAGCCATCGGAGTAGTAACACGCGGGATTGCCCTCGGCGTCCGGCGGCGGTGGTGTGCAGATCGACAATCCCACACAATCGGGCGGTGCGCTGCTCGTAGCCGGGGGCGCGACGGTCGTAGTGGCAGGGGGAGAAGCGGCAATGCTGCTGCTGGCCAAGGGTTTCGCCGAACTGGAGCCGGACGTGCTCGGGCTGGACGCCCGGTGCGAGCCGCACGCCGCCACGGCGACGCAGCACATGCCGATGGTGGCGATCAATCGCAGCATATTTCGCAGGCAACGCCGTCGTTGTCACGGTCAAGAGGAGCCCGATAGCCCGGCTGTCCGCGATAAATCGGAGCCGCACCGGCATCGCAGGCGGCCTTGCAGTTCGGGTAGTAGACGCTCGAACCGGTCGTAGGTGCAGGAGACGTTGTAGTGGTGGACGGCGCCGCGTGGGCTGCGGGCGTCCCCGCTATCCCTAGCGCAATAGCTCCCACGGCGAACATCTGACGAAGCATTGGGCAAAGCCTCTCATTGGCCAAGCGGCGTTGGTTGCTAATGAGTACAGAGCTAACACCGCGACACGCTCGCATGGCAAGGGGCGAGCGCCGGGGGCGGTAGGCCTAGGAGTGATCGGCGATCCAGGTGGTGGTGAAGCGCTGCACCGCGGGGATGCTGTCGGACAAACCCGCGCCGAGAGTTTTCTCCAGTTTGCCGCCCACCAATGGGATTTTGACGTGCACTTTGACCGCGAACCGCAACTGTGTGCCGGCACCGACGGGCTCCAGCCAAGCTTGCGCGCGGGCCCCGCCCACCCCGGGCGAAGTCGAGACGTTGACCTGCCCGAGAACCTGGCCGTCGCCGTTGGGTTTCCACGTCTCCTCGTGGACGAGTTTCAGCTCGCCAGGTGCGAATTTGGCGACCGGTCCGGGCAATAGCTGGCGTCCCACGTGCTGAGTCACCCGCACTGTCACCCTGCCGGCGGGGTCGACATCCAGCGAGTCCAGTGTGGTGGTCGCGGCGTCCCCCAGGGCGATCCGGGCCAGCCAATAGGCCTCACTGCTGAACGCCGCGTGGATTTGGTCAACACTGGCGGGCGAATCGGTCAAGATGTCGAATGAGCGCGGCATAGCAACCCATTCTTACCAAAGTCGCTGTCGTTGTGTCGGGCTTGCTCGAATCGCCTGAACGCCAGGGGAAGACGCGCGATGACTACTGCTTGTCGACTTTGGCCGCAATCTGTTTGGCGGCGCTGACGCCCGCGTCCCCCGGGTCCTTGCGGCATGCCTCGGTGTCGATCACGACGTTGTTGCGGACCGTCAGCGCTCGTTGACAGGTTTGGCCCATCGACTCGGTGCCTTTGCTCAGGGTCACGCTCACGGTCGTGCTCAGTATTCCGTTGCTGTTGGAAACGGGTCCCACCTTCCACTGGATATCCGGAGCGTCCGGGTCGCCGCCACTGGGAACAGTTTCCTGGTGGTTGGCGCAGGCAGGCCAACGCTGGGCCGACGTGTTGAAGAAGGCGTTCGCCTGGTCGGCGGACGGAAACAACGCCACGAATTGGCTGATGTCAGGGTTCGGATCGGTCGAACCCTCGGGAATCGGCGCAATGTCACGCTCTCCGTGCACCGCGGTGTTGCCGCTGCCCGTGTAAATGGGCGTCAAGCCTACGCCGGTGATGTAGAGGCACTCGGCGGGGAACTTGTATCCCTTGGGGAACACCTCGGTGCTCTTGTCCTCTTGGAGCGTGTCGAACGTTTTGTCGTTCTTCGACCCCGTGACGCCCAGAACACTGTCGACTTCGGCGGGAGTGAGCAACAGGCTCGCCAGCGCGGCCTGCGCCAGGGGCGGCTTCGACGAAGTGGTGGTCGACGACGAAGCCGTGCCACCTCCGTTGCTACCGCCGCAGGCAGCGACCAAGATCCCGGTAATGGCGACGGCGGCGGCGACGGCAAATGGGCGCATCGTTGGTGCCTTCCTGCTTGAGTCGACTCGACAGCGTTGCGTGCACTGTGCGCGTCGGCTGTTCAGAGGGTGTTTGCGGATGGAGCATACGACAGCTGCGCGGGTCCTGGGGTGTTTGCGGGCAGCGGGACGCATCCAAGACGTCAAGCGAGATCGCAGCGCGAACCGCTGAATTCGTGCGGACGGTTGCAACGTCTACTGTTTGTCGACTTTGCCGGCGATCATATTGGCGATGTCGACGCCCACGTTGCCCGGGTTTTGGCGGCACCCGTCAACATCGATCGCGACGTTGTTGCGGACCGTCAGCGCCCGCTGGCAGGCCTTGACGATGTGCTCGCCATCCTTGGTGAGGTTCACCGACACGGTCGTGCTCAGGACTCCGTTTTCAGTGGAAACCGGTCCGACCGTCCACTGGAAGCCCGGGGAGTTCGCACCGTCGGGAACAGCTCCTTGGCGGTTGGCACACGCGGGCCAGCGCTGGGCAGAGGTGTTGAAGAAGGCGTTCGCCTGTTGGGCGGACGGAAACATCACCACGTACTGGTTTGCGTCGGGGCTGGACTCAGTCGATCCGCCGGAGGACGGCTCGGTAATGCGCTCGCCGTGTACCGACGTGCTCCCGCTGTTGGCGAATACCGGCGCGAGGGCAGGTCCGGTGATGTACAAGCATTCGTCCGGGAACCTGAATCCCTTCGGGCCCATTCCGGCGGTTGGGTCTTCTTGCAGCGAGTCGGACACCTTGTCGGTCCTCGAGCCGCTGACCCCGAGAATGTTGTCGACTTCGGCCGGAGTGAGCAAGAGATCAGCGAGCGCCATCGGCGCGAGTGCCTGTTTCGACGAAGTCGTTGCGGTCGACGATGGGAAAGAGGTGCCGGTGCCACCCCCGTTGCTGTCGCACGCCGCCGTCAGCATCACGGTGGCGGCGACTGCGGCGAAGGCCGATAGCTGACTCATCATTGAGTGCCTTCCTGCTGAGGTCGACTCGGTGGAGCATACGACAGGGTTCGTCGGCGCCATCAGCACGACGAGCTGACAGACTCACGGTGTGCCCGAAATCGATTTCGCCTCGGTAGCCCCGATCATTCCCGTTCGAGATCTCGACATCGCCTTGGACCGTTACCGCCGACTCGGGTTCGATGCCCGCAGCTACGAAGGTCCGGCGCGGTATGGCTTCGTTGACCGCGGCTCGGTGTCGATGCACCTCAGCGAGTGGGCCGAACACGATCCGCTGCGCACGGCATCCAGCGTGTACTTCTATGTCAGCGACGCCGACGCCCTCCACGCGCAGTGGGCTGCGCTGAAGGATCTCGGGGGCCGTTTGGTGGAGCCAGTCGATACGCCTTACGGCTTACGGGAATTCGCCTACGTCGATCCCGACGGGACCTTACACCGGATCGGTTCGCGGCGAAGTTGATCGCGCGTCGATCGACGTATCGGTGGCTGGGGTTTCAGCGGCCTGGCTGTGTGCCAGCGCCACCGCCGCGGCGATCATCACCGCGACCGACACACCGAGCGCAACCATGCCGACGTGGTTGGTGCTTAACGTCTCGCCCAGCACGGTGACGCCGAGCACCGAGCCGACGAGCGGCTCAGCGACCGTCACCGCGGGCAGCGACGCGGTCAGCGGGCCGGCCCGAAACGCCGACTGCTCCCAGGCCGTCGCGGCGATCCCCAGCACCGCCCACACGTACAACTCGGGGGTTCGTAACAACTCCGGAATGCCGCGGCCGAGTTGATCGACCACGCCCTTGGTCAACACCGAGAAAAGCCCCCACAACGCTCCCGACATGAGCCCCAGCAGTAGCGCGCTGAGCCAACCCGAGGACAGGCGAGCGCCGATCACACACACGATCAGGGCTGGGCCCAGGATCAAGGCCACGATCGTCCATGTCTTGATGGACCCGCGGGGAGTGCCGGCCTGCGGGTTGCCGACGGTCACCACCACAGCCACGGCAGCAACGAGGAGGAGGGCCCAAATAGCTTGCCAGCGCGAAACTTTGCGGTGATTTGTCGTGCTGCTGATGATCAGCGCGAACAACAGTGACGTCACCGACAGCGCCTGCACGAGAACCACCGAACCCAGGCCGAGCGCGGCAGCCTGCAGCCCGAACCCGGCGGCGGCCACGAGACTGCCCAGCCACCAACGGCGATCGCGCAGCAGCCGACGGAACAGCGCCGGGGTGCTGACCGGTTTGTCGGTGACCTGCCGGGCGGATCGCTGTTCGAGGACGTCTCCGATGCCGATCATCAGGGCGGCCGCCAACGCGAGCAGCACCGCGAGTCCGGTCGTTTTCATCGAACGCTCCGGTCAGCTGTTTCGCATGATCTTCAACGCGGTGGTGATCATCGGAATCTGAAGTGGCAGCCGGGCGAAGGCGGCAATGCGCATCGGCCACGGCTTGTTCCACCACAACCGGCACATGTTGACGTTGGCCGGGAACACCCCGATGAACAGCAGGACGGCGGCCAGTGCGGCGAACCGCCGGGTCTGTCGCGGCACCAGCAGCGCGCCGGTGGCTATCTCGGCGACACCCGATGCGTAGGTGTAGAAGCGCGGATCTCCCGGCAGCTCGACGGGGACGATCGTGTCGAATGGTTTGGGGGCCAGGAAGTGCACGGTGCCGATACTCATCAACATCGCGGCGACTCGGTATGCGGCGGTCTGGGCCTCACGATGGGCTACGGGGTTGGTGGTCATGGACTCATTGTGCTCACGCCGGACGGCGAGCGTAACGCCACGTCGGGATTCCGCCGAATTCTTCATCGTGGCGTTACGCTCGCGGCTGAACCGAGCTCAAACCCGGTCGGCGTCGGTGAATCGGATGACACCGCGGATGTTGCGCCCCTCGAGCATGTCGCGATAGCCGTCATTGACCTGCTCGAGGCGGTATTCGCGGGTCACCATGTCATCGAGGTTGATCTGACCCAGTTTGTAGAGCTCAAGAATCGCCGGGATGTCGTGCTGCGGATTGCCTCCGCCAAAGATGCTGCCCTGCAGGCTTTTCTGGAGCAGCGACAGCCCGGCAAGATTCAGCGTGACGTCGGTGTCCAGCACGCCGCCCATCGCGGTGAGGCAGCACACGCCGCCCTTGGCGGTCAGGCCCATCCAGGATTCGACTTCGCCGCCTTCGGTGCGGCCGACGGTGACGATCACCTTGGAGCACATGACGCCGCGCGTCACTTCCGCGATGCGGCCAAAGGCACCGGCGACATCCGCGAAAGCCTCTGTGGCGCCGAACTTCAACGCCTGCTCACGCTTCCAATCAAACGGGTCGATCGCGAATATCCTTCGGGCGCCGGCGATTCGGGCGCCTTGCAACGCGGCGACACCGACACCACCGATTCCGATGACCGCGACGTCCTCACCGGGTTTGACCGCCGCGCTGCGCACCGCCGAACCGAAGCCGGTGGTCACCCCGCATCCCACCAGGCAGGCGACTTCGAACGGGATCGTCGGATCGACCTTGACCACCGAGGTGTGATGCACCACCACGTAGGGCGAGAAGGTCCCCAGCAGCGACATCGGCAGGACGTTGTGCCCTCTGGCCGTCACCCGAAAGGATCCGTCGGATACCGACTGGCCCGATAGCAGGCCCATACCGAGGTCGCACAGGTTTCGCAGCCCGGTCTGACACGGCTTGCATGTCCCGCACGACGGGATGAACGACATCACCACGTGGTCGCCGACGGCCAGATTCTCGACGCCCTCGCCGATCTCGGTGACGATCCCGGCGCCCTCGTGACCGCCCAGGACCGGAAAGCTCGGGATCGGGAAGTCGCCGGTCAACAAGTGTTGGTCGGAGTGACACAGGCCGGCCGTCTCGAGTTGAACGGTCACCTCGCCGCGGCGGGGATCGCCGATCTCGATCTCGTCGATCGACCACGGCTGGTTCAATTCCCAGACCAGCGCACCCTTGGTCTTCAACGGTCGGCCTCCGTCTTTACCCGAAACGCTTAATTGTTAGCGCCGTCACAGACCCCGGCGTAGCGAATTTAGACCATTACTATTGCCTATACAGTATTTGATACGATTCGCGTCGTCTGACCGCCCACCGCAGCGAGGTTAAGAACATGGGTACACCCGTCATCGTCGGAGCTGTCCGGACGGCCATTGGCCGCTCGTTCAAAGGGACGCTGGTCAACACACCACCGGAGACGCTGATCACCGCGGTGCTCCCGGAGGCGGTCCGCCGGTCCGGCGTCGACCCATCAGAAATCGACGACATCATTTTCGCCGAATCACATTATGGCGGCGGCGATTTGGCGCGCTACGCCGCGACAGCCACCGGTCTCGAGCACGTTCCCGGTCAGTCGGTCAACCGCCATTGCGCGGGCAGCCTGACGGCCATCGGCAACGCCTCGGCACAGATCGGCTCGGGTATGGAGCGGGTGCTGATCGCCGGCGGTGTGCAGTCGCTGTCCATGACGCCGCTGACCAACTGGCGCATCCCGGGGCCTGAGCTGAAGTTCGAGGAGCGGTGGATGCCCCCGACGCACGTCGAAACGCCGGACGCGCCCGCCAAGGACATGTCGATCACCGTGGGTTGGAACACCGCGCAGAGCGTCGGCATCACCCGCGAGGAGATGGACGCCTGGGCGGCCCGCTCGCACCAGCGCGCCGTCGCGGCCCAGGACGCCGGGAAGTTCGCCGACGAGATCCTGCCGCTGAAGATCACCCAGTTCGACGGCTCGGTCACCGAGTTCGCCGTCGACGAGCACCCGCGTCGTGATACCACCATTGAGAAGCTGGCCGGCCTGAAGGTGCTGCACCCGGAGATCGAAGGCTTCTCGATCACCGCGGGCAACAGCAGCGGCACCAACGACGCCGCCGCGGCCGTCGCGCTTGTCGACGGCGACTATGCCAAAGCCAACAAGCTCAACGTGATGGGAACGGTCAAGGCCTGGGCTGCCGCTGGCGTCCCTCCGCGAGACTGCGGTCTGGGCGCGGTGAAGGTCATCGGAAAGGTGCTGCAGCGGGCCGGCTTGTCGCCGTCGGACGTGGCGCTATGGGAGATCAACGAGGCGTTCGCCTCGGTGCCGATCGCGGCCTGCCGGGAGTACGGCCTCGACGAGGAGAAGGTCAACTTCTCCGGTAGCGGCTGCAGCCTTGGCCATCCCATCGCCGCCTCGGGCGCGCGCATGGTCACGACGCTGGTCTACGAGCTGGCTCGCCGGGGTGGCGGTATCGGTGTTGCCGCGATGTGCGCCGGCGGCGGCCAGGGTGGCGCCGTCGTCGTCGAGGTCTAAGCGAGTTTTCGCTTGCACGTCTCGTTGGTGAGATGTTCAGTTGCAGAACGTGTAGCCGATGAACTCGGTCTGGTGGGTATCGCTGGGTGAGTAGTTGACGAAGTGCACCGCGGGCATCCCTTTGTACTGAGTGTCGATCGGTTGCGCGTTGGGCGGCGGGACGTCCTTGGGGAAGGCCAGGATCATGTCGCTGAAGATCCTGAGGCCGGCCACGCAGATGGCATCCGGACGTGGCTTCTGCGCATTCCACGCATGAACGACGACCGGTTCCGTGAGTTGGGCGCCGGTGGCGCAATTCGGATCGCACAACTTGAAAACCGCAGTTCCCGTTCCGTCGGCGCCCTGCGGTCCCCAGGAACTCCATGACATGTCTTGCAGCGCAACGGCAACGCTCGCGCATCCCAGGACATTGAGTTTTTTCGGACGTGCGCTCGGCTGGACCGACGGGTTGTAGCAGCCCGGAAGGGCGTAGCTGTCCGGTGGGGCGGGTGGTTGGCTGGTGGACTGGGCTGTTGTGCCGTGTTGGCCCTGGGTCAATTTCACGCCAGCAAAGATCAGCACACCCACCAGTAGAAGGGCCACGACGATGCCGATCGCCGTCAGCCGCCCCCGCGGAACGTGCCGCAACCCGCCCGTTGGAGAGACGTTGCCGCTCACGGTCTCCAGGTTATGTCAGATGCCGATGGCGGGTGCCGGCTGCGCCAAGCCAGCTGGGACGGTAAATTTGGTCAACGCTACCAACATAGGGAAGTATGAAACTCTCGCGACGGGTTAGGAGTAACCGATGAATGACCACGCACTGGCTGCGCGCTTGGCCACCGAGGCGGGGCAGCTGTTGCTCGGGGTGCGCGAGGAATTCGCCGACGCCGACGCGAGCGATCGGAAAGCGGCGGGGGACAAGCGATCCCATGACTTTCTGATGCAAGCACTCGGCGCCGAGCGGCCCCAGGACGCAGTGTTGTCCGAAGAGGGCGCCGACGACCCGGTGCGGCTGCGCTCGGAGCGGGTGTGGATCGTCGACCCGCTGGACGGCACGCGGGAATTCTCCGAACTCGGACGCGACGACTGGGCGGTGCACGTTGCGCTCTGGCAGGCCGGTGAGCTGGTCGCCGGTGCCGTGGCGCTGCCGGCCCAGGGTGTCACGTTGGCGACCCCCGACGTGGCCGCTCCGCCCGCCGCCCCGGCCAAGCCGCGCATCGTCGTATCACGAACTCGTCCACCGGCTATCGCGTTGGCGGTGCGCGACGCGTTGGACGGCACACTGGTCGAAATGGGTTCTGCCGGAGCCAAAGTCGCGTCGGTCATCCAGGGGCTGTCGGATGTCTATGTCCACGCCGGCGGACAGTTCGAGTGGGACTCGGCCGCCCCGGTCGCGGTGGCGCGTGCGGCCGGCTTGCACACCTCCCGCATCGACGGGTCGGCGCTGCTCTACAACCAGGCCGACCCGAAGTTGCCGGATGTGGTGGTCTGCCGCCCCGAGCTCGCGGAAGCGGTGCTGGCCGTCACCGGTTAACGCCTTCTAGCCGATGCGGCCCCAGGTGTTTGACTGAGGCTGATTATTGCGCCCCGTTGCCGGATTAATCTGGCCAACGGTGCGCTACCTGCTGCGGCTTTGCCTTCGGCGCCGACGGCCTTTCGCCTCTTCGGTCCACTCCTTTTCGACGCGTCCGATCTCCAGCGAAAGTTGCATCAGAGTCGGGTTATCGCAGTGGACTTCGTGGGCGGTGCGAAACTTGGCCGCTTCGCCGGTGGTCGGTAGATGGGGCCGCAACCCCTCGAACCACTCGTCGCCGACGACGTTGGGCGGGTCGCCGACGCGAGGTCCGCAGGACCACTGTCGGTAGGCATCTCGAGACCCGGCCAAGCCGCTGCGCCACTGCTGGATCGCTTCGCACCGCTGCGAATGTATCTGGCACCGCATCTGATGCTTGTTGGTGCCGCTTACCGCCATGCCGGGAAGTAGGTGGTCGACGGTCGACTTAGCAATGCCCGCCATGCCCATGGCCGAAGCGCCCACGACCGTGCCCATCAGGCCCATCGTCATCATGTCCATTGGCTGATCGTTGCACTCGGGGGACAAAAGAAAAACTGTCGCATTCGGTGCTCGGAGATTACTGCTCTGACCGCCCGGGTAGCGAGGTCTTACCGGGGCCTACGATCAGCGACAAGCTCGCCCGGCTCATGACCGGCGCGCTTGGCTGCTGCTCAGCGAGGACGTCGTTCCTGCACTGTCAGTGCCGAACACCGCGGACCCGTGAGTGCCCATCACGTAAGGAGCAGCAATGATGCGGATCGACACCCACCACCATGCCGTCCCATCCTTCTACCGGGACTTGCTACAAAAAACGGGTATGGACAAATCCGGTGGCCGGGCCGTACCGGAATGGAGTCCGGAAAGCTCACTGGTGACAATGGCCGAACTCGGTGTGGCCACAGCGATTCTGTCCGTCTCCACGCCCGGGACCACGATACTTACCAGCCCCGCCGATTCCGCCGCACTCGCGCGTGACCTCAACGACTACCTGGCTGATTTGGTTGCGGCACAGCGTGATCGGTTCGGATTTTTCGCGACCATACCGATGCCGCACATCGGCGAAGCAGTCGACGAGGTTGTCCGTTCACTTGACAAGCTACACGCGGATGGCGTTGTGCTCCTAGGTAATAGCGCGGGGACCTACCTCGGCCAAGACGGCCAAGACGATCTTTTCGCCGCACTGGATGCGCGTTCGGCGGTGGTCTTCATCCACCCCGGCGACTTGCCCGGCGCCGCGGTGGCAGGAATCCCGCCATTTGCCGCCGACTTCCTGCTCGATACCACCCGTGCGGCATTTCTACTGGTCCGCAACGAGATACGCCGCAACTACCCGAGGATTAGGTTCATCTTGAGTCATGCGGGCGGATTCGTGCCTTACGCTTCGCACCGCATGGCCGTCGCGATCATGGGCGACACCGGCCGCGGCCGCAAAGCTGTTCGCGGCCGGCTTGGAGACCTACCCCGGCCTCGGCGCCGAGGCCCGCGTGGCGATCGAGCGCACCAATGCGCTGCGACTGTTCCCCCGTCTGGGGACGGCGGCCCCGCCGCCGGCGGACTCGGCGGTCGATCAGGTCCGCCACGCGGTCAGCAGAGTCGTCATGCGCGGTATCGCGCGATTAACCAACGCCCGGTAACGGGCTCAGAGCAAGGGCTTCTGCCAGGCGAGGACGCGTTCGGCCAGCTCGGGCCCGCTGTCTTCCTGGATGAAATGACTGGCCCGGATGCGAGCATGCGGCTGGCCGGCGGCACCGGGGACGTGCTTGATCAGGGGGCGATCGGCCTGCCCCAGGATCGGATCGCGATCTCCGAAGATGGTGAGGAAGGGTTTCTCCCATCGGCCCAGGGCATCCCACGCCGCGCGATTGGCCGGAACCGCCGGATCGTCCGGTGAAGTCGGCACTAACTGCGGAAAAGCCCGAGCCCCGGCTTGATAGGTCTTGTCCGGAAAGGGCGCGTCATAACCGGCCCGCACCTTGGGCGGGACCCTGCGGACTGTGCCCGCCGCGACGATGCGACCGGCGGGCAGCACGGGGGAGTAGCGCGCAAAGGCCCGCCACGCCAGAAATCCCGGCGAGGGCTTGCGCTGGGCGGCAGGCAGAAAGCCGTTGGCCACGACGATCCGCGCGATCCGCTCGCCCTGCTCGGCGGCGATGCGCAGACCGATCAGCGATCCCCAGTCCTGGACGAACAGCGTGACTTCCTTCAGGCGGAGACGTTCGAACCAGGCCGTCACCCACTCGACGTGGCGCAGGTAGGTGTAATCCTCGATCCGGTTGGGCTTGTCGGAGCGGCCAAAGCCGATCAGGTCGGGCGCAAGCACCCGATTTCCCGCGTCGACCAGCGGCGGAATCATCGTGCGGTACAGGTAGCTCCAGGTCGGCTCGCCGTGCAGCAGCACGATCGGCGGGCCGTCGGCCGGCCCCTCGTCGAGAAAGTGCATGCGCACCGGCGGAGAATCGCTTGCCGTGACGTCAATGTAATTCGCTACGAACGGATAGCCTTCCAAGTTTTCGAATCGGGAGTCCGGGGTTCGCAGCACATCCATATTCAGCTCCTCCGGTGAACGGGCACCCCTGCTAGCCTCTCTCCGCTGCGTCACTTCGTCCAGTACGAAATTTCATTGGGGGAGAACCTGGCAGGTCACTAAACTAGCGAATTTATGGCCATCCGGCGCGGCGTTCGGCCGATCGCGGACATCAGCGGCTACTCGAGCTAGGTGAATTGGAACCGGATGCCTGCGTCGGAGCGTGTGCTGATAACAGACGTAGTCATCGACGTGTCCCGCCGTTGACACGTGGCCCGTCCGGACGCCCAGGCGCCAAGGCGCCAAGGCGAAATTCGAGCGGAAGTCGTTGCCGTCCGCAATTTGGGGCCCCGAGGGCCAAGAAATTCGCATACAGCCCAAAGCAATTGTCGCGCAGCGTTACTGGTTGTCGTCGAGGGCACGGCCCATGCGCGACACGGCCTCGGTGAGAATTGCTTGCGAGGTAGCGAAATTCAGCCGCACATGGCCGGCTCCGCCACTACCGAACACATGGCCGGAGCTGAGCGCGACCCGGGCGTGGTCAAGAAACCAGCGAGCCGGCCCGGACAGGTCGGCGACCACGGCGAGGCCCTTGTCGGCATCTTCGGTGAAGCCGAGAGGCCGGCAATCGAGCCACGCCAGGTAAGTGCCCTGTGTGCCTTGATATTTCACTTGTGGAAGGTGTTCGGCGACCAGGTCGCCCAGTAACGTCCGGTTGGCGTCCAGGCCCCGCAGCAGCGCGTCGAGCCACTCGTCGCCGGTCCGGAAGGCTTCCGCGTGCGCGATGACGCCCAGGTGGCTCGGCCCGTGGCTGACCTCTTCCGGCATCCGCTGCAGATCCGCCGCCGCTTCCGGCCCCGCGATGGCCAGTGCCGCCTTGAGGCCCGACAGGTTCCACGCCTTCGAGGCGGAGGTCAGGGCGAACGCGTCCTCGGCGCCCGGAACACTCAGGTACGGCGTGAAGTGCGATCCCGCCAGGACCACCGGCGCGTGAATCTCATCTGCGACCACCCGCACCCGCGATCGCCGGGCGCAGTCGGCCACCCCGCGCAACTCATCGACGGTGTGTACTGTGCCCGTCGGATTGTGGGGATTGCACAGCAAATACGCGACCTTGCGGCCCGACGCCCGCGCCCGAATAAACGCTTCCTCCAACACGTCCAACGCAATTCGGCCCGCAGGATCGAGCGGCGCCTCGATCACCTGCCGGCCTGAGTGCGACACGAACGCGTAGAACGGCGCATACACCGGCGGATTGACGACGACCGCATCGCCCGGGTCGGTGATAAGCCGCAGTGTCTCAACGATTCCGAGCATGACGTCTGGGACAATCGTCGTACGGTTGACCTCGAGGTCGTGCCATTGCCAACGCCGCGAAGCGAATTCAGCGACGGCTTCGGCGAGTGCGGTGCCTGACGGATAGCCGGTATCGCCGATGTCAATCGCCGTGCGCAGGGCATAGGCGACGGTTGGTGGCAGCGTGACGTCCATCTCGGCGACCCACAGCGGCAGGACATCGGCGGGATGCGCGCGCCATTTCATGCTGGTGCGCAGCCGCAGTTGCTCCAGCGTGAGTTCCTCGAGTGGATTGACCGTCATTCCCGCCAGACTAAGCTGCGGGTGCCGCGTGCCGCGTGCCGACTCAACCGGTCACAAACGCGCCCTTGGGGATCGTCAACGGCAAGTCGACCGAACTCAACAGTCCGGGCTTGGCGGCAACGACATAGGGCACGGCATTGACGACGCGCATGGCGGTGGCGACCATGGCGCCCGCTCCGGACGTCATGCCCCCGACGCCGGCCTGTCGCGGATCCTTCAGCGTCGCCGCGAGCGTGCAGTCGATATCGGGATCACCACTGATCTGGACGCGGTAGGACAGGTCGCCGATGCCTTCCGGCCAGTCCGGGGCGACGTCGTGCGCGAGCCGCGTGACGTGCTCGATGATGATGGCTTCGCGGCCGTCGACGATCCCGGTGGCTCGCATGCGCAGCGCGCCGCAGGTTCCCGCCTCGACGGTACCCATCGCGACCTCCAGCGTCCGGTTGGTGACCGCGCGGTCGAAATACTCACGGACTTCCTGGACTTCGGCTCCCAGCGCGTCGGCGATCAACCGGATCTGCCCCTGCCATTCGCCGGCGATCGCGCCCGGGAAGCCGATCCATGGCTGGTAGTCGAGCGGCCGGCCGAAGCCCAACGCGTCGCCCATGATGTCGGGCACGCCGTAGTCGTCGTACAGGCCGATCTCCCACGCGTGAATCTTGTCGATGGACGACGACTGCGTGGACAGCACCAACGGCAGGTAGTCGGCGGCGAAGCCCGGCTCGATTCCCGAGGCGTAGAGCGACACCTGGCCCTGCTTGGCCGCGGCGACCAGTTGGTCGCGCCACTCGGCGGGTTCGTAGGCGTGCGGATTGACCAGGCGCGTCGTGCTGGTCGTGACCACGTTGATTCCGGCCTCGAGCAGTCGGACGTAGTCGGGGATGGCCAGGGCGTCGCGTTCGGGGCCACTGGCCGCGTAGATCACGCAATCCGGCTTGAGAGCGATCAGCGCATCGGCGTCGGTGGTGGCCGTCAGGCCGATCGGCTCACCGTTGGCGAGTTCGCCGGCGTCCTTGCCGTCTTTCTCCGGGGAGTGCACCCATACCCCGACCAGATCCAGATTCGGGCGACGCTGGATGGCGTGAATCGCGATCGAACCGATTCCGCCGGTCGCCCACACCACTACGCGCTGCGCCGTCATGTTGCTCCTCCTCAGATCCGTGCGCAATGAAAGCTGAGGCGGCCGTTGCCCTTACGGCGACGGGTAACCCAACGTTCGAATCGGAAGCTAACAGCCGGGGCCCGCACGGTCAAGGATTTAAGAGAGTAAGTACTATCCTAAAGAACAAATCTTAGGTTACTGTGCGGGTGTGAGGGTCGACCGGCCTTTTGCCCGTTCTCGCACGCGCCGCGGCCGCCGTGCGGACTTCCGGACCAACCGGGCAGCGAGAGTGAATGTGACGACGCTCTGGCAGCGTGTCGCGTCGCAGGATTCACGCTCGGCGTAGACCACGCTGCCGCTTTACGCCTTCGACCGAACGTGTAACGTGCATCACAACGATTAGCCCATCTAGGAGTCAGCCTTGTACACACTGCGCTTCGACATGCGCGACCCGCAGTGGGCCGCGCCCCCAGCGGATCTCTACGCCGCGGCGCCCGAGATGTGCGCGTGGGCCGAGGATCACGGTGGTCTAGCCGCCGTGCTCTGCGAGCACCACGGCTCCGACGATGGCTACCTGCCGTCCCCGTTCCTGCTGGCCTCAGCGGTGGCTTCGCGAACGCAGCGGCTGGCGCTGAGCCTGATTCTGATCCTGCCGTTCTATGAAACCGTGCGCCTGGCCGAGGACATGGCGGTGCTCGACATCATCAGCAGCGGGCGGGCGTCCTACATCCTGGCGCTGGGTTACCGGCCCGAGGAGTTCGAGCACTTCGGCGTGCCGATCAAGAAGCGCGGCCGGGTCTGCGACGAGAAACTTTCGCTGTTACGGCGACTGCTTGCCGGTGAAACGGTCGAAGAAGACGGACGGTGCATCACGGTGACGCCGCGCCCGCTGACCGCCGGCGGCCCGGGATTGATGTGGGGTGGTGGCACGGTGGCCGCGGCCCGCCGTGCCGGCCGATACGGGCTGGGCATGCTCGGCAATGCAAACGAGCCCGGCATGCAAGAGGCCTACGAGCAGGCCTGTCGCGATCACGGCCATCAGCCCGGTCCGACGATGTTTCCCGACCGCAACACCCCGTCGGTCGTTTTCGTCGCCGACGATCTGGACCAGGCGTGGAAGGAGATCGGGGAGCATCTGCTGCACGACGTGCAGACCTATGCGGCGTGGAATCCCGGGGACGAGACGACGGCGGGCTTCTCGCACGTCAAGACGGTCGACGAACTGCGCGCCAAGCCAACGTCGCACATCATTATCTCTGTGCCAGAAGCTATTTCGCGGGTCCGGGCGGGCCAGGTGCTCAACCTGTCGCCCTTGTGTGGCGGGCTGCCGCCGGACATCGCGTGGCGGTACCTCAAACGGGTGGGCGAAGAGGTGCTGCCCGAGGCGCTGGGCTGACGGCTACGCGTTTACTTGGGTTGGTTCGGTACGCCCGGGTACAGCTGCTCCGTCGGACCCGCGGTCACATAGCCGCCCAGCTTCGTAATGAGATGGGGCGCGAAGACCGCGCCGTAGACGAGGTGTCCGACGACGATGACGGCCACGATGGACAGCGCCGCGGACTGCCCCCGGCTCTTCGATCTCTTGTCGGCCCACATATCGATGACATTGCGTCCTTGTTCATCGGTGCGGCCGAGCAGATAGGTGAAGACCATCATCTGGATGCCCATCGCGAGCGAGTCGTACAGCGGGTATTGGTGCTTGGTCCCCTCGAAGATCGCCAGGCCGGGAATCACGTAGCCGTAGTAGAAGTTGCCGAGCTGGGCTCCGGTGAAGCCGTTGAAGAACAGTGCCCAGCAGAAACCGACGACCAGGCCGACCACCAGAAGGGTAATCGGACTGCGCCAGTTGAACTTTGCGCTGAGCCAGCGTCCCAGCGCCGCCGCGGTGACGGCGGGAATGATGAAGTAGGAGACGTAGCCGATCGGCACCGCCAACGGCAACCCACCCCACGTCACGTTCAGTGGCCACCAGGACGGCATGCGGGGCAGCGCCGGCGGAAACTGCGCGTACATCGCCCAGTCGTAGGGTGACTCGATCCACGAGAACGAGATCGCCGAAATGCCGAGCAGCAACAGCGGATGGATGCGGCCGCGACGGTAGCTCAGATAGCTGCCGATCGCCAGGAAGGTGACGCTGGCCGCGTACGAAAAGTACTGAGCCCCAGCCATCACCGGCGTCATTTCGGTGTTCACTGGCGGCCCTTTTCGCCGGGCGCGCGCCGGGCTTGGGGATCGAAGCGCAGTACCAGCCCGAAAATCAGGATGATCAGGCCGAACAGCGTGCCGAGCATGATGACAGCGCCCACGGTGTCACCCTTTCGATGATGCGCATCTTTAAGGTAGTGGATACTATCCTATCTAGATAGTGGATACTATCCCCAAAAGCGTGACGTGGCAGAGGAGTGGACATCGGTGCCCCAGCGAGCGATTAAGCAGCCGATACCGGCGACGGTGGTACGTCGGCCCCGGGGAGAGCCGCGCAGGCTGCTGCTCGACGCCGCCCGGGCGCTCTTCGCCGGCCAGGACTATCGCAGCACCACAACGCGCGAAATCGCTCAGGCCGCCGGCGTCACCGAGCACCTGCTGTTCCGCAATTTCGGCTCGAAGGCGGCGCTGTTCCGCGAGGCACTCGTCGTGCCCTTTGTGAATTTCGTCGACGAATTCGGCAAGACCTGGCAGTCGGTGGTCCCCGAGGAGACCGACGAGGAGGAGCTGACTCGGCTTTTTGTATCGCAGCTCTATGACGTGTTCGTCGAACACCAGGGCCTGCTGCTGACCCTGATGGCGGCCGAGAATCTCAGCGACGGGGAAAAGGCCGACGCCGGCATCGCCGAGATCCGCAGGACGGTCACGGTGCTCGGCCAAATCAGCGTCGAGGGAATGCAATTGCGCGGGTTGCGGTCGGACCATCCCGACTTGCCGGCCCACTCAACGGTTTCGATGATCGCGGGGATGGCCGCGCTGCGTTCGACCTACTTCGGGGACACGCCGCCGCCGCGGGAGGTGATCGTTGAGGAACTCGTTCAAGCGCTCTTGCACGGCTTCTTGCACCGCAACGACTGAGTTAGGGATCCGGCTATGACAAGTGCCAATGCCGTGGAGTTGTATTACGACCCATTCGATGTCGAGATTGACTCGAACCCGTATCCGGTGTGGAAGCGGATGCGCGAAGAAGCGCCGCTGTACTACAACGAAAAATACAACTTCTACGCGCTGAGCCGGTACGACGACGTGGTCCGCGAACTGCCGAACTGGGAGACCTACCGGTCCGGCCGGGGCACCACCGCCGATATCTTGTTCGCGAATATCGAAGTGCCACCGGGCATTCTGCTGTTCGAAGATCCTCCGCTGCACGATCTGCACCGCAAGCTGCTGTCCCGTGTTTTCACGCCCAGACGAATGTTGGCCGTGGAGTCGATGGTGCGGGGATTCTGTGTCCGCGAGCTGGACCCCCTGGTCGGCGGGAGCGGGTTCGATTTCATCGCGGACCTCGGCGCGATGATGCCGATGCGAACCATTGGCTATCTCTTGGGCATCCCCGAAGAGGATCAAGAGAAGATCCGCGACCGCAGCGTCGCCAACCTCGAATTATCCAAGGACAGTGACCCCGCTGCTGTGGATGCCGATATCTTTGCGAATTCCATCGCGCTGTTCGCCGAGTACATCGAATGGCGGGCCAGTAATCCGTCCGACGACCTGATGACCGAACTGCTGCGCGCGGAGATCGACGAGCCGGACGGGACGCGCCGACCGCTATCACGGACCGAGGTGCTGGCTTATACCGCGATGATCGCCGGCGCCGGTAACGAAACCACCGCTCGCTTAATCGGTTTCATGGGACAGCTGTTGTCGGATCACCCTGATCAACGCCGTGAGCTCGTCGCGGACCCGGCGCTGATCCCCGGCGCGATCGAGGAGACACTGCGCTACGAGCCGCCGTCGCCGGTGCAGGCTCGCTATGTCGCGCGCGATGCCGAGCACTATGGTCGCGTGGTTCCCGAGGGGTCGTTCATGCTGCTGCTGAACGCATCGGCCAACCGCGACGAAAACCACTTCACGGATCCGGATCGCTACGACATTCACCGCCGCGGAAGCCATCTCAGCTTCGGGCAGGGCCTGCATTTCTGTTTGGGCTCGGCGCTGGCCAGGTTGGAAGCGCGGGTGGCGTTCGAAGAGGTCCTCAAACGCTGGCCCGATTGGGAAGTCGACTACGCGAACGCCCAACGGGCGCATACGGCAAGCGTGCGCGGCTGGGCGCGATTGCCCGTCCTTACCGGCTGATCGGCGTCTCGGTGGCCTACAGGCTCTGATCCACCAGCACGGCGCCGTCGGGCTGGTTCCCGAGGGTGTGCAGCGCAATGTCCTCGTCCTGGACGGTCATCAGGACGATCTGGGCCAATTGTCGTGCAGCATCGCATTGCACGTAGTGGTCGGCACCCGGCACCACCCAGTAGCGATTTCGTCCGGGCTTGGCCTTGAGGTACGTCTGCCACACGTGGTTCGGGACGCGCAGCGGCGCGACGTTGTCGTGCAGTCCCCATACCACGGTGGTGTTCACGTCGCTGATGGAAAGTGCCTCCAGCCAACTGGTTTCGTCGGCGGCACGCTCGTGTAGATATTGGATGGTGTCCGGCAGCACCCGGATTCCGTCGTTATGGGCAAAACACTTGGCCAGTGCGTCGATTTCGGGATCGGCCAATTTCCTTCTCGGCATGAAGGTGCTGGCCCCCATGCCGGCCGCCAGCGTCTCCGGCGTGGTCGCCGCCGCGGTGGCTCGCCCCGTTTCGGGATCGAGCAGCGCGGTCTGGAACAGTGTCAGATTCGCCAGCGGGAGGTAGATGTTGGCGTTGGTCAAGATGAGGTCGAGAGGGGCCACCGGCGGGTCCAATGCCGCCAACATGCCCAGCGCGATCATGCCAACACTGCTGCCGCGATCATGGGTGAGCATGCGAAATTCGGTCAGCTGCCACGCTTCGGTGATCGCATGTACCAGCAGACGGGCATCGTCGTACAACGAATAGACGTACGGCTCCGGGGGTTTGTCCGACAATCCGTAACCCGGAAAATCCAACAGGTAGATATCGAAGTCGGAGCTCAGCTCGTGCGCCAACTCGAAGTAGTCGATGCTCGACGTCGGAAACCCGTGAACGAGCACGAGCGGCGGTGCCCCAGCCGTGCCGCAGCGGCGACTGAACACCCCCACTTCCTGCCCGTCGTTGGCGGCCGTAGTCGAGCGCCAGCGAAGTTCGGTCCCGCCCTTTTGCCACTCCGCGAAGATGTCCAAGATGCCAGCATCTCAGAGGCGATCGTGGTTAGACAACCGATGTTTCGCGAATCGGGTGTTCACGGGCAGGTGAGGTGTATTCCGAATGTGATCTGGCGCATACCGGTTTGGCCTGGCATGGTCCCCTGGCCGTTGCCGGTGATCGTGTAATTCGGGCCGTCTTTGGTGACCATCACCTGGTTGACGGATTGGGTGGGTTGATAGGGCAGCTGGTACTCGCCGTTGCCGACTTTCAGCGAAATCGAAAAGCCGTCAACGCTGGGCGGCTTCTCGTCCGAGAGCGCGAATGACAGCGACGCCGCATCGTCGTGAACGCTGATTCGCGTCGTCAGATCGCCCGATTCCGGCGGCGTTGCGTGCGGCGCCGAGGCCGAGCTGGTGCAGCTGACTTGGGAGGTGATCGTGTGGGTGTGCTGGTCCAGCATCAAGATTGTGTGCGACGGAGGCGGACTCGAGCTTGTCGGCGACGCGGGCTTGCTGCCGTTGCTGGAACAGCCCGGCAGGCCCACCACCAACACGACCGCGCCGAGCCCGGCAACACCGCGGCCGATTCGCCGCCGAGCGTCCGGATTCTTCATCGCAAGTCCTCCTAGAGGTCTTTCTCGGCAAGGCGCGCACCGCGCCGTGCCTACCGTAGCCGCGAAGTCGCTGTTCAGCGCGTGCCGGCCCCCATCGGGCTACGGCCAGGCTTCCCAATGGATCATTGTGCGCAGCGGTCCGGCGAATACGGGGCGTACCGCTTGGGTTCGCCAACGTTCCTCGACGAGCGGTGCGAGGGCCTTGGTTGTGCTCAGCGGATCCCCGTCGAGGTAAACGACCGTGATGTATTGGTGGTCGGCTCGCCATCCCCGGGGCAAATGGTTCCATCCCGTACTCGAACCGAATGTCCAGGCGCCCGCGGTGCCCGGGGTGGCGAGCAGCGCCGGAAAATGTTCGGCGTGCAGCCATTGCAGCCATTCGTTCGAACGACCGTCGGTCGGCTCCTCGACGATCAACAGGACTCCGCGGTGCGGCCGGAACGGAACGACCTCCGCGGAAATGAGAGCCTGCGGCGCGCAGTGCCACTGCAGCAGGCGCAGTCCCGCGATTTGCAGTAACGGCCGTGTGACGGGGAAGCGACCGTTCTCCCGCAGTTCACGGCCGAGCGCCACGAAGTCATCGAATGTCTCTTCGACGGGGTCGCCGACCAGATAGTGCACGACGTTGCCGACCTCGCCCAATGGTCCCGCCGCCGCGAGACGATGGTTGAGGTACTCGCCGTCTGCGATCCAGCGCAATCCATGCACGATGCCGGGGAGTTGATACTGCTCCGGCATGTGATCGAGCAGATGCCAACGCAGGTAACCGCTTTCGTCGTCTGCCGGCGCGGTGAAGCTGAAAACGCCTGCCTTGACTCGGTTCATGCGACACCGCCCGGAGGATGGAGTTCGGCAAGCGCGTGCAGGTTCTCCACATAGTGCTGCATTGACTTATGGGTGAACCAGGTGGTGACGGTAGTGGCGCCGTGGGCGGCGGTGTCGGCGAGTATCTCGCGGGTGCGGTCGGGGTCGTTCATCGGGTCCAGCGGCGCGGGCGGCGGCAGCACTACCTCGAAGCCGGTCGGAAGTTCGAAGCGGCCCAGCCATTCTCGGGTCTGCTGCAACGTCACATTGAAGGGAGCCCACCCGTCGGCCAGGGTGACGGCGCGGCGCAGTGACCGCAACGTGCGTCCACCGATCCAGATCGGGACATGGGCCTGAACCGCGCACGGGTCGACGACCATGCCGTCGAACGAATAAAACTCGCCGCGGTAAGCGGGTTCTGAAACCGACAGGGACGCGCGCAGCGCTCGCAGCGCGTCGTCGCCGCGCGATCCGCGGTCGTCGAAAGGGGCGCCAAGGAGGTCGAATTCCGCCTTGAGGCTGCCAACGCCGACGCCGAGGATGAGTCGGCCGTCGCTGACCTTGTCCAACGTGCCGTAGCGCTTGGCGATTTCGAGCGGATGGTGGTAGGCGAGGACTAACACGTTGGTGGCCAACCGGATCCGCTGCGTGCGCGCGGCCAGGTAGCCCAACGTCGCCAGCGGATCCCAGTACCGCATACCCCGGCGCTGACCTTCCACGGCCGGGAGCGCGATGTGCTCGCTGCAGGTCAGGTGGTGATAGCCCAACCGGTCTGCGGTCTCGGCGATCTGGGCGAGGTCCTGGATCGAAGCATCCTGCTCCCAGGCCGCGCTGGCGCCGGGCACCGTGATCACGACCGGTGTGGACAGCGACAGCTTTACGGGCGGGGTGCTCATCCCTGCATGTACCCTCCGGCGTCGACGGGGATCGATTGCCCTGTGATGGTTCGGCTCTCGTCACTGGCCAAGAACAACGCCAGGTTGGCCACATCGTCGGGCGACGAAATGTCGCGCAGAGCGACGTCTTTGAGGGACTTCGCGCGCAAGGCCTCGACCTCGAGGCCCTGCTCGTCGGCGGTGCGCTGTAACCAGTTGCGATATAGATCCGTATCGATCGCGCCCGGCACGATGCAATTGCAGCGGATGCCGTGCGGACCGACTTCGAGGGCAACTGTCTTGGTGAAGGCACGCAGTGATGCCTTTGCGGTGACGTAATGGGTTTTGCGGACGATGCCGTTATAGCCCGCGGTCGAGGAGAAATTCAGGATGACTCCGCTGCGACGTTGCAGCATCGACTGGTTGAGCACTTCGCGGGTGCACAGCATCGCCGCGGTGACATCGATGGCGATCGTGGCGTTCCAGTTGTCGAGCGTCTGCTCCCAAATCCAGTGGTCTTTTCCCGGCGCGGCGGCGTTGTTGCAGAGGATGTCGACGTGCCCGAACTCGCCGACCGCGCGCGCCACCATGGCGGCGACGTCCTCCTCGTCGGTGACGTCGGCCCGCATCGCGATCGCGCCGGACCCGGCCGCCGCGGCGGCCTCGCGGACCAGATCCTCACGTCGCGCGGCGAGCAGCACCCGCGCGCCTTCGCGGACAAACACCGAACCGAGAACTGGGCCCAGGCCGGTGCTTGCTCCGGTGATAATCGCCACCTTGCCCGCTAACCGGCCCGTCATTGGGCAAATATTACATAGCGGATTCATTGATTACGGCACCCCGATACCGGGTAGATTCGAACGGTGCTCGAATCTCTTTTTAACGACGATCGAAACTGATGGGGAATGACGTAGTGGGAGCAACCGGGACTTCGGCCGCCGCGCCGTCCGGCGCACGCCGCGCCTACGGCGGCCTCGATCGCGACGAGGTGGTGGTCGCGCTGCGGGACTTGGCGAAGCGGGTGGGCGTGCAGCGCGTGACGATGCGCGAGCTGGCCGCTGAACTCGGCGCGGCCGTGCCCTCGGTGTACTACCACGTCCCCAGTAAGCAGACCGCGCTCGAGCTCGTTGCCGAGTCCGTACTCGCAGAAATCCCCGTCCCGGAAGGGGGACGATGGGACAAACGGCTGGTCGAGCTTTATTGTGCCGCCAGGGAAATGATCCTCGGAGTCCCCGGTGTCGCCAGCATCCTGCAGACCAGCGCCGGGAACGAGCCCGCCCGCCGTCTCGATCGACACAGCCGGGCCCTGCTCGCCGAAGCGGGCCTGACTAAAACCGCTGCGGCCGCGGCTCATACGGTCTTGTACACCTACCTGCTGGGCTCGATTGCTCTGGAGGAAACCCGCTCCGCCGACGCAACGCCTCGCGTCAAACGCCAGCTGGCCACCCACTTTCGCGCCGGACTGGATGTGATCGTCGCCGGAATCAAGGCGTCGTCCTAGGTGCTTTGATGAGCATTCCCAAGCCGAATGTGGTGGGCTCCCTGGTCGTCGAGAACCAGCAGACCGCTTACGATCGCGATGCCGCGGCGGTGCTCGATCCCGACACCTTCGTCGCGGGCGCCCCATTCGACGCGTTGGCCCGGTTACGGGCCGGCTCACCGGTGCACCCGGTGCAGTTACCCGGGCTACCCAGGGCGTGGCTGCTCACCAAGCACGCCGATGTGCGACTGGTCAGCCGCGACACCGATACGTTCACCAGCAGTAAGGGCAACACCCTCGTGGAGGTCGAGGCGGCACCCGACTCGGCGCTGCTGCCCGGCATCGACCCGCCACGTCATGTGCTGTACCGCAAGTTGATCAATCAGGGCTTCACCGTCCGCAATGTGCAGCGGCTGGAACCACGCATGCGTAAGGTTGCCCAAGACATCGTCGCCGATATCACCGCCAAGGGTGAATTCGACGCCGTCACAGACATATCCGCGGAGATGTCGCTGCAGGTGATCGCCGATGTGCTCGGGGTGCCCGCCGCAGACCGGATGCAGGTTTTCCGCTGGAGCAACGCCATCGGGAGCCTTGGTGTTGAAGATCCCGACTACGCTCCGACTCCGGAAGCCCTTGGGCAGGCCGCAGCCGAAATGTTCTCCTACTGCGGCGAACTGGTGGCCCACCGGCGCAAGTACGGGCTCACCGACGACATCTTGTCGGCGCTGCTGGCCGCGGAGGTCGACGGCGAAAAGCTGAACCGCGACCAGTTGAACGAGTTCTTCCTACTGCTGGCGATCGCCGGCAACGAAACCACCCGCAACACCCTGAGCCACGGGGTGTTGGCGCTCTCAGAGCATCCGGAGCAGCAGGCCCTGCTTGCCCGTGATCGCGATGCGGTCCGGCCCGCCGTGGAGGAACTGCTGCGCTGGGCCGCACCGGTCATGCATTTTCGTCGTACCGTGACCCGTGACGTCGAAATCCGTGGCCGACAGATTGCCGCCGGCGATTGGGTATTGCTGCATTACCTGTCGGCCAATCGCGACGAGGATGTGTTCGATCGGGCGGGCGAATTCGACGTCACTCGCCCGGACGCCGGTCACGCCGCGTTCGGTGGCGGGGGAGTGCACTTCTGTCTCGGCGCTCAGCTCGCCCGGCTGGAATTGCGCGTCATGCTCGAGGAGTTGTATCCAAATGTGCCGGGCCTGACGGTCACTGGGCCCCCCGAACGATTACGCTCGTCGTTCTTCCACGGCATCAAGCGCCTGCCGTGCAGTACGCGGTGCGGTTAGGCCTTCCAGCCACGCGTGAATTCGTGCGGCCACCTGGGCCCATTCGGGCTCGACCATCATGTTGTGGCCCATGTTGGGAAAGATTTCTGCCGTGGTGCCGTAGGCCCGTGCGGTCTGATGCACTTCTCGCGGGGTGAAACACCCGTCGTCTTCGGCGCCCAGGACCAACACCGCGGTGTTGACCCGCTCAGGTTTGGGCAGGTTGAGGAACAACATATCGAGGAACCATCTGCCCGCATATTCTTCGCCCAGTGGTGCGGTGTAGCGCTCCACGTCGGCTTCCGGGGTGTATCGCGAATAGAACTGTTCGCGGGCTAATTTCGGTGTGCCACCGACGCCATGTAATGACTTGGTGGTCAACAGGGTTCGTGCGGTATGCCACGGATGCCGCCTGCCGAGGCGCAGCATGAATCCGCTGACCCCGCTGGGCGGTGCGGAGGCGAGCAACACGGCGGCTGGAGCGGTGTGCGACTCCAGGTACTTCTGGACCACGAACCCGCCCATCGAGTGGCCGACCACTATCGGCGGGGTCGGCAAGTCGTTGGCAACGGACGCGACATCGTCGACGTAATCGGCGATCGAACAGAGGAGATTGCGCTTCGGCTCGGCGCTCTTGCCGTGGCTGCGAAGGCTTACCGCGAGCGACCGATAGCCCTTGTCGGCGAAGAAGTCCAAGAAGTACTCGTCCCAATACCACGCGCCGTGCCAGGCACCGTGGACAAAGAGCACCGGCGGTTTCCCGGAATCGCGGCCCGGTCCCTTTTCGATCACCTCAAGCATGGGCAGACTCCTTTGTCGCGCCCTGAGACTAGCTTCTGGGCACCCGTGACGAGCGAAAAAGGCGATAATGGTGGGTGCCGCCGAACCTGAGGAGTGCCCCGACGTGACGGTGGATTCGTCCGAACAGCGCACGCTGGTCTTGACGGCCTTTCCCGTCGAGGCTGATGAGGTGCTGTCGCACACCACACTCGACCTCGACCCCGTGGTCGTGGCCGACCGTCGACATTTCTATCTCGGCTCGATTCGCGGCAGGAAGGTCATCGTGGCGATGACCGGCATTGGCATGGTCAACGCTACCGAGGCCACCGATACCGCGTTGACCTACTTCTCCAGCATCGTTGGTGCGGTGGTGTTTTCGGGAGTGGCTGGTGGTGCCGGGCGGACCGGCATTGCCGATGTGGCCGTGCCGGCGCGCTGGACGATGGACAGCGGCAAGACATTTCATCCGGTCGATGCCGACATGCTGGCTGCTGCCGAGACCCTGTCCGTCACCCTGGAAAGCGCCAAATGGATGCGTCATGAGCCGCGGTTGCTGGTCGGCGGTGACGGCTGCAGCTACGACCACAACAACGGGCGGGCCTTCCCGGGTATCCCGTTCGGTGGCGGGGTGTTCGGTTGCCAACCGCGAACGGTGCCAGATCGCTCGTTGTTCCACACCGGCAACTTCTTTCGGGCCGTGTGGCCATGGCTGCGGCATGGCCTGATCAGCAACGCGAAGGTCGTTTCGGCGGCGGATCCGGCCTTTGATGCCACCGACAGTGAGACCGCGGCGGCGCAGGCCGTCGCGGACGCGCATGGCGTGCCGTTCCTGGGGATCCGCGGATTGTCGGACGGGCCGGGCGATCCACTTCGGTTGCCGGGCTTCCCGTTTCAGTTCTTCGTCTACAAGCGGGTCGCCGCGGTCAACGCCGCGAGGGTGACGGCGGCGTTTCTGCGGCGCTGGCCGGGCGCCTGATCTATTCGGGCCCGCGAGCGACGGGGTGGTTCGGATCCGAAGACCATTCGGACCACGATCCCGGGTACAGCGCGGTTTCGCGGCCCATCGCCGCGAGGGCCGCTACCGCGATGGTGGCGGTCACGCCCGAGCCGCAGTAGGCGCCCAGCGGGCCGGTGCTGTCGATGCCGCGATCGGACAACTGCTGGGCGAGCGCGTAGTCACCGAGAAATGTGCCGTCGGCCGCCAGCACCGAGCCGCTGGGCAGGTTCTGTGCCCCGGGAATGTGGCCCGCGACAGCGTCGACGGGTTCGGAGTCGCCGCGATAGCGTTCCGGTGCGCGTGCATCGAGCAGTGTCACGGCGCCCGCGCCGGCTTGTTCGGCGGTCAGGGTAGGTAGAGCTCCGGCATACAAATCCTCATGGGGCACAGTCACATTCCCCGCCTCCGGGGTGACGTCGCCCGTCTGAAGGATTCGCCCGGCTGCCCGCCATGCGCCCAGTCCGCCGTCCAGGATGCGGACGTTCGCGAGTCCGGCCGCGGTCAGCACCCACCACGCGCGCGCCGAACCCGCGCGGTTCCAGTCGTCATAGACCACGACCAACGAGTCTTGCTGGATGCCCCAGCGGCGTGTGGCGGCCTGTAGGCTTCGTCCCGACGGCAGCGGGTGACGGCCGCGGCCGGACAGGGTGTGATCGCTGAGTTCGTCGTCGAGCGACACGTAGACCGCACCCGGGAGGTGGCCGTCCCGGTACGTCGCTCGGCCGTCGGGTTGGTCGAGCCGCCAACGGACGTCCAATATGGTCAGCGGATCACCGGCCTCGATCAGTTCGGCCAGCTCCGTGGCGGTGATCAACACCTGGTCGCGCGGTTCCACGGTCCACCTCCTTGTCGTCTTCAGCGAGCCTAGCTCTCGGACCGAAAGCATTTCGTCTCAGCAAACAACGGCGTAGCGTCGGCTGTCAGCACCTGCCGTCGATGGGAGCCGATATGGGCAACATCTATCGGATAGCTCTCGCGGCGGGCATCGCGCTCGCGGCCGTGACGGCGATTCCGGCCAATGCGATGCCAAATACCCAGTGCACGCTGGCGACACCGGTGACTGAAGTGCACAGCCTGTCGCAGTTGCCACCGGAACTCGTCAAACTCTTTCCGCCGATCGCCGACGTCGGCGCGCCGTTCAACAAGACGGATTCGGTGACTGATCCCTCGTTGCCGTTCCGGCGGCTGATCCGCGCCGGCAACCGCGACGCCGACTGGTTCATCTGGTACGAACACGGCGGTGCGGGCTACTTCTGGCAAGCAGTGGTGGCACG
This sequence comes from Mycobacterium sp. 050272, assembly GCF_039023525.1. NCBI lineage: Bacteria > Bacillati > Actinomycetota > Actinomycetes > Mycobacteriales > Mycobacteriaceae > Mycobacterium > Mycobacterium sp. 050272. Next base: position 34,985 of record NZ_JBCHKV010000005.1, on the reverse strand, counting down.
CGTGTTACCGGGCAGCCCGCCGAAGGTCATCGCGAATGCCGGAACCATCACCGACACCCTGTGCAGTCTCACCGATGGCGCCTTTGCCGGCCACGTGCCGCCCTATCCGGCGGGCTCGTGGGGTGCGTCCGATTTCTAGGCGGTGTTTTCGGTGTCGTCGTCCGGGCCGCCGATGGCGGGCCCCAACGTCGCCAGCATGCCGGCCGCCGCCCGCTGCCAGGTGAAGTTCTCGGCACGGCGCCGCGCGGAGGTCCGGCGGTGGTATTCGGGCAGGCTGATGACCGTGCCGACGGCCCTGGCGATGGCCTCCGGGTGGTTGTCGGCCGATGCGCCGCTGTCCGGGGTGATGATCTCGGTGAGCGCCGAGGTGCGCGAGACCACGGCCGGCGTGCCGCATGCCAGCGATTCCAGCGCGGCCAACCCGAACGTCTCGTGCGGACCCGGGGCCAGGGTGACATCTGCCGAGGCCAGCAGCCCGGCGACGGTGTCCCGGTTGGAGACGAACCCGGTGAAGTCGATCGGCAGCCCGGTGGCCTGGCGCTGCAGCTTGGCCCGCATCGGGCCCTCGCCCATGACGACCAGTCGGGCATCGACGCCGAAATCGCACAGCGCGGCCAGCGCGTCGATGCTGCGGTCGGCCCGCTTTTCCACTGACAGCCGGCCGCAGTGGACCAGCAGAAGCTGATCGGGCGTGGCCCACTGCCGGCGGACCAGCGCAGAGTGCCGACTCGGGTGGAAGGTCTTCAGGTCGACACCCAGTGGCACGGTGACGACGTTTTTGGCGCCGATGCGGTCGAATTCCTCGCGCGCGAATCCGGTAGTGCAGACGACGGTGTCGTAGTCGGCGGCGGTGCGGCCATTGGCGAAGTCGGCGAGGCTGCGCGCCGGTCGCTTCGGAAGTACTTGTCCGGCAAGGCGATCCAGCCGCTCATGCGAGATCATCACGGTCGTGGCGCCGTGTTCGCGGCCCCAGCGGCCCAGTGACCTCAGGGTCAGGCGGTCGGAAACTTCCAGCGCGTCGGGTTGCAGCGCTTCCAGCAGCGCCTTGACTGGACCCGGCATCACCGCGCGGTAGCCACCGGTGAAGGGAATCAGCCAGGCGGGCATAGTGATTCGCACCACACCCGTCGGCAATAGGGTGCGTTCGGCGCGCGGCCCGGGAACGATCAGAAAGACTTCATGCCCGTTGGCGCTGTATTCCGCGCCCAATCGGTCCACCGCGGTACGAAGGCCGCCGGACCGTGGGCCGTAGAAATTAGCGACCTGTACAACGCGCATAAGCAGAGGACACGCGGCGGTTGTGTGCGTTCAACGATGCGGACCTGACGTGTGCCTTAACAGTCCATGAATTCGGCTGGTTATTCGCCGGCCTTCAGTGTGCCTTCGGGGATTTGAGTGTGCGGCCACGGTGGCGACACGCCGGGCTAGGGCACCCAGGACGCACACTGAAGGTCGGCGATGCACACTCGACGCGAAGGGGGGCTCGCCGCGGTTAGCGTTTTCCCCAGTCCCAGCGCGGTGTGCTGAGCAGGTTCTGGCCGGTGATGCGGGTTTCGCCCCAGTCCTTGTAGAGCTCGATCTCCACGGCCCCGCCGCGATCGCTGTCCGCCACCGGCACCGTGTCGAGAAACTTCAGCAACGACCGCGAGTGCGTGACGACCACAACCTGAGTCTGCTCGGCGGCGGCGCGGATCAGCGAGGCAAGCGGTCGCACCAGGTCGGGATGCAGCGAGGTCTCCGGCTCGTTGAGCACCATCAGCGACGGCACTTCCGGGCTCAACAGCGCGGCGGCCCACAGCAGGAATCGCAGTGTGCCATCAGATAATTCGGCCGCACGCAACGGACGCAGCATGCCACGCTGGCGCAGCTGAAGGTCGAACAACCCATCGTGGATCGCGACCGAGATGGTGGCGCCGTCGAAAGCGTCTGCGATGACCCTGCTTAACTCGTCGGATCCCGATTCGAGGATCGTCTGAATCGCCGCGGCCAGGTCGCTGCCGTCGTCGCTCAGCACCGGGGTGCGGGTGCCCACCTGCGGATGCCGGGCGGGTGCTCCGCCGTCGACACGGAACCCGTCGTAGAACCGCCACCCGCGCAGTCGCTCCCGCACCGCCGCGAGTTCGGGAAGCGCGTGCGGGTTGGCGTACTCGGCAAGCACGCTGCGGTACAGGGGTAACGATCGGCTCAATTCGTCAAAACCGTTGTCGGCGTTGACGGCTTCGGCGAAAGCTCGTGACCGGCTCACCAGCGTCGCGCTGGGCCGCAGCACCGGCCCGGCGAATATTATTTCCCGTTTGATCTCAGGGTCGCGGACGAAGACCGACGGCCCGGCCGACTGCGGGATACCGAGGTCGACCAAATAGCCGAAATCGTCTGCAGCGAAGCCCATTTCGAGCGAGATAGGCCGGGTGCGAACCGTGCCTTGGGTCTTCTGGGAGCGCCGCGCGCCCTTCAGTTGCTCGGGGCCGGCCCACAGCACCGATTGCAACCCGCCCTCGCGTGCCAGTGAGCCGATGACCTCGCCCCGGCCGCAGTCCGCCAACAGCCGCAGCGCCCGGTAGACCGACGACTTCCCCACCCCGTTGGCGCCGGTGATGAGCGACAGCCGCCCCAGCGGCAGGATGACCTCGCGCAGCGACCGGTACCCGCGGACCGCGACCGTCTGCAACATGTCGCCGACTGTACGGACCACCTCTGACGCGTTGTCAGCTCTCGGCGGTGTCGAGCAGTTGCACCTCTTCGAGGTCCATCTCGGACTGCAGTTCGCGCAACACCAGGTCGTCGATCACCCGTTGATTGCGTAGCCCGATGATGGCCCGGCGCTTGTGCTCGAGCACCCCGAGGCGCACCCGCCGAACCATGTCGTCGCGCCGGGCCAGGTCGCCGGTCGAGGTGCCGTCGTCGCACTCGGTCACCAGCGCCGCGTGCTCGTCGTATTCCTTTTGCAGTCGGCCCAGCATCTTCGGGCTGACGCCAAGGTCGCCCGCCACCACCGGCAGCGCGTCGAGCGCGGCCTTGGCGCCGACACTGCGGGCCAGCTGGAGTTCCTCGGCGTAAGCGACGTCTTCGGGCATGCGCGCCCAGCGAACGACAGCGGGCAGCGTGATGCCCTGGACCAGGACGGTGGTGAGGATGACGACGACCACGATGAAGATGAGCAGGCTCCGGTCGGGGAACGGTGCCCCGCTCAGTGTGGTCGCCGGGACGGCGAGCGCCGCGGCGAGCGAGACGGCGCCGCGGAATCCGGCCCACGCCGTCACGAAGCGCTGACGCCACGGGACACGACGCTCCCGCTGCACCTCGCGGCGATCGATCAGACGCAGCAGCAACGTGGTGAATTCGCCCCAGAAGATCCGCGACACGATGACGACGGCGGTGACGGCGACCGCGATGAACAGCGCATGGCGGATACCGCCGTCGACGCCGTTGATGCCGCGAATCGCGCCCGGGATCTGCACCCCGACGAACACCCACAGCGAGCCGTTGATCAGGAACGTCGCCATCTCCCAGAAGCCGTAGGACAGCAGCCGGGAACGCGCCCGGATCACCACCGGCCCGGCGTAGGCGAGCACCAGGGCCGATACCAGCACCGCGACCACACCGCTGCAGTCGAACGCCTGGGCCAACAGGAACGCCGCGAACGGCGTCAGCAGGCTCATGGCACCTTCTTCTTGCGGCGCGTCGATTCTCTTGCGCGCCAGAGTGACCAATCCGCCGACCAGTAATCCTGCGGCGATACCGCCGAGGTAGGAAACGACGAAGCGCAGGACCAGATCGGACGGCCCGATTGCGGCCCCACCGATCGCGACGTGGATGGTCACGAAGAACAGCACCAGCGCCGTCCCGTCGTTGATGAGACTCTCGGCACGCAGCACGGTCAGCGTGCGGCGCGGCAATTTTTTCGCCAGGCCGGCCACGGCGGCGGCGTCGGTGGGGGAGAGCACGGCACCCAGGACCGCGGCCGCGTGGGATTCCATGCCGAGTGCGCGTGCCGTCCAGGACACGGCGACCGCGGTGACGATCACCAGGATGACGGAGAGGAAGACAATGATGCGCAGGTTGGCGCGGACCTCGCGCAGGCTGGTGCCCAGGCCTTCCCAGTAAAGGATCGCCGGCAAGAACAGCAGCAGAACGACCTCGCCGTTGATGTGAATATGGGCGAACGCGGGGATCAGACCCAGCAGCGTGCCCAGAAAAATGAGCAGCACCGGCGGGCCCACGCGATAGCGCCGGCCCAGCACCGTTCCGACGATGACGGCCGACACGAGCGCAACGATGACTTCGAGCCCAAACACGTGCCCATCCTGCCGTATGGGACCCCGTCTAGTTATCTGGGCCGAAACACGTCACAAACATGTAATGGCGCAACGGGTTCGACGAGCCGCCTTACGAGCAGTCGCAGCAGTCTCCACAATCGCAGCAACAGTCGCAGCCATCGCAGCAGCAAATGCAGGCGCCGTCACCGCGCCCGCCCTTGCGCTTGTTGCCGGGGTCAGGGGTCTCGCCCTCGGGGTTTTCGCCGGGCGGATAGCCGGAACCGGCGGGCTGATTGCCGAAGTTGATGCCCTCCTGCTGACCGTGCGGGGTGCCGCAGGTCGGATGACCGGACCGGCTGAAGGTACGCGAGATCGCCCGTCGTACTTCGCGGGTCAGCAACCGCTGGGCCAGGCGGCCGTCGGTGAACTCGACCTCGGCCAAGGCCAATTCGATGCCGAGCGCCGCGTCGTCACACAGCACACGGGCCTGCTCCATTGGAGTTTCGGTGGCGGCCAACGGGTTCCACTTACCACGGGCGAGGTCCTCGTGGTAGTCCTCGACCGCGTCGAGCAGGTGCGCGACCCGTCCGAACAGCTGACCGATCTCGCGCAGCGGTGCCTGGTTGCCCGGGCGGCCGGCGAGCAGGGCGGTGTGGGCGAACGCCTCGGCGACCGCGGTCTCGGTGGGCTCGGTCACCAGCAGCAACGAGCTGCCCGGCCCGGCCGTCGCCTCGAGCTGTCCCTGGCGGTCCATCGCCGCGACGAGCACGCCGGTATCGAATCCCAGGGCGTGACCGGTGTCGGTGCCCTGACGCACCCAGCGCTCGGCGATGCGGCGCGCGGCCGGTCGCACGCCGGCGGCGCCGACGATGCCGTCGTGGTCGTCGACGTGATCGCGGACCCGGGCCGCGGCCAGGGCCAAGGACACGACGGCGGCCAGTCGTGCGCAGTCGCCGGTGGCCACCTCGGCGCGCCGCATGCCACGCCCCGGGCACGGCCCGGCCTTGCGGCGGGTGGGCTGCTCGGGGGACTGGGCTTCGACCAGGAGGGAGACCACCAGGCCGTCGTAATTGGTGGCGATCCGCGCGGACTGGCCGTAATCGTCGCGCAGTGCCAGACACAACCCGCACAGTTGGGCGGTCCAGGCTGCTGCGAGCTCACTGCCGAGCCGATGACGGCAGGGCCGAATGATGCCGAACATGCACAGAAGCTACCCGACCCACAGCAAACGCGTGCCCAAAAACGCCGACCTGCGATCGGCGACGGCAAAGATTGCCACGAGGGAAAATCGCGCTGCCAACATGGTGATCATCACTACCTCCGGCCAGGACGCCGAACGAGAACATTCTGTGCCCCGCCATAATGGAGGAGATGACTGTCGTGAAGATCAGGCTACTGGTGACCGTCGCGATTCTCGTCTCGTCGATGCTGGTGGGTTGCCACTTCGAGAGCAGGAACCCGCCGACGTCGAAGTCCCTTGTAGTTCCGATGGACCAGGTGCTCAAGCAGAACAGCATCACCCAGAACGTCACTTTGGCGGTGGGAAACACGCTGAAACTGCAGCTGGGCGCGAATTACAGCACCCCGTTCCGGTGGCAGGTCGACACGAAGATCGCCGACGGTTCGATCATCGAGCAAACCAGTCACCAGTACGTACAGCCGAGCACCGATGCGTTGGGCGCGCCCGGCACCGAGGTGTGGATGTTCACGGCGCTCAAGCCGGGCACGACGACGATTTCCACCTATTACTCGAGCTTCGTGGGCAAGAACACCGCGCCGGTGTGCCAATACACCGCGATCGTGACTGTGCAGTAAAACACTGCGGACGAGCACCGCCTCAGCTACCGTCTGGCTGTGCTTGGCTTACTTCGCAAGTGGTCGCAATTGACCAATGTGCCCGCCGAGCTGCAACACGAACTCGAGGCCGAGGGGCTTATCTTCCTGGCCGGCCGGGTCGGCGTCGTGCGGCATTTCAGCGGGCATGTCCCGGGCGTCTTTTCGGCCTCGGGCGTCGCGCGCTATGTAGGCGCGTTCGCCTTCAGCGCCGCACGGCTCGTCGCGACATTCCCCACCCGCGGCGACGTCACGCTGCGGTCCATCGACTGTCCTTGGGACACCAACAAGGGGCCGGCCGCCGCGACGATCACCCGTAAGGGTCTGCTGATCGACATCGATCTGCGCGGCGTGGACCGTGCTTTCAGCGGCTCGATGAAACTGCATTACAAGCGCCACGTGCCCGACGAGGTGCTGGAGCGGCTGCCGACCAGTTCACTGCGGTTCCCGGTTGACCCGGTGTTCGTGTATCGCGCCGCGGGAGTGCGTCCCAAGTCGTAGGGTCAAACGATGAACACCGTCGTGGACTTCCACTTCGACCCGATGTGCCCCTTCGCGTTTCAGACGTCGTTGTGGATCCGCGATGTCCGTGATCAATTGGGCATCATCATCAATTGGCGGTTCTTCAGCCTGGAAGAGATCAACCGGGTCGACGGCAAGAAGCATCCGTGGGAGCGCGACTGGTCCTACGGTTGGTCGCTGATGCGGATCGGTGCGCTGCTGCGTCGCACCGACATGGCGTTGCTCGACCGGTGGTACGCCGTGATCGGGCGTGAACTGCACACCCTCGGCGGCAAGCCGCACGATCCCGCGGTAGCGCGAAGGTTGTTGCGCGACATCGGCGTCGACGACGCGAATCTCGATGCGGCCATTGCCGACCCGACCACCCACGACGAGGTTCGCGCCGAGCATCAGACAGTGGTGGATGCGGGCGGTTACGGTGTCCCGACGCTGTTCATCGACCAACAGTGCCTGTTCGGCCCGGTGTTGGTGGATCCGCCCACCGGGTCGGCGGCGTTGAGACTGTGGGACGTGGTGACGGGGATGGCCGAGTTGCCGCATGTCTACGAGCTTCAGCGGCCCAAGACGGCGGCAGATGCCGAGCTGATCGGGAATAGCCTGCGTCCGTACCTCGACGGTCGCGATTGGGTCAGCATCAATCGCGGTGAAGTTCTCGACGTCGAGCGGCTGGCAGGCAAACGCGAGTGATGACCGATGTTTGGCTGGACACGCAAGAGCGCCTCGAGCTTTGCGATCTGTTCGACGACCTCGGCCCGTCGGTCCCGACGCTTCTCGCAGGCTGGACTGCCCGCGATCTCGCTGCTCACCTGGTGTTGCGGGAGCGTGATCTCGTTGCCGGGCCCTGCCTCGTGTTACCCGGGCCCTTCGGTCGATTCGCCGAGCGGCGCCGAGCGGGATTGGCGCTGCGCCAGGACTTCTCGTGGCTCGTCGCGCGGATCCGGTCCGGACCGCCCGTCGGGTTCTTCCGGATCGGATGGGTTCGCGCGATGGCGAATCTCAATGAGTTCTTCGTTCATCACGAGGACCTGCGCCGAGCGAACGGGTACGGCGCTCGTAGCCTGACACCCGCGATGGATGCCGCCTTGTGGCGAAATGTCCGCCGGGGTAGCCGCTTTCTCAGTCGACGTCTTCAGGGCGCTGGGCTCGACATCCGCTGGGCGGGAACCAGCGAACGATTGATAGCCGTAACCGGAGAGCCGACGGCTCTACTCACCGGACTGCCGGGCGAGCTGTTGCTCTACGTTTTTGGGCGTCAAGCGGCCGCACAGGTGGAAGTGAACGGACCGCCGGAGGCGGTTGCGGCAGTGCGCGGCACGCACTTTGGTATGTGACCGTGCGGCGGGTGGGCAGGCACCCGTTTTGCCTGCCTATGACCGACATTTCGCGGTAAGACGTCAGTCACGCAGCTGGCGGGCGACCTCTCCATACCGCTCGAAGCGCTCCTCGTCACCCAGGGCGTTGTAAAGCGCTACGCGCGTGGCGATTCCACCGTACTTTTTGGTCAGCGCGTCGGCCAGGCCGTCCCACGTCGACTCGATGGCAAAAGTCGCGATGTGTTCGTCGCTGATCTGGGCCGCCATGCCCGCGAAATCGCCGGCCTTCTGCTTCTCGCGGATACGGGCAGTGGTGCCCTCGAATCCGGCTTCGTCCCAGATGAACGCGTAGTTGGGGGTGCTGCCGTAGAAGGCCATGCTGGTGCGCACCGTCTCGCGTTGGGCGCCGCGGTCTTCGTCGCTGTCGCCGACGATCGTCATGGCCGGGACGATGATCGCGATGTCCGACGCTGAGCGCCCGGCCTGTTGCGCGCCGGTGGCGATGTTGGGCAGCACATGACGTTTGAGGTAACCGAGTTCGCCGAGCGGGTGGACGTGCACACCATCGGCCACCTCGCCGGCCATCCGCAACATCCACGGATTGACCGCCGCGACATCGACTTTCGGATCGGGTGCGTCGATCGGGCCCGCGCTCCACTGCGGCGTGATGAAGTCGAGATCGTAGAACTCGCCGTGGTGATCGAGCTTGCCGGTGCGGAAAGCCGAGAAGCACGCCTTGACTGCCAGCACGTAGTCGCGCAGCCGCGGGCCGGGGCGTTCGAACGCAACACCATAGCGGCGCACCACATGCGTGCGCACCTGGGTGCCCAGGCCGAGACGGAAGTTCCCGCCGGTCGCCTCCTGTAGCTCCCATGCCGCGGCGGCGGTGACGAACGGGCTGCGCGGAAAGGCGACCGCGACACCGGTGGACAGCTGGAGTCCGGGAGCGGCCTGCGAAGCCACCGCGGCGTTGAGGTAGGCGGTGCGGCCGGTCTCGGTAAAGAGCATGCCGGAGAAGCCCGCAGCCTGAGTGCGCTGGGCCACGCCGCCGATCTGAGTCAACGGTTGCGGAACCGTCATCACGTCAATGTGCACGGCGCAACCCTATGCCCTGTCGTGATTACTGGGCCGCGAGCGTGGCGTTCTGCGGGACTTGCGGAATCTCGGAGGCAGGCACCGGGGGACAGAAGAAGTTGCCCTGCACGGCGTCGCAACCGTATTCCCTAAGCCGCAGGGCTGTTTCCGCGTCTCCCACACCTTCGGCGATGGAGGCGATGCCGAACTTCGTTGTCAACTCGATCACCGACCGGACAATCGTGGCGGCGCGTTCATCGTGCAGAATCGGCGCGATGAAGAGGCGGTCGAGTTTGACGTCGTCGATGGGCAGTTCGCGCAGGTAGGTCAGTGAGGCGTAACCGCTGCCGAAGTCGTCGATGGCCACCCGGATGCCGGACTCGCGCAAGCGATCGAGCACCGCGCGGGCCTTCGCCAGATCGGCCACCAACAGGTCCTCGGTGATCTCGACCGTGAGCGAACTGGGGGACATGCCGCGCGCCTCGAGCATCGCCATGATGCGGTCGGGCAGGGCGTCTTCGTCCAGCGAGGGCGCCCACAGGTTGATCGCGACCGGGATATCCGCGCCGGCCGCGTACCAATCCGACGCGTCGGCGACCGCCCGCGACAGCACCAGGTCGGTCACAGCGTCCATGAGCCCGTGGTCGCGGACCAGGGGTAAGAATTCGCCGGGCTCGAGCGTGCCGAGTTCTGGGTGCTCCCATCGCACCAATGCTTCGGCGCCACAGACGGATCCGGTCGCCATGTCGAACTTCGGCTGGTACAGCAGCGTCAGCAGGCGATCGTCGATGGCCCGTCGCAGTTCGCCCAGCAGTTGCAGGCGGGCCATGCTGTCGTCGTGTGTCGGGTGTTTGCCGCGCTGAGCAAACATCGCGGGGGTGAAAGTCTGCACATCGGTCGAGCTGGCGTGCTGAGCCCAGCGGCGGGCCACGCTGGCCTGGTCGAGAAGCTCAGCCGGCATCAGGGCCGAGCCAGGTTCGGTTCCCGCCGAGGCCAAGCCGATGTTGAGGTGTATGTGCAGCCGATGATTCTCGAGTTCGAGAGGCTCGGCGAAGGCATAGACGAGTTTTCTCGCGACCTGTGCGGCGACCTCGGGGCGGTCTTGGACCAGGATGGCAAAGTTGTCTCCGTTCATCCGCGCGACCGTGTCGGCGGGGCGCACATTGACTTGGAGCCGCTCACCGACACTGCGCAGTAGCTCGTCGCCGACGGCATAACCGAGCGTGTCATTCACCATCTTGAAATCACTGATATTGAGCGCAATTACGCTGGCCGGGACGTCGTGGTGAATTTGCAGCCGGGCCGCGTGGGCCAGCCGATCGTCGAATAACCGCTGATTGGCTAACCCCGTTAGCGGGTCCCGCAGGGCCGCGTCAGACAGCGCGGCGGCCAGATGCTGTTTGCGGTCGAGCAATAACAGGTGGCGGGCGACCGTGGTCAGGAATAGCACCACGCAGACTGAGAAAATGAATGCCTCGGCCCGGGTTGTGGGCCAAAAGTGCACAGCACCAACGGCGATGGCCAACAGTACGGGCCCGTACGGCAGCCACAGCGAAATTTTCGGCAGCGGCTGAGAAAAGCCGAGATCGAGCTCGGGCCCGGGCCGGGACGCAATTCCAGAAAGGGCGATGAAATATATTCCGACGGCCCAGCCGAAAACGACGATGTCGTGGGGCACTCGTTCGGGATGATCTTCCCAGACGTGGATGATTCCGGCCGTCGCAATGGCCCCCCAGCCCACGGTCATTAATGCCGGGGAGAGTTTGCGGCCCGGCTCGGCTTTCCACACGGTGATGGTCGACATCACGAAAAGCCCGGCGTATACCGCGGACGCGGCGGCCAACAACATCAAGGGCATCGTGACGATTTGTTCGGGCTGGCCGAAATGGCCCAGCACCAGGATGGCCAACACGATCAACAACGACGCCGCGACGAGGATGCCGTCGAGCAGCAGGCCGATCCCGAACCGGGAGTCGTCGCGGCTGGGAATGGTGGCGGCGGTGGCCAAGGCGCACAGGGGCAAGATGACGAAGCCCAAGTTGGCCGCCGAGACGCCCGCCATCGGGGGAATGCCGCCCACAGTCGCGTACCACCACACCGCCTGGCCGGCCGTCCAGCCGGCCAGCCCGATGCTCAGCACGGTCCACGCCAGACGTTGGCGACCGCGACCGATCCGCGCGGCGCCGACGGCGCAGTCATTGGAGAACATGCCGATAATCCAGAGTCCGATCGGACCGGTAACCGCGCGATCTGAGGGGCCGGTTCTGGTGAACAACAGCAAGCCGAACACGAGCAGACCGACAGTCGCCAACGCCAGCGCGGTTCGGCGTCGCGTCAGTGAGAACATTTCCCCTGCCCTGTCGTATGCGGTTGTCCGAAGCAGAATAAGGCACGGTGCGGGCGTCCGTGCTCTCTATAGTGGCGCTTTTAACAATTCCGCCGAGAAGTCTTCGGGTCGATACGGGGTGGGTTGTCTGGCTATACCAGAAGTACGCGGGTGATAGCGATTCGGGAATGAATTCGGAATCAGTGATGCGGCATCACTGGGGTTCTGCGGCAAAGACGACGTCGGGGTTGAGGATGTTGGCCGGGTCGAAAGACAGCTTGATCCGGTGCAGCAGGTCGACCTTGACGGGGTCTTCGAGCTCGCGCCAGTACGGAGCCTTGGCGCGGCCGAGCCCGTGTTCACCCGAGATCGCGCCGCCCAATTCCATTGCGAGAGCAAAGATGTCGGTGAGTAACTGCTTACGGGCGCCAGGGTCCTTGCAGAAGATCGCCAGGTGTACGTTGCCGTCACCGGCGTGGCCGCAACCCGCCGCGCCACCGCCGGCCGCCGTCGCCAGACCGCGCACGGCCTCGAGGAACTTGGGCATGGCCCCGCGCGGTACGACGGTGTCGATCAGGTCGTCGGCGCCGATCGCCTTCAGCGTCCAGAACGCGTTCTCACGCGCCTCGATCAGCTTGCGCGCCGAACCACCTTCCAGCACATAGGCATCCGCGGCTCCGAGTTCGGCGAGCAGCTCACCGGCCCGCTCGATATCCTCGTCCAATCGGTCGGTGGTCCGGTTCTCAAGTCCCACAACGAGATACGCTTGACAGCTGTCGCGGACCTGTTCTGGGACACCGAGTTCGAGGTTCTGGGTATGGACGAGAGCGGCCATGGTCAGGTTGTCGATGTATTCAAGGATGTAAGGGCCCAAGCCGCTGGCGATGACGCGCGGCACCGCCTGCATCACCTGGCCGAAATCGGCGAACGGCGCGAGCACGGTGGCGCTGTGCTCAAGGCGTGGATGCAGCTTGACGATCACCTCGGTGGCCAGTGCGAGAGTGCCTTCGGAGCCGACGATGAGCTGGGTCAGGTCGTAGCCGGTGGAGACCTTGGCGATCTTGCCGCCGGTGCGGATGATCTCGCCGGTCGGCAGCACGGCTTGCAGCCCGAGCACATTGTGACGGGCGATGCCGTATTTGACCGCGCGCATGCCGCCGGCGTTGGTGCCGACGTTGCCGCCGACGCTGGAGGACAACTCGCCGGGCTGGACCATGTAGCGCAAGCCTGCGTCCGCGGTGGCGGCGTCGAGCTCGATGAGCGTCACGCCGGGTTGGACGACGGCGACCTGATTGGTGGTGTCGACCTCCAGGACTTTATTCATCCGCTCGAACGAGATGACCAGCCCGTCCTCGCGTGGGAGTGCCGCGCCCGACAGGCCGGTGCCGGAGCCGCGGGCGGTCACCGGAACCTGATGTTCTGTAGCCACTTTCAGCAGCTGCGCGACCTCTTCGGCGGTGGCCGGTTTGGCGACGTAAGCCGGGCGCTGCGGCGGATGATTCAACTCCTCGTCGTGCCAGTAGTCGTCGGGGATGGCGTCGCCCACTAGCAGATTGTGGTCTCCGACGATTTCGCGCAGGCGGGTGGTGATGTCGCTCATGAAGGCACTGTATGCCTAGTCCGCGTGAGCCCCGGCAGGTTATGTCGACGGCGATAGCGGGAACCCGCGGGGCTGACTACCTTCGGAGTGGACGGAAGGAATGCACATTGTTCTCCTCGTATCGCTCGCGTCTGGGGACGCGGTTCGGGCCATACGAGCTGCGCTCGCCGCTGGGCACCGGCGACACGGGTGAGGTGTTCGAGGCCTACGACACCGTTAACGATCGGACGGTCGCGTTAAAGCTTTTGCGTGCGAAGACCGCGCGCAGTGCTGGCTTCCAGCAACGGTTTTGGCGCGACACCCGGATAGCGTCGCGACTGCGGGAACCGCATGCCGTTGCGGTCTACGACTCGGGTGAAATCGACGGAGTGCTGTTCGTCGCCATGCAGCCGGTCGAGGGCGGCAGCCTCCGGGACCTGCTGCGCGAGCAGGGTGCGCTGGAGCCGTCGCGTGCCGCGTCGATTGTCCGGCAGGTGGCGCGAGCGCTGGATGCGGCCCATGCGGCGGGCCTGGTGCACGGCGACGTGCGGCCGGAGAATGTGTTGCTCACCCGCGACGACTTTGCCTACCTCGTCGACTTCGGCACCGGCGGTTGTGGCTCGTTGGCCTACCTGGCGCCGGAACTGCTCAGCGGAAGCCAGATTGGGCCCGCGACCGATGTCTACGCGCTCGCGTGCGTGTTGTACGAATGCCTCACCGGCCAGCCGCCGTTCGAGGGCTCGGAACAGGAGGTCAGGAACGCGCACCTGTTCTTGCCGGCGCCGCGTCCCAGCATCATGCGCCGCGGCATCGGCCGCGGCCTCGATGACGTGATCGAGTGCGCGATGGCAAAGCGGCCCGGGGATCGGTATTCCTGCGCCGGGTCGTTTGCCCGCGCGGCCCTGGAAGCGGTTTCGTCTTCTCATAGGCCGGTTGCCGCGGGGTCACCCCTGCCTCGCACCCGACCGTTCCCGGCGGTCTATCCGAATCCGGACGACTCGGGGTACAGCCCGTATGTCTCTGTTCCGGAGGAGCCGGCTGCGCCCCCGCGTCGCGTCCACGCACCGCTGATTCTCGCCGCCGCGGCAGTGGTGGTGTTGATCGCCGGATTGATCCTGGCGGTGATATCGGTGTTCGGTGGCGATCGCAGTGGTTCGCCCGGCCCGACCGCGACGGCGGCACCGTCGGCCCTGCCTTCGACGCCGGCGCCGCCGCCGAAGACGCCGACGCTGTCGCGGCCGGTGCAGGGCGCCGACGGGTTGGGGTTCGTCGGCGAGACCGCGCGGTGTGACCCGGGGAATCCGCCCGCCGCCGTGCTGCGCACCCGCAAGTCGCTGGCGGTGGTCTGCCAAAACCTCAGTGGCACTTACTATTACCGCGGCGAGCGGATCAGCGACGGCGCCCACATCGAACTGTCCAACGCCGAACGCGTCGGCGACGGGTTCGATGTCACCAACCCGGTCGACGGCGTCGTCTACCAGGTCCGGCCCGATCGGCTGAAGATCATCAGCAATGGTCACGTCGATTCGTCGGAGCGGGTGCTGGAATACGCCACGGCGTCGTAGTCGGGATCAACCGGCGGACCTGCGATGTCGGGCCCAGCATGGCCATCACCGCTCTCGGTGACCCCTAGCCACCGTGGTGATCAGGCGTGTCACGAACGCGTCATCTACCGGTTCTTTGGAGAACCAGCGTCGATAGAAGAGCGGGCCCACCAGGCTGGCGACCAACTCCTTGGGGGACCGATCTGAAGAGATTTCGCCGCGTCGCTGTGCGCGATCGGTCACGGCGACGAACGGCGACATCAGCGCTTCGTGAAGGGCGGCCTGCACGCGGGCCAGCTCCGGATCGCGTTCGGCCGCATCGACGATCGATGGCAGAATCGACGCCCACTGGGCGCCCCGCAGGTCCGCGGCGAGGTCGCGGACCAGCGTGGCGATGTCGGCCTCGAAGCTGCCGTTGTCTGGAATCGGCCGATTCGCCCCGAGTTTGGAGCAGGCGTCCAACAGCAGGGCGCTGCGCGAGGGCCAGTGTCGGTAGATCGTGGTTTTCGCAACGCCTGAACGCCGGGATATCTCCTCCATACTGACCCCGCCGATGCCGCCCTCGGTCAGCAGACGGTACGTCTCCGTGAGCACGGCCTCGACGGAGCGCGACACCCGCTTGTCGACTCCGGTGACGGTCGGTTTCTCCACGGACTCATTATCGCGATCTTGACGAGCATCGTAACGCTACGCTACCGTATCGTATTGTTTGAACCGAGTGAATGAGCGGCGTCGGTTCCGCATCGGCGCTGGGCTCGATCTCAGCCCGACGGATTGGGTTAGAGGCATCCACCGCCGAACCCCGGCCGAATCAGTGACGAGGAGTCATCGGGTGAAGGTTGCAGGAAAGCTCGCCATGGTCACCGGCGGCGGTGCGGGCATCGGCTTGGCAATTGCGAAAGCGTTGCGAACCGCCGGGGCCGACGTGCTCATCGTCGGTCGTAACGCAGCGCGGCTTCAGGCGGCCCAGGACATCGACCCGCATATCCGGACCCTGACGGCCGATCTCCGTGATGGTGCCGAGCGGGCGAGGCTTATCGATCAGTTACGCAGGGGTCGCCCACTGGACATCTTGGTTAACAACGCGGGCACGATGACCCAGATCGACCTCCGAGGCGCGACCGCCCAGACCTTGCTGGACGACGAGGTGGCCGTTGACCTGTTGGCCCCGATGCACTTGTCGGTCGGGCTGCTGCCACTGCTACTCGATCGATCCGAGGGTGCGATTGTCAATGTGACCACGGGTCTGATCTATGCGCCACTGGCGGCCAATCCCGGGTATTCCGCAGCCAAGGCAGGCATGCATGCGTTCACGCAGGCGCTGCGCCAGCAGACCAAGAAGGATCGGCTCCAGGTGCTGGAAGTGCTGCCGCCGACCGTTGACACCGAACTGACCCGTGGCTACGGAGGCCCGAAAATCACCCCGGCAGCGGTGGGCAAAGCGGTTGTCCGGGGGCTGACAACAGGGCGCACCGAGTTGAGAATCGGCCAGGTGAAATTTCTCTATCCGATGTCACGGCTGATGCCCAACGGCACATTCTCGATCATGAATCGTTTTGTTACCCAAGAACAAGCCCGCGGCCCCGGCGGGCAATGAGTGCCCAAACATCACACGAGAGAAATATTTTCATGACCGCTGCACCGCCTGTGCCGCCTTGGCTCGACACGACAGAGTTCCCGTATCAGAACCACTATCTGGAAGTCGATGGCAATACCGTGCACTACGTCGACGAAGGCCGCGGCCCGGTGCTGCTGCTCCTACACGGGAACCCCACGTGGTCATTCCTGTATCGGCACATGATCGCCGAGTTGTCCGGAACTTTTCGATGCATCGCCCTGGACTATCCCGGATTTGGGCTCAGCACTGCCCGCGACGGTTACGGTTACAGACCCGTCGAGCACTCCGCGATCGTCGAAGCCTTCGTCGAAGCATTGGGGCTCACCGATATTCGGTTGATGGTGCAGGACTGGGGTGGCCCGATCGGACTCGGCTTCGCCGGCCGCCACCCCGGGCTGATCCACTCATTGATCATCGGCAACACCTGGGCATGGCCTGCGCAAGATGTCACCCACATCGCGATGTTCTCGCGTATCGCGGGCAACCCGGTCAGCCGGTGGCTGATCAAGCGCTTCAATCTTTTCGTGAGGCTGCTCATGCCGTTTGGCGTCAGCCGCAGCCTGACCGCCGCCGAGAAGGCCGCCTACCGCGGGCCGTTCCCGACACCGAGGTCCCGCGTGCCCACAGCACTGTTTCCGCACGAAATCCTCGCTAGCCGAACCTATCTCACCGAGGTCCAAGCCGGCCTGTCCGCACTCGCGGGCAAGCCGGCACTGATCGTGTGGGGCGACGCTGACACCGGATTCCGGGCCAGCGAGCGTCAGCGATTTGAAGCCGCGTTCGCACACCACCGCACGGTCATTCTCAGCGGTGCCAAACACTTCATCCAGGAAGAACGCCCGCACCAGATCTGCACGGAAATTGTTTCCTTCGAACAGCGGACGCGCGGCGGACAGTACCCCGCAGACGCGGACACTTCATCCCGTGGCATCGTGCACGACGACGGATAAAGCGCGCGCGATTCTCGTTGTGCGGTTGCGGTATTGGTGAGGCGTCGTGGGGTCGAAGGCCAGGGAGTCGCCCTCATATAGTCGCAGTGTGTCGAAGCCGATGACGGCTTCCAGCTCTCCTTGCAGAACGTACAGATACTCGCGACCGTCGTGCCGTACGGCCTGACCGCCATCGCAGGATTGGCCACCGGGGGAGTAGACCACCTCGAGAAAGTCGACCCGATCGTCGTGCGTCGGTGTGAGTCGCTCCCAGCGGACCCCCGTCGAGAGTTCGATGACGCTGCGATCGCCGGCTCGTTGCACGATCCCCGTTCCATTGGCGCCGCTGGCGCGACCCCACTGGTGCAACGCAGCGGGCCGTGGCGCGGCGAGTGCATCGGCCGGCACTGACGATGCGGGCGGGGATGTTGATTGCTCGCCGGCGCCGAACAGGAAGTCCAGCGAGATGCCGAGCTCATTGGCCAGTGCATAGACGACGCTGGCGGACGGTGTGGTGACGCCGCGTTCCACCTGCGAGATCAGACTCGGTGAGCAGCCGGCCCGGCGGGCCAGTTCCCGCACTGAGATGCCCCGCGCGTTCCGGAGCTGTCGAAGGCGCGGGCCGAGGTCCGTCGCCGTTCCCCCGGCCACGTGCGGCGTTGATCCACCTTTTGTCACAGTTGCTCAGACCGTCCGTTATGTTGTACAGCTGTTCCCGGTCAGAGTACACAAAAGCAGCCGGAGTCCGCACGAAAAGCACTGCTGTATCTACGCTCGCGGCGCATCGCCCGCCACCCATGATGTGCGTTATTCTGCACAATGTTGTACTGTAAAACAGACAGACACGGTCGCAACGGACGAGGAGATGAGACAAGCATGGATCCTGACATTCGGATAGGTTGGCTGGGCACCGGCCGAATGGGGAGTGCCCTGGCGGCCCGCCTGATCTCGGGTGGTGTCGCGGTGACTGTCTGGAATCGGACCGCCTCGAAAGCCGCGCCGCTGGTGGACTTGGGTGCCTCGCGCGCGGACAACCTGGCCGCGTTGGGCCGCTGCGACATCGTGTTCGTCACCGTGATGTCTTCGCCAGATCTTCTGGCCGTCACGCTCGGGCCGGATGGGTTGTTGAGCAGCCGGCCCGCGCCGCGCATCCTCGTGAACTGTTCCACGGTGTCCGCCGAGGCCGCCGCGGAGGTCAGAACTGAGGCCGCGCGCCACAACGTCGAGTTTCTGTCGGCACCCGTCAGCGGCAACCCCGACGCGATTGCCGGTGGATCCGGATCCATCGTCGCTTCGGGCCCGGCGGAGGTCTTCGATGCGGTGCGGCCCTATCTGGAGGCGATCGCGGCCGGCGTGACCTACGCCGGCACGGGCGAGGAGGCGCTACTGGTCAAGCTGGCCCATAACTTGTTGGTGGGCATCATGACCGAAGCGTTAGCCGAGGCGACGACGCTGACGGAGAAGGGAGGCGTGGCACCCTCAGTGTTTCTCGATTTCATCGACGGCTCGGTTTTGGGATCGAAGTTGTTGTCCGCCAAGGGCAAAGCGATTCGTGCGCGCGACTACGAACCCACCTTTACCACCGCGGGCCTGCGCAAGGACTTCGATCTCGCCCTGGCCGCGGCGCGGGCGCTGGAGGTTCCGATGCCGGTCGCCGCGAGCACCCACCAACTGCTTCAGACCGCCATCGGACACGGATACGGCGAATCTGACTACGTCGCGCTCTACGCGATGGCAGCCCACGGCGCCGGGCTTGCCGATGATGAGCGCTCCTAGAAGTGCGTCCACCGACTCGTAACCCGAAGGGAGAAAGGTCATGAACGAGGAAACCATCAAGTCACCCGGCGGCGTTGCCATCGCGGGCAAGCATGCATTGGTGACCGGGGCGAACCGCGGTCTCGGAAAGGCATTCGTGCGAGAGCTGCTCGACGGGGGCGCGGCTCGCGTGTACGCGGCGGCCCGAAATCCGGACGCGGTCGACGTTGACGATGACCGGGTAGTCCCGATCCGCCTCGACGTCACCAACTCGGATGACGTCCGACGCGTGGTGTCGGAGTGCCCAGACGTCACAGTCCTGATCAACAACGCCGGGGCGATGCTGCGAAGCCCCCTGTTGGCCTCGCCCGACCTGAGCGCGGCGCGCAGTGAAATGGAGACTAATTACTTTGGAACACTGGCGATGTGCCGCGCATTCGCTCCCATTCTTGCCCGTCAAGGCGGCGGCGCGCTGGTCAACATCTTGTCGATCGCCAGTTGGTTCGCCTCTCCGTTCAACGGTTCTTACGGGGCGTCGAAATCCGCCGAGTGGGCCCTGACCAACGCGATTCGCGTCGAGCTGCGCGCGCAGAAAACCCTCGTCGTCGGCGTGCACGCGGGGTGGATCGACACCGACATGGCGGACAGCGTTGCAGAAGCGAAGCTTTCACCCGGCGACGTCGCTTCCCAGACGCTGGCGGCGATTCAGCACGGTGCCGAGGAGGTGTTAACCGATGACAGGACTCGCCACGTCAAGGCATCGCTGCCCCATGATCTCACTTCGCTGTACCCCGACGTTCAAAAGCGTTGGGACGCTGGCGACCTGCCCTGGTGAGGACGGACTCGAAAGGAGTCGCTGATGGCACTCGAACCCATGGCCGGCCTTGCCATCAACCACGTGGGGGTGACCGTCCCTGACATCAATGCGGCGATCGACTGGTATGGCGCGGTCTTCGGCTTCCGCTGCATCATGGGCCCGCGGGAGCTGCATTCTGACGGACACCCAGAGGCCGCGGGCGTGTTCGGCAGTCGGTTTCGCCGAGCCTGGCAGGCACATCTGCTGAGCGCGAATTCGGTTGGTATCGAACTCTTCCAGTTCGTCGATCCGCCCACGCGCGAACCGCGGTCGCCACAGGAGCCGGTGCGTTGGCTCGATCGCGGCCTGTGGCACTTATGCATCACCCACCCGGACGTCGCGGGCATGGTCGACCGCATCGTCGATCGGGGCGGCACGTTGCTGACGGCGCCGTACCATTTCGTGCCCGGCCGGTCCTGGATGCTGGCATACACCACCGATCCGTGGGGCACCGTGCTTGAGGTGATGAGTCACAGCTATGCCGAGGCGTTCAGCAATTGGCCTCAGCCGGGCCAGTTGTCGCCTCCTACGCTGCTGTGAGCGCCGTGCTTAGCGCTGTTCGACCACCTGCCGGCTCAGGGTGGCGATCGTGCAGCCGTTCTGTCCCGCACGCCACGCGTGGGGGGGCAGCCACGATGGTCACGGCGTGGCCGGTTCGAAGCCATGCTTCTCCGGTCTCGGATTCGAGCGCGACGGTGCCGCTGAGTACCAGGCAGTGGTCCACGCTGGACGTCGCGTGCAAGGGAATGTACGTGTGGGGTCCGATCGAGGTGATGCTCCAACTGATTTCGCCGTGGCCAGCGGCTGGCGGTGAATGTTCGGGCGCAGCGGTCTCGCTGAGCGGCCACAGTTGACAAAAGAGCACGGCTGACTCGCCCGGCGGTTGGTCAGCTGATTTCCACTCAAGGGCGGCCCTGGCCGCCGCATCGCTGAACGATATCGCTTCGGGTTGCAGCGTTTTGTCGGCCAGGATTGCCGAGCGTCCGTCGCCGGCAATCCCGATAACGACGACGCGAGCACTCACGACGGGCTACCCGCGACCGATGGCGTAAATGTGTTGACCCACATCATCACCCGTACTCGGCCAGTTGGGGGACGATCTGGTCGCCCAGTCGGGCAACGTAGCCGACTGGATCCGGATTGCCGGGCAGCGGACCAATGTTGATGAGCTCGACGCCGGCCTGAGCAAATCCCTCCACTGCGCGCCAGAATGCTGTCGGATCAGTGAACGGGTCGAGATGAGGTCCCATCATCAGGGTCTTGCGAATCTCGGCAGGGTCCCGTCCGATCACGTCGCAGTGCTGCCGCAGCACATCGATTTTGTGCGTAAAGTCCTCTGCTGTTGCGACACTGCTGTTCCATATATCGGCGTATTGGGCGACCAGCCGTAGCGTCTTCTTTTCCCCGGAGCCGCCAATGAGGATCGGTGGACGCCTAATGGGCGGCGGTTGGCAAATCGTTTCGGCGAGCTGATAGTGCCGACCGTGGTAGGGCCCGTCGTTGTCGCTCCACATTTGTCGGCAGATCTGGATTGACTCCTCGACCATCTCAAACCGTCGCGCCAGCGGTGGATAGGGAATACCGAGCGCGACGTGCTCACGCTCATACCACGCCGCGCCGATGCCGAGCACGGCACGGCCCTGCGACAGGACATCCAATGTGGTGAGCGTTTTGGCAAGGACACCGGGATGGCGGTACGTCACCCCGGTCACCAACATGCCCAGGGAGATCTTTTCTGTCTGTGCGGCAACGAATCCCAGCGACGTGTAGCCCTCCAGGAAGGGATCAGTTGCCTGGCCGATCCCTTCCATCTGGAACATGTGGTCGGCCAGCGTGAACATGGCTGCCCCCGCCTGTTCGGCGCGCTGGGCCGACGCCACCAGGGTTGGTGCCAACTGCTGCGGATCGCCCGGCAGAAAGTCGATGAAATGTATTCCTAGATCCATGTCTTCGTCATCCCTCTCCGTCTGAGGATCGCTGCGTCAGCGGCCGCCAGCTGCGGCCGCCCACCGCGGTGTGGTCGGGAGGTGACCGTCCCGATAATCATTTCGCGCCAAGGAATACGGGTCACCGAAAGGCTAAGACGTCATGTAATCAAAGTAGCTTGATCAATCTAGGCTGTCAATATAGCTTGACGGATCGCGCTGCGCCCTAGCTGAACGAGTTCGAATCGTTGCTTAGTTCTGCGGATCGGTCGCGGCGGCGGTGGTCACCCGATCCAATACGGCCATCGCATCGATGATGGTTTGTCGCTCAGCTTGGGTGCAGTGGCGAGAAAGTGCGTTGGTCAACCATTCATCAGCGATACGGTTCCGCCCGGTGATCACGTTCTCTCCGGCGGCGCTGAGCGACACCACTATTCGCCTGCGGTCGGTCGGGTCCGGCCGTCGTTTGATGAGCCGCTTGGCCGCAAGCGCACTCAGGATGGGTGTGATGGCTTGCGGTCGCACCTTTTCGGCGTGCGCGAGGTCGGCGGCTGACATTGGCCCTTCTTTGCCGAGTCGACTGAGTATGGCCAGCTGTGGGGGAGTCAGTTCCGAATTGTCCGCGCTCGCCAGAAGCTGGCGGCGCAGCCTGCTGAACACCACCCGCAAATCGTGCGCGGCGCGCGCGGCTGATCGGTAGGTATGGTCCGCAGTCACATGTCGCAGGATATCCGCAGCAGAGCCTTTCCCAAGCTGTCTTGATCAAAACCGCTTGAGCTAGTTCCCTCGCTGCTACCGGGGAGTCAGTAGCCCCGAGTCTCGGATCGCATGGGCCAGCTTCTCGAGCTCGGCCGGTTCATACGGGGTCGGCAGATAGATGATCGCCAAGTCCAGGCCGCGATCGCCTAAGGCTGCGCATCCGTCGATCACCTGCGCGAGATCGGTTTCCGCGTCCCATGCGAGTTGCGCTGAGATCCGGATTTCTTGAGGGTCGCGGCCGACGTCGGCGCAGTGGGCGAACAGCACATCACGTTTGTGGGCAAAGACATCCGGTGTGCCGTTGGAGAAGTTCCAATGCTGCGCATACTTGGCCGTGATCCTCAGGGTTCGCTTCTCGCCGCCGCCGCCGATGCAGATCGGCGGGTGTGGACGCTGCGGACCCTTGGGCTCATTGCGGGCCCCTTTGAGTCGATAGAAGCTGCCATTGAAGTCGGTGGTCTCTTGGGTCAGTAGTGCGATGAGCACCTGACAGGCTTCCTCAAATCGATCCAGTCGTTCGGTGACCGACCCCAGTTCGATGCCGTAGGCGTCGGATTCCTGCTGATTCCAGCCGGCGCCGATGCCCAGCTCTAGTCGGCCGCCGGAGATGATGTCCAGTGCGGCGACCATATTGGCAAGGACCGCCGGGTGGCGGTAGTGGATGCCGGTGACGAGCGCCCCCAACCGCAGTCGCGTGGTTGCCTGCGCCAACGCCGTCAGAGTGGTCCACCCTTCGAGGCACGGACCGTTGGGATTGGGGAACAGCGGGTAGAAATGGTCGAAGACCCAACCCGACTCGAAAACCTCCATTTCGTCCGCGGCCCGCCACAACCCGAGCATGTCGGGCCACGTCGAGTTCTGCGGGGGAGTCTTGAACGCGAATTGCATGCGCGCCACCACCTTTGCAACTTCTAGGTCTGCTAATTCCGCTGCAACTGGCTCACCGCTGGAATGTTGCGGGTAGCCAGCAGTCCTCCGTTGACCGGCAACTCGATGCCTGTGATGAAACCCGCGGCGTCGGAGGCCAAAAACAAGGCCGCCTCGGCGATGTCGACGGGCCGGCCGGGCCGCGTCAGCAGCATCGAGGCGAAAGCCGCTGCGGCTTCCGGATTTGCCTCCAACAGCGCCTGCGCTTTGTCGGTGAGAATTGGCCCGGTGATGATGGTGTTGGACCGCACGCCCGCCGAGGCGAAATCGACGGCGATCTGACGGCTCAGTGCGTTCATCGCGCCTTTTACCGCGGAATATCCGGCTGCCTTGGGCACGCCGATCAAGGAACTCGACGCGGAGACGTTGACGATCGCGCCCGCGCCCGTCCGACTCAGATGTGGCAGAGCGTACTTGCAGGCCCAGAATTGCCCGAAAAGTCCCGGGATGATGATGGCGTTCAGCTTGTCGGTGCTCAAGGTTGCGACGTCGTTGTCACCGCCTGCGACCACATCGGTCGGAGCGGCGTTGTTGACCAAAATGTCGAGGCGTCCGTAGGCCCGGACCGCGCCCTCGACCGCGCGGGCAACGTCGTCTTCGATCCCGATATCCATGGCGACAAAGGTCGCGTCACCGCCGGATGCGCGAATCCGTTCTTCGGTTGCCACGCCGGCCGATTCGGTACGACCTGTGATCACCACGTGTGCGCCGGCTTCGGCAAAGCGCTGCGCGATCTTCTCGCCAATGCCGCGGGTTGACCCGGTAATGAGTGCACTCTTGCCCTGCAGGCCAGCGCTGGGATGTGCCATAAAAGTCGCCTCTTTCGACCTCGAACAGTCATCATAGGTTGATCAACCTAGATTAAGTAAATACGACCGTAACGCCATTGCTGTGAGTGCGCAACTGGCCTTATCGAGATGCGAAGCGGGGACGTAACGACTTATGCTGGGGCCCAGCATCTCTCGGGGAGGGGTATTGCCAGAGGGCACGGTCACCCGGGCGCGTTATTCGACGGCGTAGACATCCGCGGTTTCGAGGTTCTCGGCGCAGCGCATCAAGAGTTCGGCGAGCCGGTTGCGCGTTGGGGCTGACATTCCCTGCACCATCACCGATTCGACCTGGCGTACCGCCGAGTCCCCGCCTGCGAGGAGTTGGGCGCCCCGTGCGGTCAGTTGCAGTGAGCGGGCCCGACCGCGCGCCGGTGCGCTGGATGGCTCGACGTGTCCGTCGGCCCGCAGCGTGTTCAGCACGTCCTGCAGGGACTGCCGCGTGACGAAGCAGAGCCGAGCCAGTTCCGCCGCCGACGCCTCGGGATGGGCGGCAAGTGCTCGCAGTACCGAGTACTGAGCCATCGACAGTCCCGTCGGCTTCAGCGCGGTATCGCAATGGCGTCGCAGGGACTGTTGTACTCGTTTGATCAGGTATCCCGGGCCCTGCTCTGCTTCCGTCATGTTAGGAACCTTACATCTATGCTACCGTCGTAAATGTAAGGAACCTGACATATAAGGAGTCTAGCGATGATCCCTGAATCTCCGGAGCGGTCGCGGGTCGTCGCCGACGCGGCTCACGGTGCACTCCGATGATCATCA
The DNA here is from genome assembly GCF_039023525.1 of Mycobacterium sp. 050272. Taxonomy (NCBI): domain Bacteria; kingdom Bacillati; phylum Actinomycetota; class Actinomycetes; order Mycobacteriales; family Mycobacteriaceae; genus Mycobacterium; species Mycobacterium sp. 050272. Next base: position 10,180 of record NZ_JBCHKV010000005.1, on the reverse strand, counting down.
CGCCGATGATCCTGGCTGCGCTGACGACGTTCGACGTGGCGGCCGAGAAGCACGCTTCGGTGTTGGCGTCGTTGTGTACTGCTGCAGAGGAATTTGCTGCGGGCAGAACTGATTTCGCCGGCGGGGCCTGGTTGACCAGGGTGCCCGGGCCAGGGCCGGCGGTGACACCCGGCACCGAGCGTCTCGTGCAATACCTGCAATGGGACAACGGAGCCGACGCCGGCGGGCCGACAATCGCGGGCCACGCCGGCGCCGGGCCTCGGGAAAGCACCGTCGTCAGCAGCGACCTGTACCGAGTCGGCGCCGTCGTGAGCGGTGACGGTCTCGGCCGCGCGGTAATCGAGATGCCGCAGCCGGGCAGTCAACTGGTCACCGGCATCATCACTATCGAACCCGTGCCGGGCAAGCAGAACTGGATCAATGAATACAACCAGAGCGAAACGCGTGACCACATTCAGTACCTTTCAGGCTTCGTCTCGGCTAGCTTCCTGATGGCCGAAGACAGTGCACTCCTCGCCGAAGTGGTGCAGTGGGCCTCGATCGATCACTTCACCGCGGCGTTCCACGACGACCGGTTCCGCGAACACATCGATGTTGCCAACCACTATTCGACGTCGGAGCTCGCTATTTATCGGGTGGATCGAACCCTGGAGCGAATCGAGGTACGACGGTGAGCACCGTGGCGGTATTCGGCGCCACCGGTCGAACCGGGGCGCACATCGTCGATCAAGCACTGACGCGTGGGTACCGCGTCATCGCTATCGCCCGGCATCCAGCGGCGCTCGGCGGCATCGCAGCGAAGTGGTCGGCTAGCGGGCGACTGCGCACCGCCACCGCTGACGTACGCGACCCGGCGTCGGTGGACGCCGCCGTCCACGAGTCAGAGGCCGTCATCTCGGCCATCGCCAGTGCGGGGCGTCATCCCCATCAGTTATTTTCGGCGGGCACGCACAACATCGTCAATTCTCTACGGCACCAACGGATTTCCCGATTTATCTGTGTCTCCTCGCGCGGGGTCAATTTTCGCGACCCGGCGCTTCCTCTGATCTACCGGGCGGTGATTCGTCCGTTGTTCCTGCGTGAGGTGTACGCCGACATGCAAGCGATGGAGGCCATCGTGCGAGAGAGCGACCGGCAGTGGACCCTGGTCCGCGCAGCACGCTTGACCGACGCCCGCGCGCGCGGCGACTACCGCATCGAAGACGGACACAATCCGCGGGGAGGATGGACGCTGTCGCGCGCCGACCTCGCCGCCTTCGTCCTCGACCAATTGGACACACCTGAGTGGATCCGCCGCACTCCGACACTGGCGTACTGAGGTCTTACGGCTGCTCCAACAGTCGCAACGGGTGCAGGCCGTCGACGGCGCCGACGAACGGCGGGTGGATGCTGTAGCCGATCATGCGCTGGATGTCGGCGGAGAGCCGTCGCGCGACGTCCTGCGGCACCGACAGTGCGAAGGCCTCCATCGTCCGCAGCCATGGCTGGCAGTACTGGGCGGTGACGGCCAGCCGTGACTGGTCGGTGGTGTTGGCGCCGCCACCGTGCCAGAGCGTTCCCACGAAAAAGACGCAGGAGCCGGCGGGCATGACGACGGGTATCGACTTGTCGTCGGGGCCGGGTGGGCGGTTGGGCCAGCGGTGGCTGCCGGGGAAGACGACGGTGGCGCCGTTGTCGGCGGTGAAGTCGTCGATGGCCCAGATTGTCGCGGCGGCCAATGGGTCTCGCGGTCGGGGAATCGGGTAGAACCCGTCGTCGTGGTGGGGCAGTTGCGCGGCCTCGCCGGGCTGAATGTTGATGGCCTGCAACGCCGAAAGCAGGTAGTTGGGCATCAACAGCCGATCGAGCACCGCCAGCACGCGCGGATGTTCGACAATTCGGTCGCACTGGCGGGTCCTGCTCAGCACGCTGTAGATGCGCTGGGTTTTTCGGCCTTCGAAGGCGTTGCGTCCGGTATGGCCGAGCCAGGGGGTGACGGTGTCGCGGATCTGCTCGCACTCGTCGGCGCTGAGCAGGTTCTCCCAGATGACATAACCGTCGCGATCGAGGGCCGCCATGTCGGCGTCGACGATCGCCGGGTCGACTTGTGTGCCGCTGCTCGGCGTCCATTTATGCCGGCCCGCCAAGTCGTTCTTCAGGTCGGCCAGCGTCGTGACGGGCTCGTTCATGTATCGACAGTGGACCTCGGCTGACCGCTGGTCAAGCAGGCCGCGCGGGGTGGGATCGAACGACCCGCACCCGCGGGACTTCCGCCCCTGTTGCGGCGGCTTGGAAGATGGTCGGATGCCTGGTGAACCCGCGGCCACCAGCCATACCAGCAAGGACGTCATGCCCCGCACCGCCTACGTCACCGGAGCGGCCGGTTTCGTCGGCCGTCATCTGACCGAACGCCTGGTCGCGGACGGCTGGCACGTCACGGCGTTGTGCCGGCCAACCGACCGGGTCGAGGTGCTGCCACCCGAGGTCGACGTGCGATTCGGTGACGTCACCGATGCGTCCACCGTCACCGACTCACTGTCGCCCGGCACCGACGCGGTCTTCCATCTGGCCGCCAACACCACGACGTGGTCCCGGAATAGGAGGGCCCAGTTTCATGACAACGTCGCAGGCACCGCGGCGGTCGTCGACGCTGTGCGCGCTCGCGGCGCGCGGCGGCTGATCTACACGTCGTCGATCTCCTCGTTCGGGTATCAGCCCGGTGTGGTGATCGACGAGCGCACCCCGTCGAATGTGTTGCGGCGCGGGGACAACTACGGCAAGAGCAAACGAGCTGCCGAAGAACTGATTCTGGACGCGTGCGCACGCCGCGGCCTCGATGCTCTGATCCTCAACCCCGTCAACATCCTTGGCGCCTACGACGCGACCAACTGGTCGCGGCAACTGATCCTTCCGATTGCCAGCGGCAACCTGCGGCTGGTACCACCCGGGTCGGCGACGTGGGCCTGGGTCCGCGATGTGGTGGAAGCACAGCTGGCCGCGGTGACCGCCGGCGGCACCGCGCAGCGCATCGTCCTCGGCGGGGTCCGCGCGTCCTTCAAAGAGGTCGTCAACACCATCGAGGAGCTGCTGGGCAAACCGCCGACCACGCGGGTGACTCCGCGACTGGTCGTCGCCTTGCTGTGCGCGGCATCGACGGTCAGCTCCGCGCTCACCGGTCGCGAGCCGGAATTGACTGTCGCCAAGTATCGGCGTGCGGTGGGGGATTTGCGAGTAGACGACCAGGTGGCCCGCGAGGAACTCGGGCTGAACCACACGCCGCTGAAACAACAACTTGCCGACACCGTCGCCTGGCTTACCCAGATCGGGTCGTTGGGTTCGGAAAGAGTTGACAGACAATGACTATCGTGGACAAAGGCAGCGATTTCGGAGTCGATTGGGTAGATGTCACCATCGAGCCGAATCACGTCGAGCAGTTCGGCGACGCGGATGTGCGGATCTACGAGGCAACTATCGCGCCCGGGGCCGCCACCATGTTTCACCGCCACACCTTCGACACCCTCTACGTCGTCACCGCGGGTGGTAGGTTCCGCTCCGAGGAGCCGGGACATCAGGACCCGGGTACCCGCCCGGGGCGGTCCACGCCGCTGCTGCGGCAGCTGGGGTGGCTGCTCGCCCGCAAGTTTGGCGGCGGTTGGATTTCGATGCCCACCGGCACGCTCATCGCGCAGCCGCACCGCACGCACCCCCTGATCCACCGCGTCGTCGGCGCCCCCGCCAACGCCGCGCCGATCCGCATGCTCGGCGTCGAGCTGCACCGCGACCGGCCGGCGTCGGGCACCCTGCCCAGTGCACCCGGGATTCGGGTGGAGAACCCGGGCCACCCGTGGCCGGCCTATCGGCTGACCATCCCGGCCGGCGGCCGGCCGCTGGAGGTCACGCTGGCCGGCGGCGGAGTGCTGGTCGTCGTGGCGGGTACGGCCGAGCATGATGGGCAGGCTTTGCGTCCCGGCGAGGCGGTGCGGCTACCGGCGGGACGTCATGCGCTGGGGCCTGGGCCCATGGAAGCGGTACTGATCCCGTTGTGAAGCAACGGTTTTGGTCATTTCACCACGGCCGCGGGGTTTGCCGGCTTTGTCCCGGGGTGAAGGTGACCGGCAGAGTGCCCAGCCCGGTCATGGCGGGGTTGCCCAGGTATTGCTGGACGCCGTCTTCGTCGACCTCGTAGTCGGGCATGCGGTCGAGCACCGCTTTGACCATGACCTCGGACATGACGCGGGCCAGATGCGAGCCTATGCAGCGGTGCGGGCCGAGGCCGAACGCGACGTGTCGGTTGGGGGAGCGGTCGAGGACGACTTCGTCGGGCTTTGCGAATTCTTGCTCGTCGTGATTGGCGGACAGCCAGCTGATGATGACGCGGTCGTTCTTGCGCAGGCATTGGCCTTGCAGCTCAACGTCTTTGGAAACTGTGCGGCTTAGCGTGCGGTTGACCGAGAAGTAGCGCAGGAATTCGTCGGTGGCGGTGCGGTAAAGCTGGGGGTTTTCGATGAGCTGCTGCCGTAGGTCCGGGTGGGTGCCGAGATACCTTAGCGTGAGCGCGGTTTGGGAGGTGGTGGTGTCGACACCACCGGCGATCAGGTTCCAGAGGATGTTGAGTAGCTGTTCGTCGGTGAGGCGTTGCCCGTCGAACTCGAATTGGATGAGGAAGCTGGTCAGGTCGTCGGTCGGTTTGGCTCGCCGGGCGGCCGCGTACTCGAGGACCTCTTGCATCATGGCGGGGACTTTGGCGATGGCGTCGGCGTACTCGGCGCTGTCCTGCGGGACGGCCATGACGTTGTGGAACAGGGTCGCGTAGAGCGCCCAGTTGTCGTGGGGCAGGCCCATCAGCTTCATGGTGAGGATGGCCGGGACGGGGCTGGCGTAGTCGAGGACGAGGTCCAGCTGGCCGTGTTCGATGCGTTGATCCAGGAAGTGGTGTGCGGTGTCTTCCATGAAGGGTCGGAGTCTGTCGACGGCGCCCGGGGAGAGGAACGGGGCGAGCGCGTGTCGCAGCGCGAGGTGGTAGGGCCCGTCTATTTCGCCGATGCCCAGGGCCGGTTGGTTGTCGGGGCGGGGGATGCCCATCTCGCCTTGGTAGTCGACGCCGTCGGGGGCGTTGGGTTGGTATTTGTGGGCGAAGGTGTCGCCGTCGCGGGCCATTTGGCTGACCGCGGCGTAGCTACTCGCGTACCAAAAGCCGTCGTAGTTGGTGTTCCAGGCGACGGGGCAGCGTTGTCTCAGCTCGGCGTTGACCGCTTCTTGGTTGGCGTTGAAGTCGTCCGAGTGATGGTCGAAGTCGACCACGGCGTCGGGGCTGACGTCGGGCGGGGTGGGCGTTGACTGCATTCTGGCTATCTTTGCATTATTACGCTTTTGGCCCAGGCAACTGAAGTAGGAGAGATGACGGAGCATCGAACGGTTTTCAACCACGTCGGTCTGTGTGTTCGGGATACCGAGCGGTCGCGCCGGTTCTACGAGGAAGTGCTCGGTTTCCAGTACTGGTGGGAGCTCGAACCGCCCGACAACATGACAGCGCAGGTGGTGCAGCTTCCCGAGCCGCTCGGGGTGAAGGCGACGTATCTGGTGAAAGACGGCTTTGTGCTCGAACTCATCGACTATTCGAGACGCGAAGTGCATGCCGGGCCGACGCGTGTCATGGATGAGGTTGGGCTGACCCACATTTCGCTATCAGTCTCTGATCTTGCTGCTGTGTTGGCGATGGTTCCAGAGCTCGGGGGATCGGTGGTCGAAGAGGCGGTGTCGGACATGATGGGCATCATCCGCGACCCGGACGGGCAGATCATCGAGCTGGTTACGGACGGTTGGCTGGCGGCACTGCCACCGCGGCCGTAGGAATGGTCGATGGCGAGCGGACAGCGACGACTGGCGGCCAGACAACGCTGATGTCGATCGAGGTCGGCGGCGTAGGCGCTAGTTGGGCGCCGCAGGTCGCGTCGAAACCTGCATCGAGGCGTATGGCGGATTTCCCGCGCTCAGCGAGCAGATTTGAGCTGCGCGGCCACCGGCGGCGGCTTGCAGGCCCGAGCCAGCCTGCTGACTTCTCCCGCCTGTGCTGTGATGTTGCTCAGAACATCACGTGGGGAGCAGCAGGTGGCGCTATCTGACTACGAGCACGAACAGCTCGAGAAGGTCGCCACGCACAAGGAGCGCGTCCTCGGGCGCAAGTCACGCCGGCTGCTTCCCTTCGATGTAAGAGGCATTGGGCCGGGCCTGGTCAACAAACTGCTGAACGCTCCGGGCGTCAAGACGGTGACCGAACCCGTCGTCGCGGTGGTGGACACCACGGCCGAGGGTGCGGGCAAGGTCATGAGCAGGACGAGCCAACTCACGACATCCGAGTCGCTCGTCATCGGCACGTATGCGAAAAAAGGTCATGCGGTACAAAACCTCGATGACATCAAGAAACTCGACCTGAAGACCATCGACGACGTGGCGTCGTTCACTCTGCTGCATCACGCCTACTCGCTATCGGCAGCCGCAGAAGGTGCGGCAGCCGGCCTCGTCATCAGCGGCGGCGAGGCGGTGACAGCCGCGGGGGCGGCGGCAACGGCCGGGGCCGCGGCCGTTCCCGGATTGGGGGCGGTCGCTACGGCGATGGGCGTCGATGCCGCAGCGCTGTTGACCGCGTGCACTGGAGTGGTGGCTCAGCACGCGCTCTATTACGGCTACGACCCGCGCGACCCCGCCGAAGAGATCTTCCTGATGCAAGTCATCGGTTTGGGGCTGGCTGGCTCAACGTCAGCGAAAGCCGCTGCCTACCAACAGCTTGCGATATTGACCGAAAGCCTCGCCCGAGACGACACCTGGCACGAACTCGACCAACAAGCGTTCGCCAAGGTGGTTCAGAAGTTCGCCGTCAACTTCGTCGAGTCCTTGGCGAGCAAGAAACTTGGTCAGTTGGTGCCCATCATCGGAGTCGGTATCGGCGCGGCCTTGAACTGGAAGGCGGTCACCGCGATTGCCGATGCTGCCTATTGGGCGTACCGCGAGCGCTTCTTGTACGACAAGGGCGGCCGATTCGACCCCATCGCCACCAACAACGAAGAGCCCGACGACGCCGCGATCGACGTCATCGACATCCTCAAGTCGGAAGGCCTCCACCCCGGCGAGTGAAAGGACGGCCGCGTTGGACCCCATAGCTGTGGCAGACGCGATCGCGGCCGAGGCGCACGCGGGCCAGGTCGACAAGGCCGGCATGCCCTACGTCGGACACGTTCGCCGAGTGGCTTCTTATGTGGATCCCGCCAATACCGATGCCGTGGTCGCGGCCTTGCTGCACGACGTTATTGAGGACACGGGTTTCGACGCGGCGGAACTGAGCGATCGCGGCATCCCGCAAGCGGCGATCGACGCGATCGAGCTGCTCACCCGCCGCAGCGACCAACCGTCGGCCACCTACTACCAGCGCATCAGCGAGCACCCGACCGCGCGGGAAGTGAAGCTCGCGGATCTCGCCGACAACACCGATCCCGACCGCCTGGCAAACCTGAGCGAGTCCGACCGTGCCCGACTCACTCAGAAGTACGCGGGCGCCTACGCAGCGCTCGGCGCTGACTTTGATGACGGCGTTCGCCGCAGAGCCCTTGCAGCACAATAACGTTCGACGATTGCTGTGACGGCGCCGCCGGTTTGGGACTGCGCGGAGGCCAGATACAGCGTCCATGTCAGCGGCGGACTGAGTGGTATGACCTGACTTCGCTGACTATTTGGGGTTGGCGGGGGTTGCGACGAGCCACCGCCATCCACGGTCGATGGTCGGCAAGAGTCTGTGGACAAACTCGTGACTGTGGATAGGGACGCGAGGCATGCCTGGTGCGGAGTTGAGCGGCCGGGATATGTCGTACCCGGCTGCGAGGATGTTGTTATGTCTTCGACCACATCGGTTTCCGTGGCGGTGAGCCCTAAGCAGCGCCTTGAGGTGTTGTTTGAGGAGTTGGCGGAGTTGGCCGGCCAGCGCAATGCGATTGATGGGCGCATTGTGGAGATCGCCGCTGAGATCGATCGGGACGAGTTGTGCGGAATGACGGGTGCGCGCTCGGTCGCGGCGTTGCTGGGCTGGAAGCTGGCCTTGTCCTCGGCCAATGCCCACACGATCACCACGGTGGCGCGTCGGCTCGAGGAGTTTCCGCGGTGTGCGGCGGGCATGGCCCAGGGTCGGTTGTCGCTGGATCAGGTCGGGGTGATCGCGGCGCGGGCGGGTCAGGGATCCGATGAGCATTATGCGGAGCTGGCGGCGGTGGCGACGGTCAGCCAGTTGCGTACCGCGGTCAAGCTGGAACCACGACCCGACCCGGATGCGGCGCGGCCGGACCCGCAGGCCTCGATCAGCCAGAGCTCTGATGAGGAGTTCACGTGTTGGCGGATCAAACTTCCGCACCTGGACGCGGCCAAGTTCGATGCGGCACTGGCGTCTCATCGCGACGCGCTTTTCGCCGAGTGGAAACGCGATCACGCCGAAAGCGCCGCCGAGGACAGGCCCCCGCTGCCGACCGCCATCGACGCGTTGATGCGCCTGGTCGAGACGGGGTGGGATAGTGAGGTGGCCCGCCGACCGCATGGGCAGCACACCACCGTGGTCGTGCACCTCGATATTGAGCAGCGTGCTGCGGCGCTGCATCTGGGTCCGTTACTCACCGATGCCGAACGCCGCTACCTGACCTGTGATGCCACTTGCGAAGTCTGGTTCGAACGCGACGGCGAACTCATCGGCGCCGGCCGATCCACCCGGGTGATCAGCCGGCGGCTCCGTCGCGCCCTCGAGCACCGCCACCGCAGCTGCGCGATCCCCGGCTGTGGGGCCACCCGCGGTCTGCACGCACATCACATCGTGCACTGGGAAGACGGCGGCCCCACCGAGTTGGCCAACCTGGTGCTGCTCTGCCCGTATCACCACCGGTTGCATCATCGGGGCGTGATCACCATCACCGGGCTTGCTGACGCTCTCATCGTCACCGACGAGGACGGCCGACCACTGAGCGCAGGATCGCTCGCGCGTCCACCCACTCGTCCCCGGCCCGATGTCCCACCGTGCCCCGGGCCCATCGGTGAGCGCGCCGACTGGTGGTGGTATGACCCCTTCCAACCCCAACCACCACCGACAACCAACCAGACCGGTGAACGGTGAGGACTGCGTCAAAGCTCAAACGGGTTGCGGCATCAAGAAATTCGTTCGCGATATGCGCAGCAACTGCATCGTGAAATTCAGCGCTGACAACCAGGGCCGCACCACCGGCGCGCCAGCCCGGCGACCTCGGCAACGCCCTCACCGCGATCCGCGCCGACGTGCGCAATAACGTGAGCCAACTCGGGCCCGACTTCGACGACGGAGTGCGCCGCAGATACCCTGCAGCACAATGAATTTCATCAGTCGACGTAGCGGGTGATGGTGTCGACGAGTGCCCGTACCGCGCCGCCGGTTTGGGACTGCGCGCAGGCCAGATACAAGGTCCAGGTCAGCGGCGGGCTCAGCGGAATGACCCGTAGGTCGGGGAACCGTTCGGCCGCACTGATCGGCAGCACGGTCGCGGCCAGTCGATGCCTGACGAGTTCGGCGGCGATCGCGTAATCGGCAACCTCATACGCACTCGTCGGCCGCACGCCGGCCGCGGCGAAACCCGCATCGAGGCGCTGGCGGATTCCCCACCCGCGCGGGAAGTTGATGAAGTCAAGCCCATCGAGGTCGCCTAGCTTCACTTGTCGGCGACGCGCCAGCGGATGGCTGGATTCGCAGACGAAGACCATCGGCTCGTGGGTCAGTTCCCGCAACGCGACTAGCCGCGACGGCGAGGAGGAGAGGGAGACCAGGGCGAGATCCATCTTGCCGTCGGCAATCGCGTCCAGATGACCGGCCGACCCGGTCAGGCTCTGCCGCAACTGAATCGAGACCAACGGGTGCAGGCGGCGGAACTCTTCTAGCACGGCCGCCAGGTTCAGCCCGCCCCACGACATCAGCGTGCCGAGCGTGACGCTGCCGGTCAGCTGGTCGCGATAGTCGGCCACCGACGCCTGCGCCCGCTGCGCGGTATGGATGACCTCGCGGGCATGTTGGAGGAAGACCTCACCGGGTGCGGTGAGTACGATCTGGCGCTTGTTGCGTCCTGAAAGTTGGACTGGACTAGCGGGTGGAAGTCCCGTCCCGGTAGGTACCGGAGCGCCGGGTAGCAGGCCCCGGTTCGTCGTGGAG